>NZ_CP121662.1:322777-645555 GCF_029714285.1 Rhizobium sp. CB3090
CGCAACGTACCGCCGTGTTCCTCGCCTATGTTGAAGGACTTTCCTATCGCGAAGTGGGGGAGGTTTTGGATGTGCCGATCGGAACGGTGATGAGCCGGCTGGCGGCGGCGCGGGCGAAGCTCGCCGATGGTGCGGGACCCGCGGATGGCGCGGCTTTCCGGGGCCGGGCGACTGGGGAACGGGAATGAGTGAACTAGACAACAAAAAAATGCCCTCGGACGAGCTGCTGACTGCCTTCATCGACGGCGAGTTGAACGCCGCCGAGAGTGACAGAATAGAAAAGCTGATCGCCAGCGACGCCCAAGTGGCGGAGCGCTTCGACTTCTTGTCGCGCAGCGATCTGCCCTTCCGTGAGGCATTCGAACCCGTGCTTGCCGCCGCCCCGAGCGCCAAGCTTACCGCCATGCTTGCTGCCATCCCTTCCGCAAGCGAGCAAAGGAAGGCTACTTCCGGCGTCAGTCGCCGTGGCTTCCTGTCCGCGATCGCCGCCTGCCTTGTCGTGGGCGTCGCCATCGACCGCGCCGCGATCGGCATCAGCCGCAGCCTCAGAAAACCGGATGAGGCAAGCGAGTGGCGCGCCGTCGTCGCCGAATATCTTTCCCTTTATACGCCGGATACGCTGAGCGCGCCGGCTGGCAATCGGGCCCAACAGGTCGTGCAATTGAGCGAAGTCGGCTCCAAGCTCGGCCTCACGCTGACGCCCGAAGCCGTTGCCCTGCCGGGCATTGATTTCAAGCGCGCCCAGCTATTGAATTATGATAACAAGCCTCTGGCGCAGATCGCCTATCTCGATCCCGAAAGCGGTCCGATGGCACTCTGCATCACCCCATCGACCAAAGGCGCCTCCGCACCGGACATGGAAAACCGTCGCGGCATGAATGTCGTCTACTGGTCGAACGCGACCCTCGCCTTCATGCTGATCGGCCATTTGCCGATCGACCGGATGAAGGCGCTGGCGGATGGCGTTCGGGGGAGCTTGGCGGCTTGAGATTGAGCCTTTCCCCAACGCGTGAGAAGGGTTAGCTCCCGCAAATCGCACGATTCAAAAAGAATTTGGCGAAAACTCATCCTGCTGATATTCTCCGCCCAACGAAAATCGAATGAGCGCCTGCAGCATGCCCTGGGGCCTTGCGCGGCGCGGTGGAAAAGATACGTGAGTGACCCCGACAGCGGCAGAGCGCCGCAGGCAAACGGGGCGTCGGTAGCAGAGCGCAGGAAGGGTAAATCCTCCCGGCGCGGTAAGCGTAAGCGTGGCAGTCCCGCCCGTCCGAACGCTTTTTCTGCGGAGGCCAACCAGACCGGCACGTCCGGCCCGGTGGCGACACGCCCGATAGACAACGATACCGGTTCTCCGGGCAAAAAGCGCAAGCGTCGCCGCCGTTCCCGTGGCGGAGCGCAGGATGGCGCGCAACATGCTTCCACAAATCAGCAGCAGGCATCCACGGCGCCGGAACAGCGCCCTGCGGCCGGGCCATCGCATAAGAATGGCAAGAACAGGCGCAAGCATCGCAGCAAGCGCGGTTTGCAAGGCCGCCCGCTGGTGCATGAAAAGACGGCGCAGATCGTAGCTCCCGTCGCTCCCGTCACCGCTGAACAGGCGCCTGTCCGGAATGATCATCATAATGACCGGCATCCGCCGGCGCAGCGCCGTGATGGCCACGCACTGCATCAGCATGCCGATGGAGAGTACCGTCCCGTCGATCTCTACGCGGCGCTCGATCTCGGTACCAACAATTGCCGTCTGCTGATCGCGCAGCCGACGAGGCCGGGCCAGTTCCGCGTTGTCGACGCCTTTTCCCGCATCGTTCGTCTCGGCGAGGGACTTGGCGCCAGCGGCCGGCTGTCGAGCGATGCCATGGACCGGGCTGTCGAGGCGTTGCGCGTCTGCGCCGGCAAGCTGAAGACGCGTGAGATCCGCCGCATGCGGCTGATTGCCACCGAAGCCTGCCGCGCGGCGGAGAACGGCGAAACTTTCCTCACCCGCGTTACGGAAGAAACCGGCCTACGGCTGGAAATCATCGATCGCGAGACCGAGGCGCGGCTTGCCGTCTCCGGCTGCTCGTCGCTGGTCGGTCCCGAGGCGCGCTCGGTCGTGTTGTTCGATATCGGCGGCGGCTCTTCGGAAATCGCCGTCATCCGCATTGGCGAAAACCGCTCCAGCCGGCTCGCCAATCACATCACCCACTGGACTTCGCTGCCGGTCGGCGTCGTGACGCTCTCGGAACGCCACGGTGGCCGCGATGTCACGCCGGAACTGTTCGAGACCATGGTGCGCGAAGTCGAGGGCATGCTCGAACGCTTCGATTGCCCGCCGGTTCAGGGTGCTGCCCGCGACAGCGGCGATTTTCATCTGATCGGCACATCCGGCACCGTGACGACGCTTGCCGGCGTCCATCTCGATCTGCCGCGTTACGACCGGCGCCGGGTCGATGGTGTCTGGCTGTCCGATGATGAGGTGACGGCCATGCAAGCGAAGCTGCTTTCCTGGGATTTCGCCGGGCGCGCCGCCAACCCCTGCATCGGGCCGGACCGCGCCGATCTCGTTTTGGCGGGCTGCGCCATTCTCGAGGCGATCCGCCGCCGCTGGCCGAGCCCGCGCATGCGCGTTGCCGATCGCGGCCTGCGCGAAGGATTGCTGACCGATATGATGGCGGATGACGGCGTGTGGCGGCGGGGCCGTTCGCGCCGCGGCCATCGACCGAGGGATATGAAGGGGCCGCAGACGTGACCAAGCCAACCATCGCCGGCAATCGTACGGGCCGCAAACTCGGCCAGCGCGTCAAGAAAAAGAAGCTGAAGGCCTCCTCGCGGCAATGGCTGGAACGGCACATCAACGACCCCTATGTGCAGCGCGCCCAGCTTGAGGGCTACCGCGCCCGTGCCGCCTTCAAGCTGCTGGAGATCGACGAGAAGCACCACATCCTCAAAGGTGCACGTCGCATCATCGATCTTGGCGCTGCGCCGGGGAGCTGGTCGCAGATCGCCGCCAAGGTCACGGGATCGACGGAAGAGGATATCCGCGTTGCGGCGATCGACTTCCTGGAAATGGCGCCGCTTCCGGGCGTCACCATCCTGCAGCTCGACTTCCTGGATCCGGACGCACCGCAGCGGCTGATCGACGCCGTCGGCGGTACGCCCGATCTGGTGATTTCGGATATGGCCGCACCGACGACCGGCCATCACCGTACCGACCACCTGCGGACCATGCATCTCTGCGAAGTCGCGGCGCATTTCGCTGTCGAAGTCCTGGCCGAAGGCGGGCACTTCCTTGCCAAGACCTTCCAGGGCGGTACGGAACGTGACCTGCTGACCTTCCTGAAGCAGAATTTTCGCCAGGTCATTCATGTGAAGCCGGGCGCGTCGAGGTCCGAATCGGTGGAGATGTTCCTGTTGGCGAAGGGCTTCAAAGGCCGCAGCATGGACGACGAAGCAACGAGTGCTTGATTTAGCCATCGCTTTTGTCCGATGATGCATTCCCATCGGCATCGCAGGCAGCGCATTCTTACCATGCTTCTCTACGTCACTCTCGGCTCTAACGATATTCCGCGTGCACGCAGCTTCTATGACGCGGTCCTGCCGATCCTCGGCTACCGGCGCCAACGCGAATCGGATGAGGAAATCGGCTATGCCGCCGATGGTGACACGCGATGCCGGTTCTGGGTCGTGGTTCCCTATAATCACCGCAAGGCGACCATCGGCAATGGTTCGATGGTGGCTCTTCACGCGGAAAGCCGCGCTGATGTCGACGCCTTCTACGCCGCGGCCCTTGCCCATGGCGGCACCGATGAGGGCAAACCCGGCTTGCGCTCCTTCCATGCCAATTTCTATGCGGCTTACGTGCGCGATCCCGACGGCAACAAACTCAGCGCCGTCTGCGAGCGGCCCGCATAGCGTTTACCTTCGCCCCAACGGGTGAGATCGCATCATTTCACCAACGGCACCTGCGGCTGCGTCGCGGCCACACGCTTCAAGCCGGCCTTGTGGCCGGAGACCGCTGCGCCGGCGCTGCGGTCCATGCGGATGAAGGGAATGATGGCGACTACGGTCAGGATCGAGATCGAGAAGAAGGCGATATGGAAATCGTGGACCTGCAGCTCCGTGCCGCTGAAGTAGGTCGACGTTTCCAGGATCAGGGCGGCGACGGCAACGCCGAGCGCAAGACTGATCTGCTGCATGACCGAGCTCATCGATGTGGCGTGGCTTGCCTGCTTGTCGCTGATGTCGGCGAAGGCGAGTGCATTGATCCCTGTGAAGAAGAAGGAGCGTGAGAAGCCGCCGATCAGCAGCACGCCGACGATGATGAGATGCGGCGTCCACGGCTGGAACAGACCGGTGCCGATCGTCGTCACCGTCGTGATCCCCGCTGCCGACAGCAGCGCCGTCTTGAAGCCGACCGCGTTGAATACGCGGCGGGCGATGAACTTGGTGCTGATGGCACCGATAGCGCCGGCGAAGGTAATGAGGCCCGATTGGAACGGATTGAGGCCGAAGCCGAGCTGCAGCATCAGCGGCGTCAGGAAGGGCATGGCGCCGATGCAGATGCGAAACAGCGTGCCGCCCGTAACGGAAGCGCGGAAGGTGGCATTCCTTAGAAGCGACAGGTCAAGGATCGGTGCCGGATGGCGGCGGGCATGGCCGACGTAAAGGAATCCGCAGATGAAGCCGATGACGATGGCCAAGATGCCGATGAACGGCGGCAGGGCCGGCAGGCTGATGACCGACATGCCGAAGACGACGCCGGCCGCCGCGAAGGACGTCAGCAGGAAGCCGACGAAATCAAGCTTCGGCGGCATGGTCGCCTCGATATCCGGCAGGAAGATCGTCGACAAAATGACGCCAAGAATGCCGACGGGAACGTTGATCAGGAAGATCCAATGCCAGGAGGCGTAAGTGGTGATGAAGCCGCCGAGCGGCGGTCCGGCAAGCGGGCCGACGAGGGCGGGAATGGAAAGCAGCGCCATGGCCGATACCAGATCGCTCTTCTGCGTCGTGCGCACCAGCACAAGCCGCCCGATCGGCGTCATCATCGAGCCGCCGAGACCTTGCAGGAAGCGAGCGGCGACGAATTCCAGGAGGTCGCTCGAGAAGGCGCACATGATCGAACCGATGACGAAGACGCAGATCGCAAGCCGAAAGACGTTCTTTGCCCCAAAGCGATCCGCCATCCAGCCGCTGATCGGAATGAACACCGCCAGCGATACCATATAGGATGTCAGCGCCAGTTTCAGCGTGATCGGACCAACATGGAGATCCGCTGCGATGGCCGGCAGAGCGGTCGCAATCACGGTGGAATCCATCTGCTCCATGAAAAGAGCAACGGCAAGGATCAGGGGAACGATGCGATTCATAGGCATATGCCTTGGGTGAGTCGTGTCTTCGGGGAAGGGGTCCGCCTGAGACGGGCACCCGCTCTCTAATGCATGTCGCGCAAAAATGTGCGGCGGTTTTGCGAAAACGACATGCAAAAACAACGAGCTAAAGCGTGGGAGCGAATCTGAAAGATCGCGACGAGCTTTAGTCCTATGTGCGGCCTCTGCCAATCCTCGATTCTGCCCTGTGGCTTCCTGCAGATCACGTCTTGGTGATGCTGTTTGCCGCACGGCAAGGCTACCAAGTTTGACATATGCTAAACGCATAGAAATGCTAAACGCATAAAATGTCGTTCGGTGTATTAGCGGATTTGGTTGAGTATGTCATGACGAAATTATCGATCATGAAAGGTCGTATTCCAGCTTGCCTCTGCCGACGACGGTGTGACAGGCACAGCTTACGCTGCTGCCATCGGAGAAAATGCGATCATGGCTGCCGATGTTCCTGCCGGCCGAAGGCGGTCGCAAGGCGGCGCTCGCCAATGTCTTGGGGCAAGATTTAGGCCAATCTCGAAGTCCGGTTGCGCACAGGACGCTTTTCCCTATTCCCTTCCTGTCATAGACGTGTTACCAGCCCTCGCCAACTTCCAAGCAATACTTGCAAGATCGCCCGGCGGACGATTCGTTCCGGAGCCATCCTGCTTTTCACAGACGAAGGAAATTGGCCATGGCACGCATCATTGAAACGTCAACCGGGTTGGATGCTCTGACATTCGACGATGTGCTCCTGCAGCCGGGGCACTCCGAGGTCATGCCCGGCCAGACGAATATCGCCACTCGCATCGCCCAGGATATCGAACTCAACCTGCCGATCCTTTCGGCGGCCATGGACACGGTGACGGAAAGCCGTCTCGCCATCGCGATGGCACAGGCCGGCGGCATGGGCGTCATCCACCGCAATCTGACGCCGATCGAACAGGCAGAAGAGGTCCGGCAGGTCAAGAAATTCGAAAGCGGCATGGTGGTCAATCCAGTCACCATCGGTCCGGACGCAACGCTCGCCGAAGCGCTCGCTTTGATGAAGGCGCACGGCATTTCCGGCATCCCAGTCGTCGAGAAGTCGCATCGCCTCGTCGGCATCCTCACCAACCGCGACGTCCGCTTCGCCTCCGATCCCTCGCAGAAGATCTACGAGCTGATGACCCGCGAAAACCTGGTCACGGTCAAGGACGGCGTTCAGCAGCAGGAGGCCAAGCGCCTGCTGCACAAGCATCGCATCGAAAAGCTGCTGGTCATCGATGGCGATAGCCGCCTCGTCGGCCTGATCACGGTCAAGGATATCGAGAAATCGCAGCTTAATCCGAACGCCTCCAAGGATGCGCAGGGCCGTCTGCGTGCCGCCGCCGCCATCAGCGTCGGCGATGATGGCTTCGAGCGCGCCGAGCGCCTGATCGAGGCCGGCGTCGATCTTCTGGTCGTCGATACCGCCCACGGCCACTCGCAGCGCGTTCTGGATGCCGTCACCCGCGTCAAGAAGCTCTCCAATTCGGTCCGCGTCATGGCCGGCAATGTCGCCACCTATGACGGCACGCGGGCGCTGATCGATGCCGGTGCCGATGCCGTCAAGGTCGGTATCGGCCCTGGTTCCATCTGCACGACCCGTATCGTCGCCGGCGTGGGCGTGCCGCAGCTCGCTGCCATCATGTCGGCAGTCCAGGCCGCGCAGGATCAGAATATCCCCGTCATCGCCGATGGCGGTATCAAGTTCTCTGGCGATCTCGCCAAGGCGATCGCCGCCGGCGCATCGGCCGCCATGGTCGGCTCGCTTCTCGCCGGCACGGACGAAAGCCCGGGCGAGGTCTATCTCTACCAGGGTCGCTCCTTCAAGGCCTATCGCGGCATGGGCTCCGTTGGCGCCATGGCGCGCGGTTCGGCCGATCGTTATTTCCAGGCGGAGGTACGCGACACCCTGAAGCTGGTGCCGGAAGGCATCGAAGGCCAGGTGCCTTACAAGGGTTCCGTCTCGGGCGTGCTGCACCAGCTCGCCGGCGGCCTGAAGGCGGCCATGGGCTATGTCGGAGGCGCCGATCTCAAGGAATTCCAGGAGCGCGCCACCTTCGTGCGCATCTCCGGCGCGGGTCTGCGCGAAAGCCATGCCCATGACGTCACGATCACCCGCGAAAGCCCGAACTATCCGGGTGCCGGCGGCTGATCGATGGCTGATCGCGCTCAAGGCAACGTCAGGTCCTTGCAGGGCCTGACGGCGATCCTTGCGGCTCTTTCCCTGGCGCTTTTTGCCTGGATCTATGCCGGCTTCGTGAGAGCATTCAGCGATGCGGCGGCTGGCGAGCAGATGCTCGATGCGCGCATCGGCGGCTATGAGCGCGGCGACGTCATCGCCATGCTGCGCTACCTCAAGGATCATCCCGATCCGGCTGCCATCCTGCATTCCATGTATCTTGGGCCGGAGCTCATCTTTCCGCTGGTGCTGGCCGGTCTGCTCTTTTGCCTGCTGCGGCTTGTCGGTCCCGGCGGCACCTTCTTCGGCAAGCCGATCCCGCCTGCTGTAATTGCCCTGATCACTGCCGGTCTTCTACGGCGTGATGGATTATGCCGAAAATATTGCCGGCCTGTTGCTTTATCCGCCCGCCACGCCATCGGATGCCACAGTAACGCTGCTCGCGAGTCTGCTGCCGATTATCGTGCGGATAAAGTTCCTCACGCTGGTCATCACTATCATTCTACTGGCCCGTTTCGCGATTCTTCGCTACCTGTCTGCAGACGGTTCCAAGCCGTCCTGAGCCGGCGTTCTGCCGTTCAGCAATCCCTAGAGCGGTTTCAGCGTTTCACGGAATCGCTTTCCCGCTCTATCCCTTTGTTTTTACGCAATTCCGGACGGAAAGCCGCTTCGCACTTTTCCTGGAATTGCTCTAAGGAGTTGGCGGCGTGACCGGCTACGAAATGTTCTGGCCCATGGTGGCCCATGCGGTGCTTGTCTATATTCTCTATGCGCTGTTGGGCTTGCGTCGCCAAAGCGCGGTGAAGGCGGGCAAGATCAAACGATCGCAGTTTCGCGAGAACTATGCCGCCGATGAGCCGGCCGAAAGCCTGGTTGTGCGCAACAGCATCGCCAATCAGTTCGAGCTTCCAATTCTGTTTTATGCCTGCTCCATCGCGCTGTTCGTCGCCCAGGCGGATAATCTGCCTGCCGTCATCCTGGCCTGGATCTTCGTCGCCTCGCGTTATGCCCATGCCTATGTGCATGTCACCAGCAACGATCTGCGCTACCGCAGCCCGCTTTTCGCGGTCGGCTATGCCGTCCTTGCCGGCATGTGGGTCTGGCTTGCTGTCTGGATGGCGTTCTCCTGATCGAACTTGCATTCTCGCGGAAAGCAACCTGCAATAACGTATTTGTGTTCTTCCTTTACCCTCGCACCGCGCTCCACTGACCTATCTTGTCACCGGACGGCTTGGCTTTGGGATGCTGGCTGCCGGGGAAAGATAAGGAGGAACACAGTATGAGCATGGATAAGCCCGTCGTGACGCAGGCGATGATCAATGCCTATGATGAATATACGCATCTGACGCTCGATCGCCGCGGTTTCATGGAGAAGCTGACGAAGCTCGCAGGGTCGGCGGGGGCCGCGGCCGTGATCGCGCCTTTGCTGGCGGCCAACAAGGCAAGCGCCGAGATCATTGCCGCCGATGACAGTCGTCTGGAGACGAAGGACGTCCCTTATCCCGGCCGCACCGGTGAGATGAAAGCCTATCTCGCTCGGCCCAAGGGCGAGGGCGAAAAGCTCGGTGGCGTGATCGTCATTCACGAAAATCGTGGCCTCAACCCGCATATCCGCGATGTCGCCCGCCGCATCGCGCTGGAAGGTTTCATCGCCCTGGCGCCGGATTTCCTGTCGCCGCTCGGCGGCACGCCGGAAGATGAGGACAAGGCTCGCGGGATGTTCACCAAGCTCGATGCGGCACTGACGGTTGCCAATGCCGAAGCGAGCCTGACCTATCTTTCCAAGCTCGACGGGTCCAACGGCAAGATCGGCGCGGTCGGCTTCTGCTGGGGCGGCGGCGTCATCAACCGCTTCGCCACCAAATCGCTGGAGCTGAAGGCTGGCGTTGCCTACTACGGCATGCAGCCCGCCGCTGCCGATGTACCCGACATCAAAGCCGCGCTGATGCTGCACTATGCCGGCCTCGACGACCGCACCAATGCCGGTATCGATGCTTATCGGAAAGAGCTGCAGGCCGGCGGCAAGACATTCGAAATCTTCGTCTATGACGGCGCCAACCACGCCTTCAACAATGACACCTCGGCTGCCCGCTACGACAAGAAGGCGGCCGATCTCGCCTGGGGCCGGACGGTCGATTTCTTGAAAAAATATCTGGCCTAAGCGTGGGCGGTGATGGACTGAGCGACAGCGGCAGAAGCTATTTTCTGATCGCTGTCGTCTGTCGCGATCTTAAAAATACTTAACACTTAAAATTGAACTTTTCTCATTTACGCGCATTGAACATGCCTGTGGCATAAGCTGCCACACGCCCCGGCGCCGCTCCGAGTGAACAATAAAATGGGAAATGCATGAGCCCGGACAAACCCGCCCGCATCAGATTCCGCAAAGAGCCTCAGCAGGAACGCAGCATCCACCGCGTCGATGTCATCTTGTCGGCCGCCGCCCACCTGATTGCGGAAAAAGGCGTCAGCGCCATGAAGATGACGGAACTTGCCACCGTAGCTGGTGTGCCGATCGGTTCCGTGTACCAATATTTTCCCGAAAAAGCTGCGATTGTCACCGCGCTGTTCGACCGCCACGCCGTTCTCATCCAGCAAAAGACGGCGGAAGTCTTCGTCGCCGTAAAATCCCTTGATCATGCCCTCGATCTCGTCTGCGGCATGGTCGACTGGTACTATCGCGAGTTCCGCGGCGATCCGACCTATATGGGCGTGTGGCTGGGGACGGAGATGGATCAGGATCTTCTGAGGCTGAACATTCAGCACAGCAACCGTGTCGCCGAGATATTCCTGCGGGGCATCGAAGCCCACATTCCGGCCGGCAGTCAAATCGACCTGCAGGCTCGCGCTCAACTTTTCAGCCATCTCATCGGCGCCTCCGTCCGCCTCGCGATCATGAGCGAAAGGAGCCTTGCCATCCGCATGCTCAACGAGTGGAAACAGGTGATCCGCGCGACGCTGTTTGCCGAGCCGGGTGCGGGTGAGGCAATAGCAGTAGGCAAGCTATTTTGAGGAGGGGGCTTAGCCTGGTCTTGCGCCCGCCCGCATCTGCGGAATAAAATGCCTGCATGGTCAAGCAGGTCCTTTTCGTTCAAGGAGCCGGCGAAGGCGCTCATGCCCACTGGGACAGCAAACTGGTGGCGAGCCTTGAGCGCGAACTCGCCGAAGGCTATTCCGTCCGCTATCCGCAGATGCCTGGCGAGGACGATGCTAAATACTCGGCCTGGAAGGCTGCGCTGATAGGAGAGTTCGGCTCGCTGGAGGATGGGGCAATTCTCGTCGGCCACTCGATTGGCGGCACGATCTTGCTTCATGTGCTCGCCGAGCAGCCGCCGAAACCCAGGCTCGATGGCCTGTTTATCATCGCTGCCCCCTTCATAGGTGAAGGTGGGTGGCCGAGCGATGACATCAATGATCGCAAGGATTTTTCAGAATGGCTTCCGCCCGGCGTTCCTGTCCATCTCTATCATGGCGCTGATGACGATGTGGTGCCAACAGCTCATGTTCATCTCTATGCGAAAGCAATTCCGCAAGCAGTGGTCCGCGTGATCGAACGCAGGGATCACCAGTTCAACAACGACATGAGTGACGTCGCGCGAGACATCCGTTCAGTAGGTTGAGCTGAGCGCAAGGCTTGCGCCCGGCTTCTAAAATCACCAACCCGGCAGAATATGTCCTGAACGCACGCGCGGATAGTAGCGCGTAAAGGTCTTCACGTCGCCGTCGAGATCGTCGTCGACTACTGCCGGCGTGATGTTGTCGAGGCAGGCGGAGATATGGGCGGTGATGGCGTTCATCAGCGACACAGAGAGGCCCGGCCGTTTCATGATGCCGATCTGCACCGGCGGCAATGGCGGGAATCCGTCCGCCTGGCTCAGCACCTTCATGCCGGTGCGAAGCGCCGACTCCGGCATGACCGATACCGCCATGCCGGCAAGCACGGCAGCGGCAACCACCGTGCAGGACCAACTGGTGAACAGGATCTGATAGTCGCGGCCGCCGGCGTCGAGCGCTGCGCAGGCAAGCTGCCGCCATTGACAGTCGCGTCGCCCGACGGCGAGCGGAATTGGCGCATCGTCGCGCAGCGGATGGTTGGCCGAGCCGACCCAGCAGAGCGGCTCGGTGCGCACGACATCGGACATTCTCTCGCGCGGATTGTGGGTGACCAGCGCAATATCGAGCTCGCCGCGATGCATGCGCTCGGCAAGATCGACGGAAGGTTCGCAGACGATATAGAGCTCGACGTTCGGATGCGTCTTGGCGAAGCGTCCGATGATCTCGGGCATATAGCGGTCGGCATAATCATCCGGCGTGCCGATGCGCAGCGTGCCTTCCAGCCTGTTGTCGTCGAATGCGGCGATCGCCTCATTGTTCAGGCGGATGATGCGGCGCGCATAATTGAGCAGCTTTTCGCCTTCCGCCGTCAGCCGGTTGCCGCGGCCATCCTTGATGAAAAGCTGCTTGCCGACGCGTTCTTCCAGCCGGCGCATCTGCATGGAGACCGCCGACTGCGTCTTGAAGACCCGGTCGGCTGCCTTGGTGAAGCTGCCCGAATCCACGATGGCGATGAAGGTCTGCAACTGATCGATATCAAGCGGCGCGGCCATGATCTCACCTATAAAGGAGTTTGATAATTATCATTAGAAACATTCGTTGGACTGATCAATAGGGCTTTGGCATCTTCCTAATGCAAATCAGCATACCAATCGACAGACCTCCTGCCGAATTCCTCCCAAACCACGCTCCTTCTCCGGACCTCCGGGAAGGGGCTTGGCCAGCGTGTGCCTGAAAGAAAGGACCACTGAAATGCGCACGACAGATCGGACATTACATCTCGGCCACGCAAGGCCGTCGCTGCCTTTGACGGCACGTCTGACGCTTGCTTTCGATAAGATGGCATCCGTCTGGCGCGCTCTCCGCAACCGCCGCGAGATCAATTATCTGAATGAGCTGAACGACAGCCAATTGAAGGACATCGGCTTGACACGCCTTGACGTCACATCGGCGCTCAACACGTCGACCTTCTTCGAGGACCCGTCCAGCCACCTGACCAACTCCGCGCGTCGCCGTACGCGCCTCGGCCTTACCAGCTTCCATCGTTGAGGCCGATTATCCGTTTCCCCGCAGGGTGATAGCCAATAAGCCCTGCCTCTTCCCGGTGTTCGGTTTCCCGACCGACACCGGGTTTTTTCTTTTCGGAGAATGGTTTCGCCCTTTGAAAGATGATCGGGCAAATTGCCATGTCTTTCAAATGTCTTATGTTAGGCTCTGGTCGAAATGCGAGGGCTGACAATGGCGACGGTGATCCTCTTCCATTCCGTTTATGGGTTGCGCCCTCTCGAACTCGACGCCGTCGAGCGCTTGCAGGCGGCAGGTCACAGGGCGTTCGCGCCGGACCTCTATGACGGTTGGGTGGCCAGTTCAAGCGATGAAGGCTTCGAACTGAAGGATGAGATCGGCTGGCCGACCATCTGCGAGCGAGCGGAATGGGCGATGGCTGGCCTGCCGCCCTCAACGGTCCTGGGTGGATTCTCCATGGGTGCGGCGGTTGCTGCAAGTCTTTGGCCGAAGCGGCCCCAGACCGCCGGTGTGCTCTTCCTCCACAGCATCGCTCAAATTCCGGAGAGCCCTCGCGAGGGCTTGCCCGTGCAGGTCCATCTTGCCGATCCCGATCCGTTCGAGCCTGCGGAAGACGTCGCCGCATGGCGATCCGCGGCCGCACGATCAAAGATCGCAGCCGATCTCTTCACCTATCCAGGCGCCGGCCACCTCTATACCGATGCCAGCCTGCCCGATTACGATGCCAAGGCGGCCGATCTCACATGGAGCCGCATCATCCGTTTCCTCGACGCTCTCTAAGGTTGGATGCCGCATCCGAGACCTGCCTCGGAGCGCTGTCGAGATGCGGGAAGCATCAAATGCCGACGCTCATCTTCGGTTGCCATCGCGAATTCCTTTTGTTTGGGCTGGACGATGCACGGGATTGTAGAGCAGGCAAAGCCGCCACTAATCCTTTTGCTGAGGGTGACGGCAAATTTCATTCTACTTTAGGCGGAATTGTTCTGTGGGTAGTGAACCATTAGCGTGCTGCGCTAGGTCTGCGCCTCCACCTTAAATTTTCTGGCGATCGCGCCGAGACCGATCCGCAGTGTCCGCGAGGGGATGCAAGGGTGACTGCGGCTTTGCTACAGGAAAGGACATTAGCTCGAAAACCGGGGGGCGAAGATGTTTGCGAGTTCAGAGGTCTTTCAGCAAGGATTTGACGTGTGTGTTGCAGGCGCAGGACCGGTCGGTATTGCCGCTGCGCTGGAATTGAGCAGGCGCGGCATGCGAACGCTGCTTATCGAAGCCGGGCCGAAACAATCGAAGCGACCCGAACGAAACGAAACAGGCTTCGACATAGAAGACGATATCCATCACGCTGCCGACCGAGTGACTTCGGCCACCGGACTGGGCGGCACGTCCGAACGATGGGGTGGGCAATGCGTTGAGCTGGATGATATAGACTTCGAAGCAAGAGATTACGTCGCGCACTCCGGCTGGCCTATTGCTCACGACAAGATTTCGCCTTTCTATCAGCGGGCGCGCGCTCTTTTGAGCAGCGATGTCAACCGCGAGAGGTCGGAGCCGGAACCGGAGACCGATTTTCCGACATCCCGGGAAAGCTGGACACGAATACGCAACACAGCGAGAGCCAACAGGACTGAGCTCGCTACCTCGAAGAACCTGTTCGTCGTCCTGGACTCGAGGGTCAAAGCTCTGGCGTTCGACCCGGTGGAGGGACGACTACATTCCATGTCAGTTGCCTGGCGCGGTCGTTCGTTCTGGGCGCACGCTGACCATTATGTGCTGGCCTGTGGCGGTAGAGGCAATACCCGGCTGCTGCTGAACCTCCAGGTTGCGTTTCCGCAATTGTTCGGCGGAACTGACGGGCCGCTCGGGCGCTTCTACATGGGACACATCGCCGGGCAGATCGCGCAGATCGAATTCACCACCAAAGAGCATGCCGAACGGTATCTTTTTAAGCTCACATCCACCGGAACCTTCGTGTGCAACCGGTTTCAACCCGGCCCCAAGTTGCAACGAGCACTTGAACTGCCGAATATCGCTTTTTGGCCGACGAACCGGAGGGCCGCTATCGGTGAGGCCGACCCGGCGCTCTCGCTGCTCTACCTCTGGAACAGTCGGAAGGCCGTCGTCCACAAGGCGACATGGAGCGAAGCCGACCGATCCCGCTACCATAATGTGCTGCATAATGTACTGCGCAATCCGCTTGGCGCGACCTTTTCCGCGTTGGATCTGCTTCGCCAAAAATACAGCATAGCTGAACCATATCTTCTGCTGCGCAGGCCTGACATGAGATACGGCCTCCGCTACCATGGGGAGCAAATTCCAAGCAGCTCGAACCGCGCTTTCCTCAAGCCCGAGCAAGACGCGGACGGCCAGTTCAAGCTTGAGGTCTCATTCCGATATTTGGATCAGGATATCCGCGGCACGCTCCAGGCGCATCTCGCTCTCGATCGGTGGCTCAAGGAGCGCAAAATGGGTAAGCTGATATTCGACACAGCCCCCGAACATCTTGAAGAGCATATCGATGCGCAAGCCAAAGACGGCTACCATCAGATCGGGTTGACCAAGATGGGTGTGGACCGCAAGCACGCCGTCGTCAATCAAAACTGCCGCGTCTTCGACATCGCCAACCTCTATATCGCCGGTAGCTGCGTTTTCCCGACATCCGGACAAGCCAACCCCACGCTTCCCGCCGTCGCCTTCGCCGTCAGGCTCGCTGAACATCTCGTTACTGAGATCCGCCGTCAAAGCACGCTGCTGGGTTTGTCGATGAGCAGCCGCTTGGAGCCCCAAATGGCATTGCCTCTGAGTGTCCCGCGCAGCATTTGCTGATGTCTTGCAATGTTATTGCTGTGACGGACGCGCTGGAGTGTCCTGCTGGGTTGTCATCCCTGTTTCGGCGCTGGCCTATTGTCCGCCGGCATATAACTATCGAAGATCGCTTCCATGTTCTTCTGATAGTTCTTCTGCACTTCCAGGCCACTGTCGAACATGGCGTTGAACATTTCGGTATAGGCGGCCATGTCGACGCCGGGTGCGGCGGGTTTGGCTTTCGGTGCTTCCTTCGGCGGCTCGGCGGGCATAGGGAAATTGCGCATCATATCCTGGAATGCCTTGGCGAAGGGATTGTCGAGGAAAGGATTGGCGGCAGCGGGCTTTTTGTGCTCGACCGGCTGTGTGCCGAACATCAGTTCCATCGCCTGGGTGAACGGATTGTCGAAGATGCTCGCCTGTGGCGTCGGCTGCTGCTTCGGTGCGAAGCCGATGGTCTGCAGCCAGTTCTGCATCATCTCGCCCATCGCCGTGTTGAGGAAAGGATTGGCCATCTGAGGCATCTGGCCGCTGGTTTCCTTGAACAGGCCGCCCATCAGCGTATCGGCCATAATAGGCAGCATGCGCTGGTAAATCTCCTGGCCGATGCCGGTCATCTGCGCCGCCTGCGCGGCAATCGCGCGGGACACATCCTTGGAGCCGAACAGCCGCGCCAGCACTGTATTGCCGTCGGCAATGCCCTCAGGCGTGAAGGCCTTGCTCATGTCCTCGAAATATTTGGCGTAGTTGCCGGAGGTGATGTCCTGCATCACGCCCATAAAATTATAGGGGTTGGTCGCGCTGCGCTTGAATCCTGAAGAAAAGGCGGGCATCAGCGCCGCCATGGCTTTCGCCGCCTGCTCCTGCGCGAGGTTGAACTGCTTGGCCATCGCCTCCGTGGCGGCGCCGTTTTGTGCCTGCATCATCATGTCGAAGAGTGGCAGCATCGAAGTTCCTTTCCGCGCAATCATGCCGCTTCGGAATCAGAAAGCGTGCAATTCTGGTAGTATAGCGGGAAAAAAGTCGGCGCATACCGGTTTCTGCCGGTGTGCGCCGCAACAATCCAGGCTCTAGCCGACTCTCAGTATTGATATTCCTCGAAGACCGGTTCGACCGATCCGTTCCAACGGCCGTGATAGAGCATCAGCAGATCGTCGGCGAGCGTGCCCCTCTTGGCGAGCACTTCGTCGAGCGGCGCCAGGAAGACACTTTCGTCCTGGCCTTCGCCGTTCAGACGGGCGCGGTTCTTCAGGCCGTTGCGGGAAATACCGACGACCTCGCGCGCCACGTCGAGCAGCTTATGACCCTTGATGTCGGCCTTCAGGCCCTGCACCGGCACGACATCGCGTAGGGCATTGACCTCATTGAAGCTCCAATCTTTGGTCAGCTCGTCAGCGGCCGTCAGTGCAGCGTCGTCATAGAGCAGGCCGACCCAGAAGGCCGGCAACGCACAGATGCGCCGCCAGGGGCCGCCGTCTGCGCCGCGCATCTCCAGAAAGCGCTTGAGGCGCACATCGGGGAAGAGGGTGGAGAGATGGTTCGTCCAATCGCCCATCGTCGGCTCCCAATCGGCGATCTCGCCCTTCAGCGCGCCGTTCATGAACTGGCGGAAGGTGACGTGGGTGCAGTCGTGATAATGGCCGTCGCGGACGACGAAATACATGGGAACGTCGAGTGCCCACTTCACATAGTCTTCAAAGCCGAAATCGTCGCGGAAAGTAAAGTCGAGCAGGCCGCTGCGGCGGTTGTCGGTATCGCGCCAGATGTCGCCGCGCCAGGAGGAGAGGCCGTTCGGCTTGCCTTCAGTGAAGGGCGAGGAGGCAAACAATGCGGTCGCCAGCGATTGCAGCTTCATCGACACGCGCATCTTTCGGCGCATGTCCTCTTCGGAGGAGAAGTCGAGGTTCACCTGGATCGTGCAGGTGCGGTACATCATGTCGAGGCCCTTGGTGCCGACCTTCGGCATGTAGCGGCTCATGATGTCGTAACGCGATTTCGGCATGCGCGGCGTTTCAGCCAACGTCCATTTTGGGCTGCCGCCGATGCCGAGGAAGCGAATGCCCATCGGCTCGGCGATTTCGCGCAATGTCGCCAGATGCTGGTTCGATTCCTTGCAGGTCTGATGGAGGGTTTCGAGTGGCGCGCCCGACAGTTCGAACTGGCCGCCGGGTTCGATCGAGATCGCGCCCATACCGGTCGGCTCGCCCAGCCCGATGATGTTCTCGCCATCCATGATCGGCTCCCAGCCGGATCTTTCCTGCAAGCCCTTCAAAAGCGCGGAAATGCTGGCATCGCCGAAATAAGGCACAGGGCTGTTATCGGCCCGGAAGAACACGAATTTTTCGTGTTCCGTGCCGATGCGAAATTGCTCCTTCGGCTTGCTGCCGGCCGCCAGATAGGCCGTCATGTCCGAGACCGAAGAGAGCGGAGTCTGGTCGGTGGTATCGCGCGCCATGGTATTACCTTGATCTCGGAAGGAGGCCCGCGCAAGCCGCAGGCCAATAGGAAAGGGTGATTGACGCGGAATGAGGTACGGTGCAAGTGAATTTCTTTCAAGGGTCGTTCAAAAAAATAGGATTTTGTGTCTGGAAAACCGGGCTGTGGTCGCATGCTTGCACAAGCGTTCAAGACACCCAACCGACGTTCGAAATAGTCTTGCCTTTCCATTGACGACGGAGGGGCTTATCGATGTTCGAGCAGACCGGGTTCTACCCGATCCTGACGCTGCTTCTGGCCTCTCTGGTCATCATGGGCAGCCCGGGTCCGTCCACCATCAGCGCCACGGCGGTCGGCGCTGTCTTTGGTTTCCGCCGGTCGATCGGTTACGTCTGCGGTCTCATTGCCGGTACGGTCGTCGTGCTGTTGGCCGTCGCGGTCGGCGTCGTGGCAATCCTGTTGTCGGTGCCGTATGGGGCATCGGCGCTTACCGTAGTCTCCACCGTCTATATTGCTTACTTGGCCTTAAGGATCGCCACCGCTCCGCCGCTCGCACGCCGCAGTGATCAAATTGCCACGCCCGCCTTCGCCGGCGGTTTTCTGCTGGCGATCACCAATCCCAAGGCCTATCTGGCGATCGCCGCCGTTTTCGCCGGGGTCAGTCTCTTCAAGGATCAGCGCACGCTCGATGCACTGATCAAGATAACGCTGCTCAGCGGAATGATTGTCATCATTCACCTATGCTGGCTTCTGGTGGGGACCTCACTGTCCCGCTTCCTTCAGAACCCCACCATTTCGCGCATCGTAAACGTTGCCCTGGCGGTTATGTTGGTTGTTACGACCGCGCTTGCGTTAGCGGGTTGAAAAGCGTCCGGCGAGCAAGCTAATTCCAGTCCCCGATCGCCGCCTGAATGACCGCCATGGCCGCCACCGCGGCCGTATCGGCCCGCAATATCCGTGGGCCCAAGGGAATGGCGGTGACGAAATCGAGGCTGTGCAGCAGGGCGCGCTCCTCTTCCGAAAATCCACCTTCCGGGCCGACCAGCAGTGCCAGATGTTTCTCCCTGACCTCTGAGAGGATCGGCAGCGGGTTCTGTCCGGCATCGCCTTCATCGCAATAGATGATACGGCGCTCCCTGGGCCATCGTGCCAGCAGATCGGCAAGCTTTATAGGCTCTGCTACCTCGGGAACCCCGAGAATGCCGCATTGTTCGGCCGCTTCGATGACGTTGGCCTTGAGCTTGTCGAGATTGGTGATCTTGCCCTGCACATGCTGCGTCATTACCGGTTGTAACAGGCCGGCGCCCATCTCCACCGCCTTCTGTACGAGATAGTCGAGCCGTCCGACCTTCAGCGGGGCGAAAAGATAGTGCAGGTCGGAGGGGGCGGGCTGCGGCCGCGTCTCCTCGATGGGCGTCAGCAGGATGCGCTTGCGCGAGGGAAAGGAGACGCGGGCCTTCCATTCGCCGTCACGGCCGTTGAAGATCAACAGCTCGGCGCCGTCCTCCATGCGCAACACATTGGCGAGATAGTTGAATTGATCGTGATCGGCTTCGATGCCGGCATTTGCTTTGATATCCGAAATCACGAACAGCCGCTGCATGCGGAAATTGGCGCGCATGGGTAATCCCTTAAATGAAGAGCGCGACCATAGCCCAATATACCGCGGCTGCAAGCATGGCCGAGACCGGCACGGTGATGGCCCAGGCGGCGATGATGGTCATGAAATGCGAGCGGCGCACGAGGCGTCGGCGGTGGATTTCATCCGGATTGTGCTCGTCGGCTTCTTCGATCTCGCCCCATGGGATGCTCGAAGCCTCGGCTTTCATCCGCATATAGGCCAGGCGTCGCTTTGAGTGGCTGGTGTACCATTCGCGGAAGAAGCCGACGCCGAAGACCGATCCGATGGCGATATGGGTGGAGCTGACGGGGAGGCCGAACCAGGAGGCGACGATGACGGTGAGCGCCGCCGACAGGGCGACGCAATAGGCCCGCATCGGATTGAGCTTGGTGATCTGCTCGCCGACGAGGCGGATCAGGCGCGGACCGTAAAGCAGCACCCCAACGGAAATGCCGCAGCCGCCGATCAGCACGACCCAATAGGGTGCGGTATTTCCCGCTGCACTCCCAACGACACTGAGGCTGCTCCCCAGGCCGACGCTGCGTATGATCGCCGCCAGCGGCCCGATGGCGTTGGCGACGTCGTTCGCGCCGTGTGCAAAGGACATCAGCGCCGCCGAACAGATCAGCGGCAGGCGGAACAGTTTGCGCAGCGAGCTATTCTTGTTTTCGCAACCAACAGACTGCGCCGCCACCAGCGGCCTTGCGGCCAACCAGACCGCCAAACCGACAATGATCCCGATCGCCATGGTGGAGACACCCGCAACAGTATCTTTAGGCGCGAGCTGCACCACTAGATAGGCGGTGAAGGCGCCGGCCATCAGGCCGATCAGAATGGGAATCCAGTATTTGGCGGCCGCGATCTTGTCGTCGCGATAGATGATGAAGGTCTTGATGAAAAACAGGATGCCGGCGGCGATCGTGCCGCCGAGGAAAGGCGTGACCACCCAGCCGGCGGAGATGGCTCCCATCATGCGCCAATTGACCATCTCCGGCCCGACGGCCGCAGCACCTGCTCCCATGACGGCGCCGACGATCGTATGGGTAGTCGAAACCGGTGCTTTCAGCCAGGTGGCGAAGTTGATCCAGAGTGCGGCGGCCAGCAGCGCCCCCATCATCAGCCAGGCGAGCTTGCCGCTGGTGATGATGCGGTCGGTATCGATGATATGCGAGGAGATGGTCTTGATGACCGGTCCGCCCGCGATCATGGCGCCGAGAACTTCGAAGATCGCCGCCATGACCAAGGCCTGCGTCATGGTGATGGCGCGCGCGCCCACCGCCGCGCCGACGTTGTTGGCGACATCCTTGGCGCCGATATTCATGGCCATGTAGCCGGCGAGCGCCACGGCGGCGATGGCCAGCGTCGCGCCTGGTTGGTTCAGCAGGTTAATGCCGGCGAAGATCATCGCAAGGCCGAGGAAGATCAGGCCGATACTGGGAGCGACCAACCGTTTCGTGACATGATTGGCGGCATCCTCGACATAGGTGAATTTGTCGAGATCCTTGTCCAGCGTCCTTTTTGTCAATTTTGCCGGTCGGTCGGGCATGCCATTCTCTGAGTCGAAATATATAGTCTTACGCCGTCCAGCAGGCCGCGCAATGCCTGCCGGTTATTTCGGTGTGCTAAGTTGGGAGTACGATGCGGCTTATTTTGTCTCTGCCGCGGCAAATCCTGCGGTCATCCGCCGCTCGAAGGCGAGGATGATGTTGCGTAACTCCGGCTCGCGGACGCGTTTGATCGCTTCGTTGCAGGAAACCCACTCGACCGTGCGCTCGCCCTTTTCCTTGAAATTCTTGGCGAGATCGCTGACGTCGAGCGCATAGACTTGAACCCGGCAGGGCACCTGGATACCGTCCTTCAGAACTTTGTCATAGTTGAATGCGCCAAGCGGTTCGGTTTCCACCGTACCGCGTACGCCGGCCTCTTCGAAGGCTTCCCTGGCCGCGACTTCATGCGACAGCTTGCCCGGCATCGGCCAGCCCTTGGGAATGACCCAGCGGCCGGTATCGCGGCTGGTCAGCAGCAGCACTTCCAATTCGGCCGTCTTCTTTCTCGCTCGATAGCAAAGCGCGGCATATTGCTGTCGCGGCGGGCGCCGAAACATGAGCTGCACATCACTTGCGATACGGGCGAGAATGGCCAAGGGTCGGGTCACCTTTAAGAGTTCGAGTTTAGAATCAGGTGCATATTAGCATTACATGGAAAAATTGTGCATTCCATATGACTTTATATGGTATTTCCACACACTTTCGTTGAGTGCTCAATAGTTAAAAATGTGAGGACTCGGTCTTTGATATTCGCCAGCGACTATGCTGTCAGCGACATCGAATGCTATTGATATGCCGCAGATGGCGCATCGCTCTATAACTCTTCCTGTCATACCGGCAAAAAAGCTAAATCTCCGTTATATCCGAACGCTCCCTGTTGCTATGTCTCCTGCCGATGAACGCGCTACGCGTCCACGATGCCGATGCTCGTTGTGGTGGCATATTGAAGCGGCTGACGAACTCGGTATCGTGCGCGGCGCCGTATGCCGGCAACTTGCCGCATTCGAAACATTTTTCGGTATTGTTTTGTTCCAGCGCCATGGTCGCCGCCACGCCCTGACAGGGAAGGGAACTGTTGGATTTGGTGATTGAACGCTTGGCTAACTGACTAAGCCTTTGCCAGCGCCTCCGGCAGCAGCCGGTCGTAGAGGTCAGCCATTTCGTCGCCAAAGCAGCAGAAGATAACCTCATTGAAATCGCCGCCCATGCTCTCGGCAACAGCAGTGCGTGTCGCGATTTTGGCTGCGGCCTCGGCAGGAAAACGATAGACGCCGGTGGAGATGGCCGGAAAGGCGATGGTCTTGAGACCATGATCCCTGGCTAGGCCGAGGCTGTTGCGATAGCAGCTCGCGAGCAAATCGTCCTCCCCACGCCCGCCGCCATTCCAGACAGGTCCGACGGTATGGATCACATGTTTCGCCGGCAGGCGATATCCCCCGGTGATTTTGGCCTGTCCCGTCTTGCAGCCGTTGAGCGTCCGGCATTCCGCAACGAGTTCCGGTCCGGCGGCACGATGGATGGCGCCATCCACACCGCCGCCGCCGAGCAGGCTGCTGTTTGCTGCGTTGACGATGGCATCGACGCTAAGCTTGGTGATGTCGCCAAGGATGACGGTGAAGCGTGTGTTCGAGACCCCGGAGAGATTGGAACGGATGGTTTCAAAAGAGGGCATGATGACGCTCTCCAGTCTTTGAGATGTGGTGGTCGTCTATCGTTCCCAATAGGGGACCGGCCCATAAAGTTCCGCCAGGAAATCGATAAAGACGCGTACCTTTGCCGGCAGGAACTGGCGGCTGGGATAGACGGCCGAGAGCGTGACGCTGTGCGAGCCTTCATAGGCCGGCAGCACCTGCACCAGATGGCCGTCCTTGAGTTCGGGGCCGACATCCCAGGTGGAGCGCAGCGCAATGCCGAGGCCGGCAATGACGGCTTCGCGGATCACTTCGCTGGAATTGGTGATCAGCTTGCCTTCGGGCCGGAAGGTCAGCGGGCCTTTCGGTCCGTCCAGTCGCCAGGGATCGTTGTTGTGTGGCGGCAGACAGGTGTGGCAACGCAAATCATCAATATCCTCCGGCATGCCATGAGCAGCGATATAGGCTGGCGAGGCGCAGAGCACGCGGCGGACCAGCGCCAGGCGCCGGGCAACGAGACTGGAATCGGTAAGCTCCGCAATGCGGATGGCGAGATCATAGCCGCCGCCGACGATATCGGTGAATTCGTCTGTTAGCGTCAGATTGATTGCCAGATCCGGATGCGCCTGCATGAACGTCTTGAGATGCGGGGCGATGTGCAGCCGGCCGAACGATGTGGGGGCGGAAATCTTCAGCGTGCCCTGCATCTGCGCGGACCGGCCGGCAATATAGGCCTCCGCCTCCTCCAATCCCGCGAGGATGGCGAGCACCCGGTCATAAAATCCCTGGCCAGCCTCCGTAAGCGAAATCTGGCGTGTCGTGCGCTGCAAAAGTCGTGTGCCGAGCCGATCTTCCAACCGTTTGATCCGCTTGGAAATCACGGCTGGCGAAAAGCCGAGTATGCGGCCGGCGAGCGACATGCTGCCGGTCGTGACGACGCTGGCAAAGATTTCGAGATCCCCAAGATTGGTCATGCGCAATTTATTCCTATTTCGACATAAATGCTTGTCATTTACGCCAATTTCGGGAAAGTGGTAAGCATGATATGGCGTTAAAAAGAGGGGCGTCCATATTCGGGTGCAAGAGGAGAACGCCATGGCAGAGGCCATTTCATTTCTGGCGCCGCGCGCCGATGTCCTTGCCCGCCGCCGTGAGATCGTCGCAGACCTTGTTGATCTCTTGCCACCGGAATGTCTGGTTCATGAGCCGCGCGAACTCATGCCCTTCGAGACGGACGCTTTCATTTCCTATCGCCGCATGCCACTCGCCGTCGCCTTGCCGCGTTCGACGGCCGAAGTGGCGGCTGTGATGAAATATTGCCATCGCTACGGTATCCCGGTCGTGCCGCGTGGCGCCGGCACGTCGCTCTCCGGCGGCGCTATTCCGCAGGAAGATGCCGTCGTGCTCGGTCTTTCCAAGATGAACCGCATTCTCGACATCGATCTCGCCAACCGCACGGCGACCGTGCAGGCCGGCGTCACCAATCTGCATATCTCCGAAAGCGTCTCAGCGGACGGATTTTTCTACGCGCCCGACCCGAGCTCGCAGCTCGCCTGCACCATCGGCGGCAATATCGGCATGAATTCCGGCGGCGCGCACTGCCTGAAATACGGCGTCACCACCAACAATCTGTTGGGCGTCAAGCTTGTATTGATCGATGGCACGGTCATCGATCTCGGTGGCAAGGCCCTGGATGCGGCAGGTTATGATCTGTTGGGGCTCGTGTGTGGCTCGGAGGGACAACTCGGCATCGTCACCGAGGCAACGGTTCGGCTGATCGCCAAGCCGGAAGGCGCGCGGCCGGTTCTCTTCGGTTTCGACACGTCGGAGCAGGCGGGTGCCTGTGTTGCCGATGTCATCGCCGCCGGCATCATCCCCGTCGCCATCGAGTTCATGGATAAGCCGGCGATCGAAATTTGCGAGGCTTTCGCCCATGCCGGCTATCCGCTGGATGTCGGCGCGCTGCTGATCGTCGAGGTCGAGGGCTCGGAGGCGGAGATGGACGACATGCTGAAAAGCATCGTCGAGATCGCCCGTACTCACCACGTCAAGACGGTGCGCGAGTGCCAGTCGGCGACCGAGGCGGCGCTGATCTGGAAGGGGCGCAAATCCGCATTCGGCGCCACCGGCCGCATTGCCGACTATATCTGCATGGACGGCACGGTGCCGCTCAGCCAGCTCTCCTATGTCCTAAAGAAGACGTCTGAAATCGTCGACCGTTACGGCCTGCGTGTCGCTAATGTCTTCCATGCCGGTGACGGCAATATGCACCCGCTGATCCTGTTCAATGCCAATGATCCCGAGGATGCCGCCAAGGCGGAGGCGGCGGGCAACGACATTCTCCGGCTCTGCGTCGATGCCGGCGGCTGCCTGACGGGCGAACATGGCGTCGGCATCGAAAAGCGCGACCTGATGCGGCACCAATATGCGCAGACCGATCTCGCCCAGATGATGTCGGTGCGCGCCGCCTTCGATCCCGGCTGGATCCTCAATCCCTCTAAAGTCTTCCCGCTGGATGGGCGCAACGCCGTATGAGAGAATTTTTGCCGAAGACGGAAGGCGAGGCGGCAGCGATCATCCGCGATCACGCTGCGCGCGCCGCGGCATTGGCCATAGTCGGCGGTAACACCCGTGCCGGTTTTGGCAATGCCGTTGCCGCAGAGGCTACGCTATGTTCGTGTGCGCTTACCGGTATCGTTACCTATAATCCGGGCGAGATGGTGATGACCGCGCTGGCGGGGACGCCTGTTGCCGATATCGAAG
The DNA here is from genome assembly GCF_029714285.1 of Rhizobium sp. CB3090. Classification (NCBI taxonomy): domain Bacteria; kingdom Pseudomonadati; phylum Pseudomonadota; class Alphaproteobacteria; order Hyphomicrobiales; family Rhizobiaceae; genus Rhizobium; species Rhizobium sp. CB3090. The sequence continues at coordinate 348,205 of NZ_CP121662.1, forward strand.
CGGTGCTGGCTGAAAACGGCCAGATGATGGCCTTTGAACCGATGGACCACCGGCCGTTGATGGCGACCGATGGCGAGCCGACGATTGGCGGCGTCTTTGCTGCAAATGTCTCCGGCCCGCGGCGTTTCGTAAGCGGCGCCGCACGCGACAGCCTCCTCGGCGTCCGCTTCGTCAATGGCAAGGGCGAAATCGTCAAGGCCGGCGGGCGGGTGATGAAGAATGTCACCGGCCTTGATCTCGTCAAGCTGATGGCCGGTTCGCACGGTACGCTCGGCCTCCTGACGGAAGTCACCTTCCGGGTGCCGCCGCGACCGAAGACGGAGGAGACGATCGTCGTTTCCGGCCTCAACGATGCCGAGGCGGCAAACGTCATGGCGGCGGCCATGGCACTCCCCGTCGATGTCTCCGGCGCAGCGCATCTGCCGCTGACCGTCGCCTGGACCTTTTTGGACGGCGAGTTGCCGGAAGGAGAGGCGACGGTGCTGCGCATCGAAGGTTTACCGGGCTCAGTCTCTGTGAGGGCGGAGAAGCTGGCCTCCGCCATGCGTCGACTGGGCGCTGTGACGCGACTTGCCGAAGCCGAAAGCCACCGTCTCTGGCGTGAAATCCGCAATGTGAAGCCTTACGCCGACGGCACGATGCGTCCTGTCTGGCGCGTTTCCGTCGCCCCCAGCATCGGTCACCAGCTCGTTGCAGCGCTGCGCCTCGAAGCCGGCGTCGACGCCTATTACGATTGGCAGGGCGGCCTTGTCTGGATGCGCATGGAGGCAGAGCCGGAGGGTGAATTGGTGCGCCGCTATATCCATGTGCTCGGCGGAGGCCACGCCACTTTGCTGCGCGCGGCGCCTGCCCACCGCGCGATGACACCAGCCTTCCAGCAGCAGCCCGAGGCCGTGGCCTTGTTGTCGGCGCGCGTGAAGGAGAAGTTCGATCCTGCGGGGATTTTCAATCCGGGGAAGATGGGATGATGTGGATGGACCCTTTTGTTTGGCACCCACTCACCCTAGCCCTCTCCCCGCGGGGGAGAGGAGACGATCTCATTTGCGGCAGACCCTCGATTCTCTCCTTTCCCCTTCTCCCCCCGGGAAGAAGGTGCCCGATAGGGCGGACGAGGGGGCTCGGCGCGAAGCGACGAGCATCATTCTCCCCGCTGGGACGAAGGTAGGGAGAGCCTGATGCAAACCAACTTCACCCCCGCCCAGCTTGCCGATCCGCATGTCGCCGAATCCGAGGCGATTTTGCGCAAATGCGTCCATTGCGGCTTTTGCACCGCCACCTGTCCGACCTATGTGACGCTCGGCAATGAGCTCGACAGTCCGCGAGGCCGGATCTATCTGATCAAGGATATGCTGGAAAACGGCAGGCCTGCGGATGCCGAGGTGGTGACGCATATCGACCGCTGCCTTTCCTGTCTTGCCTGCGTGACCACCTGTCCCTCCGGCGTCGACTATATGCATCTGGTCGATCACGCCCGCATCCATATCGAAAAGACCTATAAACGACCCCTGATGAACCGGTTGACGCGCAGCCTGTTGGCTGCGGTGCTGCCTTATCCTGGCCGGTTCCGCCTTGCGCTCAACCTCGCTCGCTGGGGCCGGCCCTTCAACGGGTTGATGAAGCGCATCCCGGCGCTGAACCCCTTTGTTGCCATGCTCGATCTGGCACCACGCTCTATCCTGGCGCCGTCGCCTTTCGCCAAGCCCGGTCGGCATCAGCCGCAGGCGGAACGGCGTGGGCGGGTGGCGATCCTGACCGGTTGCGCCCAGCCGGTGCTCGATCCAGCCATCAACGAGGCAACCATCCGGCTTCTCGCCCGTCTCGGTGTCGAAGTGGTGGTGCCGGAAGGTGAGGTTTGCTGCGGTTCGCTGGTGCATCATATGGGCCGGGAAGAGCAGGCGCTGGCCAGCGCCCGCGCCAATATCGATGTCTGGATGCGCGAGATCGAACCCGGCGGGCTCGACGCGATCATCATCACGGCATCCGGTTGCGGCACGACGATCAAGGACTATGGTCATATGCTGCGGCTCGATCCGGCCTATGCGGACAAAGCGGCAAGGATCTCGGCGCTCGCGAAGGACATTACCGAATATCTCGCAGGCCTAGATCTGCCCTCGCATATGCCGCGCGGCATCACCGTCGCCTATCATTCCGCCTGTTCGATGCAGCATGGCCAAAGGATCACCATGGCGCCCAAGCTGTTGCTGAAGGCGGCAGGCTTCACCGTGCGCGATCCGGCGGAAGGCCATCTCTGCTGCGGCTCGGCCGGCACCTACAACATCATGCAGCCGGAAATCTCCGGCGAGCTCAAGGCGCGCAAGGTGAGGAATCTCGAGGCGACGAAGGCCGATATCATCGCGACCGGCAATATCGGTTGCATCACGCAGATCGCGACCGGAACCGACATGCCTATCCTGCACACAGTCGAATTGCTGGATTGGGCCTATGGCGGCGAGATGCCGGCGAAGCTTCGGCGGCTTAAGGTGGCAGCCTCTTAAAGCTATCCCGGGAAAAATGGGAAACGGTGTTTGTCGGCCGGTGAAAAGCTTGACTGTTAGAACGTCAAGCTTGCCAAAACCCCTAAATCGGACAGATTTAGGGGTTTTGGCAACAATAATGGCTGTGTCTCTTAGAGCGGCTCAGCGTTTCACGGAATCGCTTCTCCACTCTATCCCTTTGTTTTTACGCATTCCGGACGGAAAACCGCTTCGCACTTTTCCTGGAACTGCTCTAGAAGTTGAACGAGACGCCGAAATCGATGGCGTGGGTAAAGACATCGGTCTTCAGGTTGGCGCCGCTATCGATCGGGACGTTCACGAAGTTGTAGTTGCCCTTGTATTCGACGAAAGTCGACCAGTGCTGGCTGAACTGATAGCTGATGCCAGCCTGTGCCTGCAGCGATGCCCCGCCAAATTCGTAATCGAAGGTGCGGCCGGAGGCGCGGGTCACTTCGACATGCGGCACGTTGATGCCGGCGCCGAGGCCGACATAGGGTGTCCACTTGCGGCTCGGATCCTGGAAACGATAGAGCGCATTGAGCGTCAGCATGTTGAGGCCGTCGGTGAACTCGAAATGCGACCAGCCGGGAGTATTGCCAAGATCGCCATAGACCTTGGCATGGGTGTAGTCGAGCGAAATACCCCAGTTCGACTTGTCGAACTCGTCCAGCCACCAGATGCCGCGGACGCCGAAATAGGGCGGCATCTTAAAGGATTTACCTGACCAGTTGGGATCGAAGTCAGCGCCGTCAGATGTCTTGACGTTGTTGCCGGTTGCGCCCTGGAAACCGCCGTAAGCCGAAAACTGCATTTCTGCCGAAGCCGAACCGGCGGCAAAGACAAAAGCTGAGATCGCAAGCGCGGCGACGGCCGGCTGCGTGATGCGAAATGCCCGATGCATGTAAAATCCCCGAATGGCCCCAAGTGGCAAGGTGTTGCTATCTAAGCGTGCTTCTATGACAGTTCTATTGCAGCATATCCTAATCTGGGATGGATTAGGAAGGATAGCTGACACGAAACTGAATAAATGGCACTGTTTGCAGGGCGCGCGACGCGATAAGTTTGAGGATGTTACACCTGCGCCACAGTAAATATGCTGGGACGGATATGCCGCCGCTATAAAAGAGCGGCATGGATTGCCCGTCTCTCCCAGGATAGGGAAGAATCAGATGTTCGGCATGCCGAAACGTCATATTCGGGAAAGCGTGCGGCTGCTCAGCCGCCGAATATCGTCCGCAACACGTCGATACCGCGATCCTGATAGCTGACCTCGCCCTGCTTGTTGCCGGGGCCGACGACGATGACCTTGGTGCCAACGGGCACGCGATCATAGAGGTCCACCACATCCTTGTTCATCATGCGGATGCAGCCGGAAGACATGTTCAAGCCGATGCTCCACGGCTGGTTGGTGCCATGGATGCGGAAAGCCGTGTCGTTGCCGTTGCGATAGAGATACATGGCGCGTGCGCCGAGCGGATTGTCCTCGCCGCCTTCCTGATAGGCCGGAAGCTTATGACCCTTCTTGGCTTCGCGAACGATCATTTCCGGCGGCGGCGTCCAGCCCGGCCATTCCGCCTTGCGGCCGACCTTGACGACGCCGGACCAGCCGTAGCCTTCGCGGCCGACACCGATGCCGTAGCGCCGCGCCCGGTTATCGCCTTCGACGAGGTAGAGATATTTGTTGTTGGTATCGATGATGATGGTGCCCGGTGCTTCATTGGTCACCAGCCGCACGACCCGCCGCTGAAACTGCGGCTTGACCTGTCCCTGCGGCTGCATCGCCGCGCGGACCACATCGGTGCGCGTCGCTTGCGCGGCCTGAGGTGCGGAGGCGCTGAAGGCCGCCGCATCCGATGCCGCCAAAAGGCACGACATCACCATGCCCGCCGCCGCCACGACCGGTAGTATTGATTTCATCCGTCATTCCCCTCTCGAATTACCCGGCAAGAAACTAACGAAACTTGCGAGAGGATCAAGATGAAATCGCTAAAAGACAAAGATCGAGCCGGTGGAGCTGCTATCTGTTCTGGGTCCAAAGAGCGTTATTGTCGATTTATATCAATGCTTAGAACGGGGTTGCTGCGCCCGATCAGGCCGTGCGCAGCAATCTTGGTAGCAATCACATCACTATAACGCGTGTCCCGACTTTCACGCGATTGTAGAGATCGATCACGTCTTCATTGCGCAGACGGATGCAGCCGGAGGACACGGCGTTGCCGATCGTCCAGGGCGCATTGGTGCCGTGGATGCGGTAGAGCGTCGAGCCGAGATACATGGCGCGGGCGCCGAGCGGATTGCCTTCGCCGCCTTCCATATGGGCCGGCAGATAGTGCCCCTTCGCGGCTTCGCGCGCCAACATTTCCGATGGTGGCGTCCAGTCGGGCCATTCCTGCTTGCGGGTGATGGTATGGGCACCGGCCCATTCGAAGCCGGGCTTGCCGACGCCGACGCCGTAGCGCCGCGCCTTGCCGCCGTCCATCACCAGGTAGAGGAAGCGATCATTGGTGTCGATGACGATGGTGCCCGGCCGTTCCTTTGTCTGGTAGTCGACAATCTGCGGCAGGAACTGCGGATCGATTTGGCCGTGAACCGCGGGATATTGCGGCCGGACGACGGCGACTTGCTGCACGACGGGACGTGAAAACAGTCCGCGCGGCTGGATCACCCGCCGGACCTGCGGATTGACAGCCTGGCGGTCCGCCGGATCGTTCATTGGGTTGACGGCCTGGCGCGCCATGGGGCGGACGGGATAGACCGCCGGCTGTACGTCAGCGCCGCCGAGCTGCATCACCCAGGGGGCGGTCAGATCGGGACTGACGATGACAGGCGGGCGCGACTGGTAGCGATCGCCGGCGAAAGCGCTGGAAGCGAGCAGGCTCAAAGCGCCCGCAGCAAATAAAATGCATTGTTTCATCATCGGACAGACTCTCTACAAACGGGCCGAGGATGGGCGTAATTGCGCCCGGTCCGGAACATGGTGCCACTTGCGCGCCAGCGAATGGTAAACATCTATTCATCAAAATGCCGCGAAGCCGATAAACCTTTGTCAGGGTTACCACTTGGTTTGGAAAGACGGTTTGCAAGTGGTAAACCTTGAATCGGGATAACTTGCCTTCGAATCGTTCTCCCGATCTTAAGTATTTGATTGGCATGATCTTATTCGAGAGCTGCCCATCAGTTTTCGGGATCGGGTTCTAAAAACAGGGGATGAACTGCAACAATGGCCGGAACAGGCATCATCACCGGTGAGGATGGCAAGGACCGCTGCTTCTGGCACGGCAATCTGCCGGAATATCAGCGCTATCATGACCATGAATGGGGCCGGCCTGTCATCGACGATATCAGGCTTTTCGAAAAGATCTGCCTGGAGGGATTTCAATCCGGCCTGTCCTGGCTGACCATCCTACGCAAGCGCGAGAATTTCCGTGCCGCCTTTGCCGGTTTCGATTTCGAGAAAGTGGCGGAGTTCGGCGAGGCTGACATCGAGCGCTGCCTCGGCGATGCCGGCATCATCCGCCATCGCGGCAAGATCGTCTCCACCATCAACAATGCCCGCCGCGCCATCGAGCTGCGCCAGGAATTCGGCTCGCTCGCCCGTTATTTCTGGAGCCACGAGCCGTCAGCCGAGGAGCGGCCTGCCTTCGTCGATTATCCGACTCTCGTCGCCAATCCGACGACGCCGGTCTCGGTGCGGATCTCGAAGGATCTGAAGAAGCGCGGCTGGACCTTCGTCGGCCCTACCACGGTCTATGCCTTCATGCAGGCCATGGGCCTCGTCAACGATCACATCGAAGGCTGCTATTGCCGGAAAGAGGTGGAGGCGATGCGCAATGCATTGGTACGGCCATGAGGCGCCTGATGCTTGCTTTTTCGCTGCTGGCTTTCGTCGTGCTCGGCGGTCAGGCCACCCATGCCCAGGACACTCAGGACGATGACAGCGCGCAGGGTGCCCAGCAGACGCCGCTTCCGCAACTCGATCGCGGCGAGACCGTCGAAAAGCTTGGTTTTCCCGCCGTCCTGGAGAAATTGAAGGGTTGGACGAAGTTCGGCAAGGGTAAGGTCTATACGCTACCGCTCAAGAAGGGCCAGCATGTCCGGATCACCTTCAGCTCGAAGAGCAAATACGCCTATATGGCAATCTTCGATCTCTCCTCGAATGAGGACGAATCCTTCTTCGGCACCGACGAGGACGGCATGGTCGCCGATGTCACTGTCAATGAAGACACGACATGGCTGATCAAGCCCTATTACTCCCGCGTCACCCGCCGCCGCGGCCGCGGTGCGCCCTACGAAATCCTCATCGACCCCAATCCGCCGGCCACACAGCAATCGAACCAGCCAACCGATCAGGCGCCGTCCTTGTTTCCGCCGAAGGCAAAGCAGGGGCAGTGAGGGATATTTAGGATAGTTCTGCAATCACCCCTCGCAGCTCCCCCAGATGCTCGATCTTCCGAAATCTCGGTGCCTCGGTCGGTTCAGCGACATGTTCGAAAGCCCATGTGAGCTCGTGCGGCACGAAGACGCCGTAGCTGCCGGCCGCGAGCGCGGGGACAATGTCTGATTTCAGCGAGTTGCCGACCATCATCGCCCGTTCCGGCCCATCGCCGACCTTGGAGAAGATGCGGCGATAGGTGGAGGCATTCTTGTCGGAGACGATTTCGATGGCGTCGAAGAGATCGCCGAGGCCGGATTGCGCAAGCTTGCGCTCCTGGTCGAAAAGATCGCCTTTAGTGATCAGGACCAGCAGGTAGCTGCCCGTCAGAGCTTCCAATGTCTGCCGCACATTGGGAAGCGTTTCAACGGGATGGGCGAGCAGATCGCGGCCGATGTCGAGAATTTCCGCAATCACGGTGGTCGGCACTTCGCCCTTGGTGATCTCGATCGCCGTCTCGATCATTGACAACGTGAAACCTTTGATGCCGAAGCCGTAATGGTGCAAGTTACGCTTCTCGGCTTCCAGCAGCCCTCGGGAAATGGTCTCGCTCTCGGCATAGTCGGCCAGCAGTTCGATGAACTGCCGTTCCGTCAGACGATAGAATTGTTCGTTCTGCCAGAGCGTATCGTCGGCATCGAAGCCGATTGTGGTCAATGGACGTTGCGTCATGGACATTCGTGCTTTTACGGATTGCATGGATACGAGAGTCTATCGCGCGCCGAAACGGAGGCAAGGGTGAAGCTCCGGTAACTGCATCGTGATCGGTGCCGGGTATCGCGTTGAAATCGGATTCCGGTGCATTATGTCGGTGTTGTCTCGATCGCCGCGGAGCCAGAGCCGCGCCTCGACGACTGTCTCATGACCTCGCCACGGCAGCGCCGATAGCGACTGTTATGCCGAGGCCAATCTATAGCGAAAAGATATGCATTCACCGGCCGGAAGCGTCTTCCGACTGATCACAAGGGAATTTTCCTATGCATTACAATCAACTCGGCAATACCGGCATGTTCGTCTCGGAACTTTGCCTGGGCACGATGACCTTCGGCGAAGCCAATCCCAACAGCGCCTGGGGCTCGATAGCAGACGTCGACCAGGCATTGGCCGACAAGATCGTAGAAGGTTCGCTCGCTGCCGGCGTCAACTTCATCGACACCGCCGACGTTTACTCTTTCGGCAACTCCGAAACGTTGCTCGGCCAAGCCCTGAAGAACCTCGGCGTGCCACGCAAGGATGTCGTCATCGCCACCAAGGTCTATGGCGTCATGGGCGACAAGCCGAACGACCGTGGCGCCTCGCGCGGCCATATCATGGATTCGGTTCAAGCCAGCTTGGAGCGGCTGCAAACCGATCACATCGACCTTTATCAGATCCATGCCACGGACACGGTGACGCCGCTCGACGAGACGTTGCGTGCGCTTGACGATCTCGTCTCTCGCGGACTGGTGCGCTATGCCGGCGTGTCCAATTGGCAGGCCTGGCGCATCGCCAAGGCGCTTGGTATTTCCGAACGCCGCGGTTTTGCCCGCTTCGAAACGGTACAGGCTTATTATTCCATCGCCGGCCGCGATCTGGAGCGCGAAATCGTGCCGCTGATGGCGGAAGAAAAGCTCGGCCTGATGGTCTGGTCGCCGCTCGCCGGCGGTCTTCTTTCCGGCAAGTACGGCCCGGGTGCTCCCGGCAATGGCGAGGGACGCCGCGCCAGCTTCGATTTTCCGCCCGTCGACAAGGACCGCGCCTGGGCCTGCGTCGCCGCGATGCGCGAGGTGGCGGAGAAGCACGGCGCCAGCGTCGCCACGGTGGCACTTGCCTGGATCCTGGCGAAGCCTTTCGTCACCAGCATCATCATCGGCGCCAAGCGTCTCGACCAACTCGACCAGAACCTGGCCGCCGTCAAGCTGAAGCTCGATGCGGACGATCTCGCCAAACTCGACGAGGTCAGCGCGCTGGCTCCGGAATATCCCGGTTGGATGCTCACCCGTCAGGGCGCGCTGCGCGTGCCGCAGCCCTTCGAACCGAAGGCTTGAGCCTTCGGGCCAGAAATGAAGCGCGCCGTCTCGGATGGGCGAGGCGGCGCCTGCCGTTCATCCATCAGCCCAGTCCGCGGTGGCTTGATCGCGACGAGAGGCGACAGAGGTGCCGCCTCTCGCTTTGTCTGGCGAATTATTTACCGTGCTTCTTCAGCCAGGCGTTCATCTCCTTGATTTCAGCCTCCTGCGCCTTGATGACACCTTCCGCCAATTTGCGCAGTTCCGGGTCCTTGCCGTATTTGAGTTCGATCTTGGCCATGTCGATGGCACCCTGATGATGCGGGATCATACCGCGCACGAAATCCGCATCGGCATCGCCGCTATAGGTGATCGTCATATCCTTATGCATCTTAGCCATGGCATCGTTGAACGCCTTGCTGGATGCGCCCTGGTTGCCCATTGGCTTGCTCATATCCATGCCGGACATGTCGTCGGCGAGGGCGGGGAGGGCAAGAGCGAGAGCAAAAGTGCCGGCGAGAATGATGGATTTTGAAACAGGCATGAGAATTCCTTTCCGTTTTGAACGGCATCTGAAGTCTTGTGCGGAAAAGTCCGCTTCGTTGATGAATGGAAATCAGCAATGTCAGGCGAAACGGGGAGGCGGCGCGGTTGGAGCTGGACGGGAGTCGTGCAGCCGTTGGCCATGCGCGGGTGCCGGATAAGAGAATGCCAGAGCCTTGCCATCGTCCAGCATAAGCGATGGCGCCATCGCCAGGCAGGCGGCGCAGGAAAGCACATGCGCCATACCGCCGGCACAGGGATTGTCCGGTTTCTTGTCGCTGTGCATGGCCATGGAAGCGTTATCCTTCATGCCGGGCATATCAGCCATGGTGGCATGCATGCTCACGCTGGATACCGCCGGCATCGCCATCGCGGAATGGCAGATGGGGCAATTCGCCAGCGCCGGCATGGCGCCGTAGAATAGCCAGGCAATGAGCATTGTCAGGATCGCGAAGAAGCGCATGCGCAAAAATCTAAATTTGTGGTCGCAAAAGGCAAGCGGAAATCGCGTTCACCGACGGTTGGCAGCATATCGTGGCGCCAGTTTGACCTCGCTCAGGATTTCGACGGGAGGGAATCTCACGCAATCGGCGACATCGAAAGTCACGGTAAATTTTGCCGGCGTTTCCGCCGCCCAGGTCAGTGCCGATTCGGCCGATGTCATCGGGATTTTCATCGCGACCGTGCAATGAGGCTGCCAGTGGTCTGGGCGGTAATGCTCATGAGATAGGATGGGATCGATTTCCCGATGAATGGCATGGTGGGCGTGCCGCAAGGCGCTGTCGTCGACCGGACGCGCCCAAAGCACCAGCACATCGTTCCTGAAGTGTCGGATGCCCGAGAACTCCACCGAAATCGCCGGAATGTCATGAAAAGCCTTGCCGGCGGCCTCACAGAGGTACTCGGGCGATATATCCTCGTAAATGGCAAAGGTCAGATGCGGAGGGTAGCTCAGCCCTTGCATTGATGGCACGGTTTCGAAGGCGCTGGCTTGCCGCCAGAGATCGAGGACGGGGAGCGCCGTGTTGTTGGTGCATTTCAGGCTGATCGCGTAGGACATGGCTTCTACGTCCCGGTTATCTGCTTCTGTCGCTTTTGTCGGTTTTGACGGACAGCAACATACAACAATCCTTGCCGCATCCCGCGCTATCCGCTAGTTAACCGCCACTGTTCCCGTACCCGGATTATCCTGCAAATGAGCGATAAACAAAAGAAACCGCAAAAGCTCAAAGCCCGCCTGCCGCGTGGCTTTGTCGATCGTTCGGCGAGCGATATTCGCGCCGTCAACGAAATGACCGCCAAGATCCGGGCCGTGTACGAGCATTATGGTTTCGATCCCGTCGAAACGCCGCTGTTCGAATATACCGATGCGCTCGGCAAATTCCTGCCCGACAGCGACCGGCCGAACGAGGGCGTGTTTTCGCTGCAGGACGATGACGAACAGTGGATGTCGCTGCGCTACGATCTGACGGCGCCGCTTGCCCGTCATGTCGCAGAGAATTTCAACGAGATTCAGCTCCCCTACCGCACCTATCGGGCGGGCTATGTTTTCCGCAACGAGAAGCCAGGCCCGGGCCGCTTCCGCCAGTTCATGCAGTTCGATGCCGATACGGTCGGTGCGCCGGGCGTACAGGCCGATGCTGAAATGTGCATGATGATGGCCGACACGCTGGAGGCGCTCGGCATCAAGCGCGGCGATTATGTGATCCGTGTCAACAACCGCAAGGTTCTGGACGGCGTGCTGGAGGCGATCGGCCTCGGTGGCGACGACAAGGCCGCCCAGCGGCTGAACGTTCTGCGTGCCATCGACAAGCTCGACAAGTTCGGCCCGCAAGGCGTGGCGCTGCTGCTTGGGCCGGGTCGCAAGGACGAGTCCGGCGACTTCACCAAGGGCGCGGGGCTGGATGCGGATCAGATCGAAAAAGTGCTCTTCTTCGTCGGCATCAAGGATTATGCCGAAAGTGCTGTCCGGCTGGCAGAGCTTGTCGCCGGCACGTCCAAGGGCAGCGAAGGCGTCGAGGAACTTAATCTGATCGGTTCGCTGGTCACCAGTGCCGGCTATCATTCCGATCGCATCAAGATCGATCCTTCCGTCGTGCGCGGCCTCGAATATTATACCGGTCCGGTCTATGAGGCCGAGCTGCTGTTCGACGTCACCAACGAAAAGGACGAAAAGGTCGTCTTTGGTTCGGTCGGCGGTGGCGGTCGTTATGACGGGCTCGTCTCGCGCTTCATGGGCCAGCCCGTGCCGGCAACGGGCTTTTCCATCGGCGTGTCGCGCCTGATGACGGCCTTGAAGAATCTCGGCAAGCTCGGGACGGAAGAAGTGATCGAGCCCGTGCTCGTCACCGTTATGGATGGCGATATCGAGGCCATGGGCCGCTACCAGCGCTTCACGCAGCAACTGCGCGCCGCCGGCATCCGCGCCGAGATGTTCCAGGGTAATTGGAAGAAGTTCGGCAATCAGCTCAAATACGCCGATCGCCGCGGCTGCCCGATCGCCATCATCCAGGGTGGCGACGAACGCGCTCAGGGCGTGGTGCAGCTCAAGGACCTGATTGAAGGCAAGCGCCTCTCCGGCGAGATCGAGGATAATGCAAGCTGGCGCGAGGCCCGCGTTGCGCAGGAGACAGTGCCGGAGGCCGATCTGGTGGCCAAGGTGCAGGAGATTTTGGCGGCGCAGGCGGAAGATAAGAAGAGGGCACTTGGCAATGTCTGAGTGGATCGGGCAACCTCGCTTTCTCCTTCTCCCCTTGGGGAGAAGGTGGCCCGAAGGGTCGGATGAGGGGGGCTCGCGGCTCGGAAGAGCTATCCTTCGCTTACCGTTCGGGATTCTCGTCACTTCGTTCCTCGGCCCCCTCATCCGCGCCCTGAGTTCGTCGAAGGGCGGGCACCTTCTCCCCAGCGGGGAGAAGGGAGAGGCAATCCCATGCCCCTGATCAACCTTCCCGATTTTTCCAACGACCTTCTTGCTGAGTTTGCCGCCCGCCGAACGGAACGGGTCGATACGCCCATCATCCAGCCGGCCGAGCCATTCCTCGATATGGCGGGCGAAGACCTACGCCGTCGTATCTTCATGACCGAGAACGAGACCGGCGCCAGCCTCTGCCTGCGGCCGGAATTCACCATTCCCGTCTGTCTGCGCCATATCGAAACCGCGACGGGCACCCCGAAGCGCTATTCCTATCTCGGCGAGATCTTTCGCCAGCGCCGCGAAGGCGGCAATGAATTCTATCAGGCGGGGATAGAGGACCTTGGCGATCGCGATATCGCCGGCGCCGATGCCCGCCTCATTGGCGATGCCATCGGCATTCTCAAGCGGCTGGTGCCGGGCAAGTCGCTCTCCGTGACACTCGGCGATCAAGCCGTGTTCGAGGCGGTCGTGCAAGCGCTCGGACTGCCATCCGGCTGGCAGAAGCGGCTGATTCATGCTTTCGGCAATATGACGCATCTCAAAGCGCTGTTGGCGCGGCTTGCAAGTCCGCAGCCGGTGACAGGCCTTGATCCGCATGTGCTGGATTTTCTGACGCGCGGCGACGAGCAGGGGCTGGTCACGCATATCGACAGCACCATGAAGGCGACCGGCTACTCTACCAATGCCAGCCGCTCGCCATTGGAGATTTCCCGTCGTCTCCGCGAAAAGCTGGTCCTCTCGGAAACCCATCTCGACGATGCGGCTTTCCGTGTTCTGGAGGAGTTCCTGTCGCTCAGCCTGCCGCTCGCCGACGCATCTTCAGCGCTGGTCGGGTTTGCCGATGCGGCCGGGCTGAAGCTGGGCACTGCGCTTGAGCGTTTCGACGCCCGCGTTACGGCTCTTGCCAATGCCGGGGTCGATGCCGCCCGAATCGAATATCGCGCCGCCTTCGGCCGCCCGCTGGACTATTACACTGGCCTCGTCTTTGAGGTGATGGTGGAAGGATCGCCGGCGGTGCTCGCCGGTGGCGGACGCTTCGATCGATTGCTGACGCTGCTCGGCGCGAAGGACCACATCCCAGCCGTCGGCTTCGCGATCTGGCTCGACCGGATCGAAACTGCGAGGGCCGCCTGATGACGATCACCATTGCGCTTCCCTCCAAGGGCCGCATGAAGGACGACTGCTCCGATATCTTCGCGCGCGCCGGCATGCCCATCATTGCCGTCGGCAATGACCGTTCGTATCGCGGCCGTGTCGAAGGCTGGGACGATGTCGAGGTCGCTTTCCTTTCCGCTTCGGAAATCTCGCGCGAGATCGGCAATGGCAGCGTCGATTTCGGCGTCACCGGCGAAGATCTGGTGCGCGAGGGATTGGCCGATGCTGATCGGCGCGTCGAATTCTGCGCTCGCCTAGGTTTTGGTCATGCGGATGTGGTGGTTGCCGTTCCGGATATCTGGCTCGATGTCGATACCATGGCCGATCTTGGCGATGTCGCCGCCGATTTCCGCGCGCGGCGCGGCCGCAGGCTGACGATCGCCACCAAATATTGGCGGTTGACGCAGCAGTTCTTCTCCAGCCAGCACGGCATTCAGCTCTACCGCATCGTCGAAAGCCTCGGCGCCACGGAAGGAGCACCTGCCGCCGGCTCTGCAGATATCATCGTCGACATCACCTCGACCGGCTCGACGCTGAAGGCGAACCATCTGAAGGTGCTTTCCGACGGCACCATCCTGCGCTCAGAAGCCTGCCTCGTCCGCGCGCGCAAGGAGAGCCACGAGAGCGATCCTTTGGTTCAGCGCATCATCGATGCCGTGCGCTCTGCGCTCTGATATTTCCTGCACCGTGCAATGATACGAAAAAAGCCCGCCGGGAAACCGGCGAGCTTTGAATGCTTGGGAGGTCTTGGACAATCAGGCGGCTGCGTAGGCGCCGCGGCGTGCGTCGAGCGAATAGACGCCCGGGCCGTTGGTGGCGAGCATGACGTAGGCGCCGGCGAGCGTGACGTTCTTCAGGAAGTTGACGAAGTTCAGGCCGTTGATCCAGCCGTTCGCAGCGGCCGGGAAATCGGGAACGTTGACCGGCGGCAGATGGAAGACGACGCCGGTGAAGACGCAGAACAGAGCGAGCAGCCAGCCGACGATGCGGATTTGGAAGCCGACGAGAACGCAGACGCCGGTGACGAATTCGAAGGCGCCAGCGAGATAGGTGAGAAGCGTAGCCGCCGGCATGCCGGCGCCGGCGATCATGCCTGCGGTGCCAGCCGGATCGGTCAGCTTGCCGAAGCCGGCGAAGATGAACATGAAGGCGAGCAGGATGCGCGCCACGAGGATGATGATGTTATTGGTGTTGGACATGACGGTCTCCAGTAAAGGTGTCGGTGCCGGGTGACGATTTCTGGAATCCTTATTCGCGATTTCGGTGAAATTGGAAAGATAAACAAAAGCGCACGATTAGTTCACAATTATTAAACAATCTCTTCGTCGCGGCACTCTTCCCATATGCTCCATATTGGCTATGTTGACGCGAATTTATTCGTCGTTGGCGCGAATTCATTCGTCAAATCATGATCTTGCGAAGGAGGCCCGATGGCCGATCTGTCTTCATTTCCAATCACCAAGCGGTGGCCTGCCAGCAATCCGGATATCGTCCAGCTCTATTCGCTGCCGACACCGAACGGCGTCAAGGTATCGATTGCGCTCGAAGAACTCGGCCTTGCCTATGAGCCGCATCTGATTTCCTTCAGCACCAACGATCAGAAATCGCCGGAATTCATGTCGTTGAATCCGAACGGCCGTATTCCGGCAATCATCGATCCCAACGGCCCTGACGGTAAGCCGATCGGCCTCTTCGAATCCGGTGCCATCCTCGTTTATCTCGCCGAAAAGACCGGCAAGCTGATGCCCAGGGACGCTGCCGGACGTTATGAAACGCTGCAGTGGGTGTTCTTCCAGATGGCCGGAATAGGCCCGATGTTCGGACAGTTCGGCCACTTCTTCAAATTCGCCGCCGACAAGGTTGCCAACAACCCCTATCCGGTAGAGCGCTACCGCGATGAGTCCAAGCGCCTGTTGAGCGTCCTGGAAGGCCGCCTGAAGGGCCGGCAGTGGATCATGGGCGACGAATACACCATCGCCGATATTGCCACGTTCCCGTGGGTCCGGGGCGTCGACGTCTTTTATGGTGGCCGCGAGGTTCTCGAATTCGCTAGTTTCCCCACGGTCATGGATTGGCTTGAACGCGCCATCGCCCGCCCGGCGAGCCAGCGCGGATTGAATATTCCGAAGCGGGATTGATAGCGAGTGTTCGCGTTCAGGGTACTACTGCCGGGTCGCCAACTGGCTGCCCGGCTCGAGTTTGAAGCGCGGAAAAAGGAAGACGCCCACCATGCTGCCGGCGTGTTTTCCCTCGGTGCCGATCGATTCGCCGACGCAGAAGATCGGCTGCCGATGCCCGCTGACACCGAGCGCTGTGGTGGAGTAGCAGAAACTGGAGGATGTGGTCGCCGCCTGCTCGAACAGGTCGAGGATGCGGGCGCGGTCATGGGCTTCGTAGCAATACATCAGGCTCAACAGGCCGCATTCGGACGAGGTCAATCCGTGCAGCATGGTGCCCCATTGACCAAGCTTGATGATGCCGCTCGATAAATCGCCGGTCCAGCCCTCTGAGACGCAGAACTGCGCCAGAAGATCAGGGTCATGTCCATTAAACTCCAACGACCCCGGAGCGAAAGGTGCAGCAAGATTGGCTTTGGCGATCTTGAACAAGGTATTCCCCACCCTGAGGCGCGGGTTCCCCTGCGCGCGCTTCAATCGAATTTCATGCATTATGGGACGGAGCGCCGCTCCGCATATTGCACAGCTAAGGACCGGCGAAGCCCCTTCTTCGCCGAACCCATTCACGCCAGGCGTGCTTCCGGATCGTCAATTCAATTTATCAAGTCACTTCAAGTAATGATTCTACGCGCGCAATCTATATAAAAGGTTATGACTATGCTCGCCCGCGGGTAGCGCGTGTCGAAAACAAGTAAAATTTACGTGCTCTGCAACAATCCCCCGAACATCATTGCGCTGCGCTTTATAGGGGCTTTTATAAAAACGGCAATGGGGCAATTTGCACAAATTTGCATAGTTGCAAAGTCTCTTGAATCTTGCGCGGCAGCCGGTTCAACATAAATAAAAAGGGCGGCCCGAGAGCCGCCCTTCGTCAATTCCGGATGCCGGAATAGATCATGAGATGAGGCGTGAGCCTATCACATCATGTCCATGCCGCCACTTCAGGCCGCTTGTCGGCCTGAAGCATCAAAGATGCATGGGCGAAGCTTTATGGACATTCCTGTGATTGGCCGATGGCCTATCACATCATGTCCATGCCGCCACTTCAGGCCGCTTGTCGGCCTGAAGCATCAAAGATGCATGGGCGAAGCTTTATGGACATTCCTGTGATTGGCCGATGGCCTATCACATCATGTCCATGCCGCCCATGCCGCCCATGCCGCCCGGCATGCCAGCAGGGGCATCCTTCTTCGGCAGCTCGGCAATCATGGCTTCGGTGGTGATCAGCAGCGAAGCAACCGAAGCTGCATCCTGCAGAGCCGTGCGAACGACCTTGACCGGGTCGACGATGCCCATGGTGATCATGTCGCCGTAGACGCCCGTCTGAGCGTTGTAGCCGAAGTTGTCTTCGTTCTTGTCGAGGATCTTGCCGACAACGATGGAGGCTTCATCACCAGCGTTTTCAGCGATCTGGCGGCAAGGAGCCTGCAGAGCGCGACGGATGATGTTGATGCCGGCTTCCTGATCGTCGTTTTCACCCTTTGCAGAGATCTTGACGGAAGAACGCAGCAGAGCGGTGCCGCCGCCCGGTACGATGCCTTCCTGAACGGCAGCACGCGTCGCGTTGAGGGCGTCGTCGATGCGGTCCTTCTTTTCCTTCACTTCGACTTCCGTCGAGCCGCCGACGCGGATGACGGCAACGCCGCCAGCGAGCTTGGCAAGACGTTCCTGCAGCTTTTCGCGGTCGTAGTCGGAGGTGGTTTCTTCGATCTGAGCCTTGATCTGGGCAACGCGGCCTTCGATGTCGGACTTGGCGCCCGAACCGTCGACGATCGTGGTGTTTTCCTTGGAGATCGAGACCTTCTTGGCGCGGCCGAGCATGTCGAGGGTGACAGACTCAAGCTTGATGCCGAGATCTTCGGAGATGACAGTGCCGCCCGTCAGGATGGCGATGTCTTCCAGCATGGCCTTGCGGCGATCGCCGAAGCCCGGAGCCTTGACGGCAGCGATCTTGAGGCCACCGCGCAGCTTGTTGACGACGAGCGTTGCGAGAGCTTCGCCTTCGACGTCTTCAGCGATGATGAGGAGCGGCTTGCCGGTCTGAACGACAGCTTCGAGAACCGGGAGCATGGCCTGCAGGTTCGAGAGCTTCTTCTCGTGCAGGAGGATGAACGCGTCTTCGAGATCGGCGATCATCTTTTCCGGGTTGGTTACGAAGTAGGGGCTGAGGTAGCCACGGTCGAACTGCATGCCTTCGACGACTTCGAGTTCGGTTTCAGCCGTCTTGGCTTCTTCAACCGTGATGACGCCTTCGTTGCCGACCTTCTGCATGGCTTCAGCAATATCGAGACCGATCTGCTTTTCGCCGTTTGCCGAGATCGTGCCGACCTGTGCGACTTCTTCCGAGGTGTTGATCTTCTTGGCCTTGGCCTGGAGATCCTTGACGACTTCAGCAACGGCGAGATCGATGCCGCGCTTCAGGTCCATCGGGTTCATGCCGGCAGCAACGGCCTTGGCGCCTTCGCGAACGATGGCCTGGGCAAGAACGGTTGCGGTCGTGGTGCCGTCGCCGGCGATGTCGTTGGTCTTCGAAGCAACTTCGCGGACCATCTGGGCGCCCATGTTTTCGAACTTGTCTTCGAGTTCGATTTCCTTGGCGACGGTGACGCCGTCCTTGGTGATGCGCGGAGCGCCGAAGGATTTGTCGATAACGACGTTACGACCCTTCGGGCCAAGCGTTACCTTCACTGCGTCAGCGAGGATATCGACGCCACGAAGCATCTTTTCGCGGGCGCTGCGGCCGAATTTTACTTCTTTAGCTGCCATGTTTGAAACTCCTGAATTCGCGTTGTCCGGGTTTATGGCCCGTCAGCTTTATCGGAAAAGGGAAACCGGCCGGATTAGCCGATGATGCCCATGATGTCGGCTTCCTTCATGATCAGAAGGTCTTCGCCATTGAGCTTGACTTCGGTGCCGGACCACTTGCCGAACAGCACGCGATCGCCAACCTTGACGTCGAGTGCTACGACCTTGCCGGATTCATCGCGGGCGCCAGAGCCGACGGCGACGATTTCGCCTTCCTGCGGCTTTTCCTTAGCGGTGTCCGGAATGATGATGCCACCCTTGGTCTTTTCTTCCGACTCGACGCGACGAACGACGACACGGTCATGAAGGGGGCGGAAATTGGTGCTTGCCATTGTCTAATCCCTCGATCAAATGACATTCACGGATCAGCGGGGGATCCGTATGGGCTCTTGTTAGCACTCTGCTTCAGCGAGTGCTAGCGGACGGTGATTTAGGGGTGGCTTCTGGGCGAGTCAAGAACAGCACTGTGAATTTTTTGCAGCGCTGCCCGGCTTGTTTGCGGATGATTAACGGCGCAAGCCAATTCTGTTTCATATCTCATTGTGAAAACGCCGTTCTTTTTTTGGTCCGCTGAGCC
The DNA here is from genome assembly GCF_029714285.1 of Rhizobium sp. CB3090. Classification (NCBI taxonomy): domain Bacteria; kingdom Pseudomonadati; phylum Pseudomonadota; class Alphaproteobacteria; order Hyphomicrobiales; family Rhizobiaceae; genus Rhizobium; species Rhizobium sp. CB3090. The sequence goes on from NZ_CP121662.1 coordinate 367,291, forward strand.
GAAAATCTGCCTTTTGCCCCAGCTTGCCGTCTGGGCCGTGTGCAATGCAAAAACCTGCGCACCGCTCTTGTAATTTGCTGGCCGGTTTGCAATGTCAGCCCGTGATTTCTTTGACCACGAGGACTGCATGGGCAAGCGTATCGAAAGCTTCCGCGAGATCGGCAAACTTTATGACGTTGCGCTCTGTGACGTCTGGGGTGTGCTGCACAACGGCGTCTCCGTTTACAAGGACGCGCCGGTTGCGCTGGAAGCTGCACGCGCAGAAGGACTGACGGTCGTCCTTATCACCAATTCTCCCCGCGTGGCGCCGAAGGTTGTCCAGCAGCTCCGGGAGATCGGCGTCCCCGACAGCGCCTATGACCGCATCGTCACCTCTGGCGATGTTACCCGCCGCCTGATTGCCGAGGGCCCGAAAAAGGTATTTCTGCTCGGTCCCGAGCGCGACATCGCCATCATCGAAGGGCTGGATGTCGTGCGCGTCGAGGCCGAAGAAGCCGAAAGCATCGTCTGCACCGGCTTTTTCGATGATGAAACCGAGACACCCGACGATTACACCGACATGCTGAAGGCCTGGGCGGCCCGTAATGTGCCGCTGATCTGCGCCAATCCCGATCTCGTCGTCGAGCGTGGCCACCGTATGATCCCCTGCGCCGGCGCCATGGCCGCTTATTACGATCGGCTCGGCGGCGAGACGCGGATCGCCGGCAAGCCGCACCAGCCGATCTACGATGCCTCGATTGCTGCTGCCCGCGAAGCGCGCGGCGAATTCCCTTTGTCGCGCGTTGTCGCGATCGGTGACGGCATACCGACCGATGTGCGCGGCGCGCTCGATTACGGCCTCGATCTTCTTTATATAAGCCATGGCATTCATGCTCGCGAATATGCCGTCGACGGTCACACCGACGAGGCAGCGCTTGGCGCCTTTCTGGCGCGCGAACAGGCGTCGCCAAAGTGGTGGATGCCGCGCCTTGTCTGAGGGGAGTGGTACCGATGACCGTTTTCCATCGCAATGAAACCCGTGAACCGCTGCCGGACAATCTCAAAGGCGGCGTCATTGCCATCGGTAATTTCGACGGCGTGCATCGCGGCCATCAATCCGTGCTCGATCGCGCGCTGGAGATCGCAAGGGAGCGCGGCGTGCCGGCACTGGTGCTGACCTTCGAGCCGCATCCGCGAACCGTCTTCAAGCCCGATCAGCCGGTTTTCCGTCTGACACCGGCCCCGCTGAAGGCGCGCCTGCTGGAGGCGATCGGCTTCAATGCCGTCATCGAATATCCCTTCGACCGGGCCTTTTCGCAGCGTTCCGCCGACGAATTCGTCCATTCGATTCTGATCGACTGGCTGCATGCGTCGGAAGTCGTCACCGGCTTCAATTTCCATTTCGGTCATGATCGCCAGGGCGGTCCGGCCTTCCTGATGAATGCCGGCAGTAAAAACGGTTTCGGCGTCACGCTGATCGATGCTTACCGCGATGAAAATGCCGAGGTGGTCTCGTCAAGCCGTATCCGGGAGCTGCTTGCGGAAGGCGAGGTGGCGGAGGTCGCTGGTCTGCTCGGCTATCGCTACACGGTAGAGGCAGAAGTCATCGGTGGCGAAAAACTCGGCCGCTCGCTCGGTTTCCCGACAGCCAATATGCGCTTGCCACCTGAGGCGCAGTTAAAGGCCGGCATCTACGCCGTGCGCTTCCGCGCCGCCGACGGTGTCATTCGCGATGCCGTCGCCAGCTATGGCCGGCGCCCGACGGTGACCGACAATGGGGTGCCTCTGCTCGAAACCTTCGTTTTCGACTTCAGCGGCGACCTCTATGGCCAGATCTGCTCCGTCTCCTTCTTCGGCTATCTCCGGCCCGAACTGAAGTTCGACGGCCTGGATCCGCTGGTCGCCCAGATCAGGAAGGACGAAGAGGAGGCGAGGGCGCTGCTCGCCGGCGTCCGCCCCCTCGGGGATATCGATCGCTTCATCGCCTTTTCTTGATGTTGCTCAAAGGATTGCAGGCCGAAAACCTGCCGCACCGCAACATCTTTGTGCCTTGAGCCGACCACCGGCTGCGCTAGTTCCTATGGGGAACGAGGTGCGGATTGCCGCGCCAAATCTCCGAAAGGCGCTCAAAATGGATAAAGGTTTTGGAACAGTGGCCTGCTGGCTGCTCGTCATTCCCTATATCGGCTTGCTCTGGGTCCCCTTCTACAACAGCCATGACCCGGTCGTCCTGGGTTTTCCCTTCTTTTATTGGTATCAGCTCGCCTGGGTGCCGATCACCGCTTTCCTGACCTGGATCGCCTATCGGAGCATGCGCCATGACGACTGAGACCGACACGTCCGCACTCGCGGTCTTCATCTTCTTTTTCGCGCTCGTCACCGTCATGGGTTTTGTCGCCGCGCGCTGGCGCCGGCCGAAGACTCTAGCCCGTATCGATGAATGGGGCCTCGGAGGACGTACTTTCGGGACCTGGATCACCTGGTTCCTGGTCGGCGGCGACTTTTACACCGCCTATACGGTGATCGCCGTTCCCGCACTTGTCTACACAGTCGGCGCCTACGGCTTCTTCGCTCTTCCTTATACGATTATCGTCTATCCCTTCGTCTTCATCGTGATGCCGGTTCTCTGGAAGCGAGCCAAGGACAATGGCTATGTCACGGCGGGCGATGTCGTGCATGGTCAATATGGTTCGCGCGCACTCGAATTGGCGGTGGCGATCACCGGCGTCATTGCCACCATGCCCTATATCGCGCTGCAGCTCGTCGGTATGACCACGGTCTTCAAAGCCCTAGGGCTTCATGGCGAGGTCCCGCTCGCCGTTGCTTTCATCATCCTGGCGCTCTACACCTATTCGGCTGGCTTGCGCGCGCCAGCCTTGATCGCCTTCGTCAAGGACATCATGATCTACATCGTCGTGATTGCTGCCGTCGCCCTCATCCCAGCGAAGCTGGGTGGCTATGCCAATGTGTTCGCCGCAGCCGATGCCGCCTTCCAGGCCAAGGGGTCAGGTGGTCTGCTGCTCGCCGGCAACCAGTATGTCGCCTATGCGACCCTGGCGCTCGGCTCGGCGCTTGCCGCCTTCATGTACCCGCATACGCTGACCGGCATTTTCGCCTCCAACAGCGGCCAGACGATCCGCAAGAATGCCGTCTTGCTGCCCGCCTATACGCTGCTGCTCGGCCTTCTCGCCCTGCTCGGTTATATGGGCCATGCCGCCGGCCTGAAACTCGATAGCCCTAATGATGTCGTGCCGGCCTTGTTCAAGACGCTGTTTGCGGGCTGGTTTGCCGGCTTCGCCTATGCAGCCATCGCGATCGGCGCGCTGGTCCCCGCCGCCGTGATGAGTATCGGTGCCTCCAATCTCTTCACACGCAATTTCTGGAGGGCCTATGTCAACACTGAGGTCAGCGAAGAAGGTGAGGCCAAGGTCGCAAAGGTAACGTCGCTCATCGTCAAGATCGGCGCGTTGCTGGTTATCATCTTCCTGCCGACGCAGTTTGCACTCGACCTGCAATTGCTGGGCGGCATCTGGATTATGCAAACGCTGCCGGCTCTGGTCTTCGGTCTCTATTCCAACTGGTTCCGCACGCCGGGCCTGCTCGCCGGCTGGTTCGTCGGCTTCTTTGGCGGCACTTATCTCGTCTGGATCAACGGGCTGAAGCCGCTGCAGGCGCTCAGCCTCGGCGGAGCGCCGTTTACGGTTTACATCGGCCTTTTGGCGCTCATCGCCAACATCGTCGTGGCGGTGATCGTGAACGCCGTCACGCCGGCACGGGCAGCCACAGAGGTCTGATTGGGCCGGCGCCGATTGGCCGCAGGCGGAAACGTCGGCGGCTTTTCTATGCCTTGCGGCGGCTGATCCCTCTTTCTTTCCACACAAAAAGCGCCTATGAACCGCCAACCATGACCCAATTTCGGCTGAGCCCATCGATACGAATTATTGGCCCGGCCTTCCGCGCGCTGTAAGCTGCCGGAAGGTCCGGGTTTTGGGCGCCTGTTCCCGAGGCGCTTTCCGCCGCCGAAAAATCCCCATATGGCTGCGCCTTTCCGGCGCAAAACGCCCGAAACGCCGAGGCAATTGTCAGAACAATGACCGATACCGCTGAAAAGATCGACTATTCGAAAACCCTTTACCTGCCCGAGACCGACTTCCCGATGCGCGCCGGCTTGCCGCAGAAGGAGCCGGAGCTGGTCAAACGCTGGCAGGAAATGGACCTTTATAAGAAGCTGCGCGCTTCGGCCGCCGGGCGCGAAAAATTCGTACTGCACGACGGCCCGCCCTATGCCAACGGCAACATCCATATCGGCCACGCGCTCAACAAGATCCTGAAGGACGTCATCACCCGCTCGTTCCAGATGCGCGGCTATGACAGCAATTACGTTCCGGGCTGGGACTGCCACGGTCTGCCGATCGAGTGGAAGATCGAGGAAAAGTACCGCGAGAAGGGCAAGAACAAGGACGAGGTTCCGGTCAACGAATTCCGCCAGGAATGCCGTGACTTCGCCGCCGGCTGGATCAAGATCCAGTCCGAGGAGTTCAGGCGCCTCGGTATCACGGGCGATTTCGACAATCCCTATCTGACGATGAACTTCCATGCGGAATCTCGCATTGCCGGCGAACTCCTGAAGATCGCTCGCAGCGGCCAGCTCTATCGCGGCTCCAAGCCGATCATGTGGTCGGTGGTCGAACGCACGGCGCTCGCGGAAGCCGAAGTCGAATACGCCGATGTCGAGAGCGACACGATTTGGGTGAAGTTCCCCGTCGTCGAAGGTCCCGCTGCACTTGCCGGTGCTTTCGTCGTCATCTGGACCACGACACCCTGGACGATCCCCGGCAACCGGGCGATCTCCTATTCTTCCCGGGTGTCCTACGGCCTTTATGAAGTGACGGAAGCTGCCAATGATTTCGGCCCGCGTCCGGGCGAAAAGCTGATCTTTGCCGACAATCTTGCCGAGGAATCCTTCGCCAAGGCGAAGCTGCAGTTCAAGCGCCTGCGCGACGTCGCCGCCGACGAACTCGGCGCAAGCATCTGCGCCCATCCGTTGGCTTCGCTCGGCTACGACTTCAAAGTTCCGCTGCTCGACGGCGATCACGTGACCGACGATGCTGGCACTGGCTTCGTGCACACCGCTCCCAGCCATGGCCGTGAGGACTTTGACGCCTGGACGAGCCATGCCCGCCAGATTGAAGCGCGTGGGATCTCCACGCGCATCCCGTTCCCGGTCGATGATGCTGGCTTCTACACCGCCGATGCCCCCGGCTTCGAGGGCGGTCGCGTCATGGACGACAACGGCAAAAAGGGCAATGCCAACGAGCTGGTCACCAAGGCCCTGATTGAGACGAACACGCTTTTCGCGCGCGGACGGCTGAAGCATTCCTATCCGCATTCCTGGCGCTCGAAGAAGCCGGTCATCTTCCGCAACACGCCGCAATGGTTCGTCTATATGGACAAGGACCTTGCCGACGGCACGACGCTGCGCTCGCGCGCCCTGAAGGCGATCGACGACACGCGCTTCGTGCCATCAGCCGGCCAGAACCGCCTGCGCGCCATGATCGAGCAGCGCCCGGATTGGGTTCTGTCGCGCCAACGCGCCTGGGGCGTGCCGATCTGCATCTTCGTGGACGAGGAAGGTCAGATCCTGCAGGATGACGGCGTCGATGCCCGTATCCTCGAAGCGTTCGAACAGGAAGGTGCTGATGCCTGGTTCGCCGAAGGTGCGCGCGAGCGCTTCCTTCGTGAAAAGGCCAACGAGCCTTGGACGCAGGTCATGGACATCCTTGACGTCTGGTTCGACTCGGGCTCGACCCACACCTTCACGCTGGAAGACCGTCCGGACCTGAAATGGCCGGCTGACCTTTATCTCGAGGGCTCGGACCAGCATCGCGGCTGGTTCCATTCGTCGCTGCTCGAAAGCGCCGCAACGCGCGGCCGCGCGCCTTACGACACCGTTCTCACGCATGGTTTCACCATGGACGAGAAGGGCGAGAAGATGTCGAAGTCCAAGGGCAATGTCACCTCACCGCAGGAGGTGATGAAGGATGCAGGCGCCGACATCCTGCGCTTGTGGGTCATGACGTCGGATTATGCCGAGGACCTGCGCGTCGGCAAGACGATCATCCAGACCAACATCGATGCCTATCGCAAGCTGCGCAACACGATCCGCTGGATGCTCGGCACGCTTGCGCATGACAAGGGCGAAGTCATCGCCCCTGCCGATATGCCGGAGCTGGAGCAGCTCATGCTGCATCGTCTTGCAGAGCTCGATGAGCTGGTGCGCGAAAGCTACGACGCTTTCGACTTCAAGCGCATCGCCCGCGCCCTCATCGATTTTTCGAATGTCGAGCTTTCGGCTTTCTATTTCGATGTCCGCAAGGATGCTCTTTATTGCGACGCACCGTCGAGCCTGCGCCGCCGTGCAGCACTTGCCGTCATCCGCACGATCTTCGATTGCATGGTGACATGGCTGGCGCCAATGCTGCCGTTCACGACGGAAGAAGCGTGGCTGTCGCGCAACCCACAGGCGGTCTCGGTGCATCTCGAACAGTTCGTCACCGTTCCCGGCGAATGGAAGAACGAGGCGCTGGCTGAGAAGTGGAGAAAGATCCGCGCAGTGCGCAGCGTCGTCACCGGCGCGCTGGAAATCGAGCGCAAGGACAAGCGCATCGGATCCTCGCTGGAGGCCGCGCCCGTCGTCTATATCGCCGATCCGGAGCTGCTGAAGGTGCTGGAAGGTCAGGATTTCGCGGAGATCTGCATCACCTCCGATATCACCATCAATGGCGGCGAAGGCCCCGCGGATGCGTTCCGCCTGGATGACGCCGCCAAGGTCAGCGTCGTGCCGAAGCTGGCCGAAGGCCGCAAGTGTGCCCGCTCCTGGCGCATCACCACCGACGTTGGTTCCGACCCGGAATATCCCGATGTTTCGGCGCGCGATGCGGCCGCATTGCGCGAGTTGATGGCTGTCAACTGAAGAAAATTACCGGATGAATTGCCTTCGAGGCATTCATCCGGTAAAAGCTGCCTGAAAATGGCCCGATTTTTGCGGCAGTTGCCGTGCAATGGGGTTCTGCGATAGTTGTACCGGCTTGGCTGGGAAGGGTATTCATGAGAGCGATGCATAGGGTTCGTGTCGGCGTCAGCTTGGCGGCACTCGTGATTGGCTGCGGTCTGATGTCCGGCTGCATGAGCAGCCCGCGCTACGGCACGGACAAGACCGCCGGCGAGCAGCTCTTCGACGACATCAGCGACATCGCATCCGTTTCGGCCGCCACGCCGAAGGACAAGGGTGTGAAATATCCGAACCGCCCGGGCCTGGTGCTTCCTGCCGAAAAGGACAGGGACAACCTGACGGCACCGCAGCAGTCGCTCGCCAGCAAGGATAATCCGGCCTGGCTGGAATCGCCGGAAGATTCGCGCAAGCGCCTGGCGGAGGAAGCCGATCAGAACAAAAACAATGTCAACTATCGCTCGCCGCTCGCTCAGGCCGACAGCGGCCGTAACCGCGTGAGCGAGGCGCAGCAGACCGCCGCCTATCGCGCCGCGCGCCAGGATCAGGCCGGCACCTATGTCGATCAGCGCCGCTACCTGATCGACCCGCCGCAGCAATACCGTCAGGTCTCCGATGAGGCTGCATTGAATGATCTCGGCACGCCCGAGAGCAAGAAGGAAAAGCAGCGCAAGAAGGATGCCGAGGCCGCGCAGCAGTCCAACAGCAGTTGGTGGAAGCCCTTCCAGTAAGATTTTTCTAGAGCAGCTCCAGGAAAAGTGCGAAGCGGTTTTTCGTCCGGAATGCGTAAAAACAAAGAGATAGAGCGGCCGCAAAAACCGCCGCTTTTTAGTCTTCCACACGCTTTTGCTGGAAAAATTCCCTGAGAATGTCGGCAGCATTCCGTTCGGCCATGCCCGAATAGACGTCCGGCGCATGGTGGCAGGTTGGCTGGCGATAGAAGCGCACGCCGTTATCTACCCCGCCGCCCTTCGGATCCTCCGCGCCGTAATAAAGCCGGCGGATGCGGGCAAACGAGATGGCGGCCGCGCACATGGTACACGGCTCCAGCGTCACGTAGAGATCGGCACCCGTCAGCCGCTCCCGGCCGAGTGCCTCGCAAGCCATGCGGATTACGGCGATTTCGGCATGTGCGGTGACGTCGTTGAGTTCACGGGTGCGGTTGCCGGCCATGGCGACAACGGCATTGTCGAGCACGAGGACGGCTCCGATCGGCACTTCACCGCGCGCGCCGGCGCTTCGCGCTTCGGCAAGCGCCAGCTCCATGAAGTGATTTGTATTCACCATTTAAGATTTTCCACTTAACCGCGGAGGCGTGACCTGATAGGAACACGCCTTAAAAATTCAGGCAAACAACAAATGACAATGAATGACAAGCCCAAGCGGCCTGGGTCCAAACCCTTTACCCGCGATGCCAAGACGAAGCCGGCGAAAACACGCGACGACGCCAAGCCGATGAAGGCCGCGCCTGCCAAAGTGGCGGCAGAGGCCGAAGGCGGCGATGGAAAGGCTGAGCGCATTTCCAAGGTGATGGCGCGCGCAGGCGTGGCGTCGCGCCGCGACATCGAGCGCATGATCATGGACGGCCGCGTGACGCTGAACGGCGTTCTGCTGGATACGCCGGTCGTCAACGTGACGCTCGCCGACAAAATCGAAGTGGATGGCGTGCCGATCCGCGGCATCGAGCGCACGCGCCTGTGGCTCTACCACAAGCCGGCCGGCCTGGTGACCACCAACGCCGATCCGGAAGGCCGCCCGACCGTTTTCGATAATCTGCCGGAAGAGCTGCCGCGCGTCATGTCGATTGGTCGTCTCGACATCAACACCGAAGGCTTGCTGCTGCTGACCAATGACGGTGGTCTTGCCCGCGTGCTGGAACTGCCGACCACCGGCTGGCTGCGCCGCTATCGCGTGCGTGCCCACGGCGAGATCGATCAGGAAGCGCTCGACAAGCTGAAGGAAGGCATTGCCGTCGACGGCGTGCTCTACGGCTCGATTGAGGCGACGCTCGACCGCACGCAGGGGGCCAACGTCTGGATCACCATGGGCCTGCGCGAAGGCAAGAACCGCGAAATCAAGAACGTGCTCGGCGCGCTCGGCCTCGAAGTCAACCGCCTGATCCGTATTTCCTACGGCCCGTTCCAGCTCGGCGAACTGCCGGAGGGCCGGGTGCTGGAAGTGCGCGGCCGCACATTGCGCGATCAGCTCGGCCCCCGTCTGGTGGAGGACGCCAAGGCGAATTTCGATGCGCCGCTTTACAATATTTCGGCTGCTGCCGAGGATGAGGCAGACGCCAAGCCGGCCCGCGCTGCGAAAGAGGAACGTCCGCGCCGCGAGCGGCCTGAGGATAAGCGTGAGCGCGCTTTAAGCCGTCTCGACACCAAGCGGGAGGACCGCCGTGAAGGTGGCCGCCGTGCGGATGATCGTCGCGAAGGCTCGCGTCATGGGGAGGATGACCGTCCGAAGCGGCAGCCGCTCGCCCCGCGCCGCAGCGCCAATGTCTGGATGGCGCCCGGCGCCCGTCCGCTTGGCGAAAAGGCAGCGCTGAAGGCCGCCAAGAATGCGAAAACCGCCGCCAAACGCGGCGAGATCGAGCGCCCGCAACGCAGCGGTTTCGACCGCCCGGACGAAGGCCCGCGCGTTCGGATCAACCGCGTCGACGAGGGTGACGGCGAATGGATCCGCTCGAGCGAAGTCGCGCCGCGCAAATCGCGTGGTGATGATGAAGGTTTTGACCGCAAGCGCTCCCGTGATGATCGTCCGCGTGGCGAACGACCTTTTGGCGATAAACCCAGCGGCGACCGTCCGCGCGGCGAGCGTGGTTCGCGGTCGGAGGGCGGTGACCGTCCCCGTACGAAATCCTTCCATGGCGAAGCCCGCTCCGAGCGTCCTCGCGGTGATCGCCCCTTCGGCGATCGTCCGCCGCGTGGTGACCGGCCTTTCAGAGACAAGCCCCGTGGCGATCGTCGGCCGCGCGCCGAGGGAGACGAGCGTCCGCGCACCAGATCCTTCGATGGCGAGCAGCGTTCCGAACGCCCTCGCAATGATCGTCCGCAAGGCGAACGTTCTTACGGTGACCGTCCGGCGGGCAAGCCTTTCGGCAAGAAGTCGGGTGGAGGAAAGTCCTTTGGCGGCAAGCCAGGCGGAAAGCCCGGCGGTGCACGCGGCTTCTCAGGTAAGCCCGGTGGCGCAGGTCGTCCCTCTGGCGGCCCTGGTCGTGGCGGTCCCAGCCGAGGCGGCCCGAATCGTGGCGGCTCCGGCAGGGGCGGCCCCAAGGGCGGAAAGGGTTGACGCGCGGTGCGGATCGTCGGCGGTGAATTTCGCGGTCGGCCGCTTGCGGTGCCGAAGTCGAACGACATTCGTCCGACGGCGGACCGCACGCGCGAGAGCCTGTTCAACATATTGAGCCATGCCTATCCGGAGGCCATCGACGGCACGCGGATGATGGATGTCTTTGCCGGCACCGGCGCGGTCGGGCTCGAAGCTGCTTCGCGCGGCTGCCGCCATGTGCTTTTCGTCGAAAGCAGCGTCGAGGGCCGTGGCCTGCTCTGGGAAAACATCGATGCGCTTGGCCTGCACGGCCGCACGCGCATGCTAAGGCGCGACGCCACCGATCTCGGCAGCGTCGGCAATCTGGAGCCTTTCGATTTTCTCTTCGCCGATCCGCCCTATGGCAAGGGTCTGGGCGAGAAGGCCTTTGCGGCTGCCGCTGCCGGCGGCTGGCTGGTGCCGGGAGCCTTGGCCATCCTCGAGGAACGCGCTGACGTCACAGTTGCAGTCGCGCCGGATTTTCTCTTCCTCGAGCAGCGGACTTTCGGCGACAGCAAAATGCATTTCTTCCGTTATCAGCCGCAGCAAGCCTAGCGGCGGAGGGCGAGAGACATGGGCGACTACGCCGATTTTGTTGGGAGCGATTATCCGCTCGCGACATCCAGCACGCCGAGCGTCGCAGTCGCAGTCGCCTTCGGCTGCGGCGGTGCCCGTGGACTTGCCCATATCCATATCATCGAAGCATTGGATGAGCTCGGCATTCGGCCGGTGGCGATCGCCGGCGCTTCCATCGGCTCGATCATGGGCGCCGCGATGGCTGCCGGCATGAGCGGCGCGGAGATCCGCGACTATACGCTTGCCACGGTCGGCAACCGCCCGGCTGTGCTCAACAAGATCTGGAGCCTGCGGCCCCCGAACATGCGCAGCTTTCGGATTGGTCAGTTCAATCTCGAACGCATTCTGCGCGCTTTCTTGCCCTCCACCTTTCCGGAGGATTTCTCCGAACTGCATATTCCGTTGAAGGTGGTGACGACGGATTATTACGATCAGGCTGAGGTCGTCACCGAAAAAGGCGAGCTGTTTCCGGTGCTGGCCGCCTCCGCCGCGATCCCCGCCGTCTTTATGCCGGTCAAGGTCGGTGAACGCGTCATGATCGATGGCGGCATTATGAATCCGGTTCCCTATGAACATCTGGCCGGTCTCGCCGATATCATCATCGGTATTGATGTCGTAGGCGGACCGGAAGGCGACGGCACCCATATCCCGAACCGCATCGAGAGCCTGTTCGGAGCCGGCCAACTGACGATGCAGTCCAACATCGCGTTGAAGCTGCGGCTGCTTGCGCCGCAGATCTTCCTGCGGCCGTCAATCGGCCGCACCGGCGTACTCGATTTCCTGAAGGCTCGCGACATTCTTGCGATGTCGGCCGGCGTCAAGGACGAACTCAAATTTGCGCTCGACCGGGTGATGACCGCGAAGAATTAAACCCGCTCCGGCTCCTCCGCAGGCATGGAGAGATCATCGTCGTCGCTGAAAACATCGGCGCTGCGCTTCGGTTTGACCAGCGGTTCCGGCTTGACAGGCCGTGAATAGAGCATGTCGCGTCCAGCCTGCAATCCTTCGCTCACCTGCAGCACCAGCCGCTGCTCGTCGCGCTTGCGGATATCCTCGCCGATCTCGAAGGCTTCCGACTCGCTGACACCGAGCGCTTCCAGCGTGCGGCGGCCGAAGAGCAGGCCGGATTCCAGCGTTTCGCGCAGCTCGTAATCGACACCCTTGTTGCGCAGCGCGATCGAGTGAACACGGTCGTAGGAGCGGACGAAGATGCGGGCGTGCGGATAGTCCGTCTGTACCAGCTCGACGATCCGGTCTGTGATTTCGCGCTGATGCGTGCTGACCACGACGAGCTTGGCCCTGTCGATGCCCGCCGAACGCAATACGTCCTTGCGGGTGCCGTCGCCGAAATAGATGCGGAAGCCGAAGTTGGAGGCTTGGCGGATGCGGTCGGCGGAAAAGTCGATGACAGTGACGTCGCGGCCGCCGGCAAGCAGGATCTGTGCGGCGATCTGGCCGAAACGCGAGAAGCCGATCATCAGAACGTCGGACCCGGCGCCCTCGAAATCCTCGTCCAACTCCTCATGCGCATCGCCGGTCAGCATGCGCTTCGAAAGCGCCGCACCCAGCGGCGTCAGCGCCATGGAGAGCGTCACGATCGCGATCAGCAGCGAGGCCGTGCTGGCGGAGAAGAGCCCGCCGCCGGCGCTGGCAGCGCTGAACAGCACGAAGCCGAATTCACCGCCCTGGGGAAGCAGGCAGGCGATGCGAATGGCGTCGTTGTGCGAGGAGCCGGTCACGCGGCAAAGCGCATAGATGATGACGCCCTTGATGACCATCACAACGGGTACGGCGAGCACGATCAGCAGCCAATTGTCGGCAATGACATCCAATTTCAGCGACAGGCCGACAGCGATGAAGAAAATGGCGAGCAGCACGCCGCGGAATGGCTCGATATCCGCCTCAAGCTCATGGCGATAGGAGGATTCAGCGAGCATCACGCCGGAGAGAAAGGCGCCCATTGCCATCGAGAGGCCGGCGAGCTGCATTAGCGTTGCCGATCCCATGACGACGAACAGAGCGGCCGCAATCATCGCCTCGCGCGCGCCGGTTCGGGCGATGACTTGGAATAGCGGCGTCAACAGGTAACGTCCGGCAATGATCATCGCGGCGACCGCGCCCACTGCAATGGCAAGATCCAGGATAGGATTGGAAGCTTGCGTCGGTCCGCCAAGGACGGTGACGAGCGCAAGCAGCGGCACGATCGCCAGATCCTGCAGCAGCAGCATGGAGAAGGAACGCTGACCATATTTCGTGTTAACATCACCCTCCTGCTCGAGGATCTGCATGGCAAAGGCGGTGGAGGACAGCGCCAGGCCGAAGCCGACGATGATGCTGCCGCGCCAGCCGGTAATGTTTGCAAGATAAGCGGCAAGTGTCAGTGCCAGTCCGCTCAGGATCACCTGCGCCGTGCCGAGGCCGAAAATATCGCGTCGCATCTGCCACAGACGCGATGGTTTCAGCTCCAGGCCGATGATGAACAGCAGGAAGACGACGCCGAGTTCGGCGACGGCAAACACGGATTCACCGTCACCAATGCCGTGCAGCACAGGACCGATGACGACGCCGGCGGCAAGGTAGCCCAGCACGGTGCCGAGCCCCAGTTTCTTGAAGATCGGCGCCGTGACGACAGCGCCTCCGAGCAGCATCAGGGTTTCGGTAAAGAGGGCATTTGGCGCGGACATCGTCTGTTTCTTTCTGTGCGCAGGCGGTGTTGCAGCGCATAGTCATCGGAAACAACCATGCGTGAAGACATTCGGACAAGAATCGGCGTGGCCGCCCTTGATGCTTTATGTAGTGCACAATAAATGGAACGCGAAGGAAAGGCCAAATCATGTCTTCAGAAATCGATTCCGCCACTCTGCTTTCCCGCGCCAGCCAATTGATAGACCTCGCCCGGAAAGCCGGTGCGGATGCGGCCGATGCCGTCGTCGTGCGCTCGCGGGCGCAATCCGTCAGCGTCCGCCTCGGCAAGGTCGAAGGCACCGAATCCTCCGAAAGCGATGATTTTTCGCTGAGGGTGTTTGTCGGCAAGCGTGTCGCCAGCGTCTCGGCCAATCCCGGCTTCGACCTGCAGGCGCTGGCCGAACGCGCCGTCGCGATGGCAAGGGTTTCGCCGGAAGATCCATTCGCCTGCCTTGCAGATGAAGCGGATCTCGCCAAGACCTATCCCGATCTCGAACTCTTCGATCCGACCGAGGTCTCGTCGGTTCAACTGCGCGAGGCAGCCCTTGCGATGGAAGAGGCAGCACTCGCCGTCCCTGGTGTCAACAACTCCTCGGGCGCGGGCGCATCCGCCGGCATGGGTGGCATGGTGCTTGTGACGTCGCACGGTTTTGCCGGTCACTATATGGGCTCCCGCTTCAGCCGCTCCGTCAGCGTCATCGCCGGTGAAGGCACCGGCATGGAGCGTGATTACGATTTCGACAGCCGCCTTTATTTCGCCGATTTGGATGCCGCTGAGGATATCGGCCGCCGTGCCGGCGAGCGGGTGGTCAAGCGCGTCAATCCGCGCCAGGTTCCGACCGGCAAGGATGTGACAGTCGTTTTCGATCCGCGCGTGGCGCGTGGCTTCGTCGGTCATATTGCCGGTGCGATCAACGGCGCGTCCGTCGCGCGCAAGACCAGTTTCCTGCGCGACAAGATGGGCGAGCAGGTGCTCAAGGCCGGCCTGTCGATCACCGACGATCCCTTGATCGTGCGCGGTCCGGCCTCGCGTCCCTTTGACGGCGAAGGTGTTTCGGGCAAGCGTCTGGTGATGATCGAAGACGGTGTATTGAAGCATTGGTTCCTGTCCACGTCGACGGCGCGCGAGATCGGCGGCCTCAAGACCAACGGCCGCGGATCTCGCGGCGGCACCGCCGTTTCGCCGTCTTCCACCAATCTGGCGCTGGAGCCGGGCGACATTTCCCCGGAAGAGCTGATCCGCAATGTCGGCAACGGCTTCTACGTCACCGAGCTGATCGGCCAAGGCGTCAATATGATTACCGGCGAATACAGCCGCGGCGCTACCGGCTTCTGGATCGAAAACGGCGAACTGACGTTCCCGGTGTCGGAGGTGACGATCGCCTCCAACCTCAAGGATATGTTCATGCGTCTGACGCCGGCAAACGATATCGACCGCGATTTCGGCGTCGCGGCTCCGACGCTCGCCATCGAAGGCATGACGCTGGCCGGGCGCTGAGACGGAGATTGGAATTTCGGAAATGAGCGATAGAGACGCAGTCGGCCAATTGAGCGATCTCGATCTGATCGTTGAAGCGGCACGCCAGGCGGGCGATATCGCTCTCAGCTTTTTCCGTCAATCGCCGGAGGTCTGGTGGAAGAACGAGGGCCGTTCTCCCGTCAGCGCCGCCGATTTCGCAGCCAACGAAAAGCTCGCCTCCATTCTGCGTCCCGCACGGCCCGATTATGGGTGGCTTTCGGAAGAGACCGACGATGATGCCGAGCGGCTGTTACATCCGACCCTCTTCGTCGTCGATCCGATCGATGGCACGCGCGGGTTCCTGTCGGGACTCGAGCTTTGGTGCGTCAGCGTCGCAGTGGTGAGCAATGGGCGTCCGACCGCGGGCGTACTCTACGCGCCGGCATTGGAGGAATTGTTCGTTGCAACGGCTGACGGCCCGGCCCTGAAGAATGGCGAGCCGATCGCGGTTTCCGACAGGCTAGAGCACGCTATACACAGGCTTGCCGCCGGTGAGGATATGTTGAGCGGCTTCGATCCGGACTTCCGCAAGACGATCGAGCGGGCAAAGCACGTACCTTCGCTCGCCTATCGCCTGGCCATGGTTGCCGACGGCCGGCTGGATGGGACGATCGTCAAACGCAATTCCCATGACTGGGATGTCGCAGCCGCCGATCTCATTTTGGAGCGGGCAGGCGGAGCGCTGGTCGATCTCTTCGGCCAGCCGCTCAACTACAATCGCGCCGATGTCTCGCATGGCGAACTCTGCGGCGCGTCGGCGGTGCGGCTGCCGGAATTCCTGCGCCAGCTTTCCCACAGACGAAGCGGTTGACCTTTTGGTCAAAATCCCTCAGATGAAGAGCGGAGGGGGACGACAGCAGAAAGAGACGAAAATGACCGTTACCAGCGACAAAAAGCAGCTCTTGCACCTCGTATTCGGCGGGGAACTGGAAAACCTCGAAGAAGTACAGTTCCGCAATCTGAACGAACTCGACATTGTCGGCATGTATCCCGATTATGCGAGTGCGTTGACCGCTTGGAAGTCGAAGGCGCAACAGACTGTCGACAACGCCCACATGCGTTATTTCATCGTCCATCTGCATCGTTTGCTCGACCCGCAGGACAAAGCTTCCTCCTGAGGTCGCGTTTTGCCCAACTAATATTTGATATTCCGGTCCGGACGGGTGTTCTCGTTTTTAATCCGGCAATGGCGCAGTATTTTTGACGCAATCAGAACGAAAAATCGGCCGAACTTTCGGCCGTGGAATAATTGGGATTTGGCATTGATGACGATCAGCTTGGATCGGAGGCAATCGAGATGAGCAGCCTTAGGGCGCGCCTCGCTTTGGGTGCCTACCGCTTTGGCGGGATTGCAGTCTATCCCCTCGTCGGGACCTACCTTACCGTCCGTGCTGCCAAGGGCAAGGAAGACCGCTCCCGGCGGCTGGAGCGTTTCGGCTACGCCAGCGCCAATCGTCCTCAAGGGCCGCTCGTCTGGTTTCATGCCGCAAGCGTCGGCGAGACCTCGGCGGTCGTGCCGCTGATCCGCGAAATCCGCCGCCGCGACATCCACGTCATTCTGACCACGGGAACCATCACCTCGGCCAAGGTGACGCAGGAGCGTCTCGGCGACGAGGTCATTCACCAATATGTGCCGCTCGACCTGAAACCGGCCATCAGCCGTTTCCTCGAATATTGGCAACCCGATTGCACCATCATCGCCGAATCCGAGATCTGGCCGATGACCATCATGGAACTCGGCCGCCGGCGCATTCCACAGATCCTCGTCAATGCCCGCCTGTCGGATCGCTCTTTTGCGCGCTGGAGCGGGCATCCTGAGCTCTCGGAGGCGCTGTTCGAAAACCTTGCGCTGGTCGTCGCACAATCCGATCTCGATGCCGAGCGCTATCGCGACCTCGGTGCGCGGCAGGTGATCAAGTCCGGCAATCTCAAAGTGGATACCGACGCGCCGCCCTATGATGCGCCGACCCTTGCCCGCTACATGAAGCAGATCGGCACCCGCAAGACCTGGGCTGCCGTCTCGACCTTCGAAGGCGAGGAGGGTGCTGCCGCCATCGTCCACAAGACGCTGAAAGAGCATAACGGTCAGTTGACCATGATCGTGCCGCGCCATCCTGAGCGCTGCGACGCGATCGAAGCGATGCTCGTCGAGCAGGGACTGAAAGTGGCGCGCCGCACCCGCAACGATGTATTGTCGCCTGACGTCGATGTCTTCCTCGGTGATACGATCGGCGAAATGGGCCTCTATCTGCGCATGACCGAAGTCGCGTTCATGGGCAAATCACTATTCAACGAGGGCGGACAAAACCCCCTGGAGCCGGCCATGCTCGGCTGCGCCATCCTGACGGGC
This sequence comes from Rhizobium sp. CB3090, assembly GCF_029714285.1. NCBI lineage: Bacteria > Pseudomonadati > Pseudomonadota > Alphaproteobacteria > Hyphomicrobiales > Rhizobiaceae > Rhizobium > Rhizobium sp. CB3090. The sequence goes on from NZ_CP121662.1 coordinate 384,718, forward strand.
GGCCAGGTCCAGAATTTCCGCGACGCCTATCAACTGCTTGCCCGTCGCGGCAGCGCCCGCATGGTGCGCGACACCGAGATGCTGGCGAGGGGCGTGCACTACCTGCTGACCAACGATGCGGCCCGGCGCGGCATGATCGATGCCGGCTACATCGCGGTGCACGAGATGCGCGGGGCGCTGGCGGCGACCATCAAGGGATTGGAACCCTACATCAACCCGCTGACTGTGAAGGCGCGATTGCTGCCGAAGACGATGGCGCAGGGATAAGGGGCTCTATATGACATCGATCAAGCTGGGTGGGATCGCGGGTATTCTCTTCGACAAGGACGGCACGCTGCTCGACTATGATGCAAGCTGGCTGCCGGTCAATCGCGAACTTGCGAGCATAGCCGCCCAGGGTGACGCCGTGCTTGCCGATCATTTGCTTTCGGCCTGCGGCATGGACCCGGTCACCGGTCATATCGTGCCGGACAGCCTGCTCGCTGCCGGCAATACCCGCCAGATTTCCGACGGCCTTGTCGCCGCTGGCTCCATGATGGACGTGCTGGAGCTGACGGAAAAGCTCGATGCGCTATTTTCCCATGCCGCCGACTTCTCTGCACCAGTCACCGATCTCGCCGATTTCTTTCGCCGCCTGCACGAGCGTGGCTACAAGCTGGGCGTTGCCTCCAGCGACAATGAGCGCTCCATCCGCCAGACGGCGCGCCGCTTCGGCTTTCTCGATTATCTCGACTATATTGCCGGTTATGACAGCGGTTTTGGAACGAAGCCGGAGCCCGGCATGGTGCTCGGCTTCTGCGCGGCGACGGGCCTTTCCCCCGCACAAATCGCCGTCGTCGGCGACAACAATCACGATTTGCATATGGGGCACAATGCCGGCGCGGGCCTGACGGTCGGCGTGCTGACTGGTACTGGATCGCGTGAATCGCTTGCGGCCGCTGATTATTGCCTGAATGACATTACCGAGCTGGAAGGCCTGCTGCCCGTCGCCCAGCCGGTGTGACCAACCGCAAAGGCTTGCTTTTTCGTCCGATCTGCCTTTTCTTGCCGCCTTGGTGAGATGTAGGCAAGAGCGGGCGCGAGGCGGGATTAGATTATGGTATCGGAAGCACCGCCTTTCTGGTGGCGGAAGCCGGATTGGCGCGCTTGGGGGCTCTCTCCCTTTTCCTTTTTGTACGGTCGCATTGCCGGCCACCGCATGGCGCATGGTCGTCGTGCTTCCGTTCCGATGCCGGTGATTTGCATCGGCAATTTCACTGTGGGCGGCGCCGGCAAGACGCCGACGGCGCTGACGATCGCCCGTGCCGCCAAGGCGAAGGGATTGAAGCCGGGCTTCCTCAGTCGCGGTTATGGCGGTTCACTGGACGTTACGACCGTCGTCGATCCCGACCACCATCACGCTACCGCAGTCGGCGACGAGCCGCTGCTACTTGCCCGTGAGGCATTGACGGTGATCTCGCGCCGCCGTTTGGAAGGGGCGCAGCGGCTGGTGCGCGAGGGCGCCGATCTCATCATCATGGATGACGGCTTCCAGAGTGCGCAACTTTCCATCGACTATGCCTTGGTCGTCATCGATGCGACCAGAGGCATCGGCAACGGCCATCTCGTTCCTGGCGGACCGGTACGGGCGCCGCTACGCACACAATTGCGCTACGCCTCGGCTCTGCTGAAAGTCGGTGAAGGCAACGCCGCCGACCGGCTGGTGCGCATGGCGGCGCGGGCCGGAAAACCGTTCTTCGCGGCATCGGTCAAGGTGCGCGGCCAGGAGGATTTGCGAGGGTGCAATGTCCTCGCCTTCGCCGGCATTGCCGATCCCACCAAATTCTTTCGCACGGTGGAGTCATTGGGGGGCAGCATCGCCGTCAGCCGTACTTTCGGCGATCATGAACATCTGGGCGAAGACGATATAGCCGACATTCTCGATATCGCCGCACGGGATGGCCTGGAGATCGTCACTACTTCCAAGGATTATGTCCGCCTGATCGGCCATCACGGCCGGGCCGACGAGCTGTTACGGGCCTGCCGCGTCATCGAGATCGACATGGTCTTCGATGATCACCGCGCGCCGGCTTTGATCATCGACCGGGCAATCGCCGCCGCCCGCGAGCGGCGGTTACGGGAGAAGCAGAAGGCAAAATAGGGATCGTAGCGATCAGCGCTTCTGGTTCGGAAGCGCGCCGGCGCGTTTTTCGGCTTCGAGCGAGGATATCACGTCGGCATAGGGTTCCTGCCGGGCGACGCTCCAGTAGCGCAGCTCGTCGAGCGCGATGTGCTTGCCGGTCATGGCGCAGACCACATAGGAGCCGGGCATGAGGATTTGGAAATCACCGTCGAGATAGCGGATCTTCGCCTCGCGGTTTCCATGTCCCTCGAAAAGATTCATCTGATGCCGTCCCCGATCTCTGTCTTCTGTTTGCCATACCCCGGCAAGCCGGACTTTTCCAGTTCTTTCGGTGGTATCTGTTCTCAGCTCCGTCCGAACAGCCGTTCGATGTCCGAGAGCTTCAGCTCTATATAGGTCGGCCGGCCGTGATTGCACTGGCCCGAGCCGGGCGTTGCCTCCATTTGACGCAACAGCGCGTTCATTTCCTCCGGCCTCAGCCTTCGGCCGGAGCGCACCGAGCCATGGCAAGCCATGGTGGCGGCAACATATTCCAGTTTGGCGGCAAGACCCGAGGCGGTTTCCCATTCGGCGATCTCATCGGCCAACTGCCGGATCAATCCCTGCGCATCCACTTCGCCAAGCATCGCCGGCGTTTCACGCACCGCAATGGCTCCGGGGCCGAAACGCTCGATGGCAAGGCCGAGTTTGCCAAGCTCGTCGGCAAACACCATCAGCCGATCGCAATCCTCCTCGGGCAGGTCGACGATCTCCGGGATCAATAGGACCTGCGAGGACAATTGCTTCGAATGCAGCGCTTTGCGCATCTCCTCGAACACCAGCCGCTCATGTGCCGCATGCTGATCGACGATGACGAGGCCGTCGTCGGTCTGGGCGACGATGTAGTTCTCATGCAGTTGGGCGCGCGCCGCACCCAGGGGGAATCGGGCCGGCTCCTCCGTGCGTGCAAGCTCTACAGCCGGGGCCGTCTCGGCCCGGGCGGTCGGCATGGCAAGGCCATCGAAGGCGGCCTGAGGCCGTTCGCCGAAACCATATCCGTTCGTGGCCGAGGACTGATAGGGCCGCGATGGTGAAGCCTCTGGTGTCCATGGTGCTGATGGTGTCGACGGCCGCCAGGCCGGCTGGAAGCCGGAACGGCCTGGGCTGAAGGCGCGCAGCATGCCGTCGGCGCCTGTCGTCGCGGCGCGATCGCCTTCGCGCGCCAAAGCCTCGCGGATGGCGCCGACGATCAGGCCGCGCACCAGGCCCGGATCGCGGAAGCGGACATCGGACTTCGCCGGATGCACGTTGACATCGACGAGGGCCGGGTCGAGCCTGATGGAAAGAACGGCGACGGGATAGCGCCCGGAGGGTATGGTCTCGGCATAGGCACCGCGGATCGCCGACAGGATCAGCTTGTCCTGCACCGGCCTGCCGTTGACGAAGGCATATTGATGCGCCGAGTTGCCGCGATTGAAGGTGGGCACGCCGATGAAACCGGTCAGGCTCACATCCTCCCGCACGGCATCGAGCTCGATGGCATTGTCCTTGAATTCATGGCCGAGCACCTGCGCCATGCGGGCGAGGTGATCGTCGCCGGTAGCGGGAAATTCCAGTGTCGAGCGGTCGCTGCCGGAAAGCACGAAACGCACCCGCGGAAAGGCGATCGCCATACGTTTGACGACTTCGCTAATCGCCGCAGCCTCGGCCTTCTCCGTCTTCAGGAATTTCAATCGCGCCGGCGTGGCGAAGAACAGATCGCGCACCTCGACGATCGTGCCGGGATTGGCCGCTGCCGGACGCAGGTGCAGCACCCTGCCGCCGGCGACCGCAATCTCGGCGCCGCCATCGCTGCCGGGCTTCCGGCTGGCGATCGACAGCTTCGCCACCGAGCCGATCGAGGGCAGGGCCTCGCCGCGGAAACCGAGCGTGCGGATATCCTCCAGCGTGTCCGATATCTTCGAGGTACAGTGCCGCCTGACCGCCAGTTCCAGATCCGCCTGTTCCATACCGGCACCGTTGTCGCTGACCCGCAGCAGCGCCTTGCCGCCGCCGACCGTGGCGATCTCGATGCGCGTCGCGCCAGCATCCAGAGCATTTTCGATCAGCTCCTTGGCAGCGCTCGCCGGCCGCTCGATAACTTCGCCGGCGGCGATCTGGTTGATCAAGGTTTCGGAGAGTTGCTTGATGGCCATATCTGCATTTTCATGGATTCGTGGCGAGGTGGAAAGAGAAAACGCAGCCCATCCTTCGTCATCCACCCGATTCAGTGGGGAGCTTTGTTTAAAAATTTAATCAAAGCTTAAGGGAATGATGGCAGGTTGCATTCATAAGAACTTGAAATGATTGCAGGTGGCGCGCTCGCGCACGTTTCGGCTTTTGGCGGCAGGTTGGCGGCCGTCATGCAGCAGCCGGCTTCCGCCTGTTTCGAGTGTTCAGGCCAGCATGATATTTCCATAAATTTTCTCGAGAGCTGTCGTCGCTCTCAAGCCCAATATGCCGTAGTAGCGGATAGATGTAGGAATCGGACGAATGACTGCCGAGATCGACAAGGCAGCTTTTGCAGCAATGACCGAAGATGCGCCGCCTGACGGCAATCTGCAGGCGGCGCTGTTCGATGCCGTCTGCGACGGGCTCTCCAGCGCCTTCCTTATCTATGACAAGAACGATCTGCTGTTGTTCGCCAGCCGCCAGATCTTGAATTTTTTTCCGATCCCGCCGCAATTCCTGCAGCCATCGACACGGCTCCGCGATTTCCTCGGCGCCATGTTCGACAGCGGCGTCCTGCATCACGATGCTCGCACGAAATCGGCAGCCACGCGCGACGATTGGATTTCACAGCGGATTGCCTCGCATTGGCGCGAGCGTTTTGATGCGACGGAACATTTCGGCGCGGATCGTTGGGTTCGTTTCGTCAAGCGCCGGCTGCCGTCGGGTCTCGGCGTCTGCATCCTCTCGGATATTTCGGAAGTGAAGAAGCGCGAGGAGCAATGGCGCCTCGACATGGAGCGTGTGCAGCTCACCGAGGATATTCTCGACAACCTGCCGTTTCCACTCTTCGTCAAAGACCGCAACATGGCCTATGTCGCGGTCAATAAGGCGTTCTGCGACAAATACCAGACCTCCGCGGATGCGGTGCTGGGCCGCAGGGGCATCGATCTCTTCTCCACGGATATTGCCAATCGCTTCGAGGAGAGCGATCGGCATGTGATAGAAACAGGCGAAATGTCGATCTCGCGCCAACGGCAGATCGCCCGCGACGGCATCGAGCGCGACGTGGTCACCAGGAAACAGCGCATCGGCAAGCCCGGGCGCTATTTCCTGGTCGCCACCATGCAGGACCTCCCCAAGGACGGCGCGGATTTCGACGAATTCGCTCTTGCCTCTCAGATCAAGGAGAGCAGCGACCGGTCCTATCGACGCGCCTATGTGCCGATGGCAGCACTTCAGACTGCCGTGCGCCGTCCGCCGGCGATGGAGACCTTCGTTCCCGAGAACTTCTCCGGCCGCAAGATCCTCGTGGTCACCGCGGATCTTGCCGCGGAATCGGCGGCGTTGAAGATGCTCGCCAAATACGGCTTCGAGGCATGTTCGGTCCATAATGAAAACGAGGAGGCGGCATTTCTGGATGTCGCAAGCTCTCTCGGCATCAGGATCGATCTCGTCATCGTCGACAATCAGCTCGGCAATCGCGGCCTGGAATTGGCCGAGCGGCAGAGTGTGCCGGCTCTATCGCTGGACGGCTCGCAGCTTGCCACCGAACTCACCTTCCTGATCGCACGGCATTTCAACCGCAATATCCGCGGCAAGGCGGGCGAGCCTGTCGAGGGCAGGGCGGAGGATTGGCAGATCGCGGCGGGCGGCGACGATCGTGGCTTCCAGATCCTCGTTGCGGAAGACAACGATATCAATCAGATCGTCTTCTCGCAGATACTGGAAGGGCTCGGTTATCGCTACATGATCGCCGCCAGCGGCGACGAGGCGGTGCGGCTGTGGAGCGAACACCGCCCGCAACTGATCCTGATGGATATTTCCCTGCCGGGCCTCAACGGTTTCGAAGCCGCGAGATTGATCCGCCGCACGGAGAAAGGTAGCGGATCGCACACCCCCATCATCGGCGTGCTCACCCAGGCTTTCGAGCGGGACCGCAACGAATGCATCGATGCCGGTATGGACGATATCATCATGAAGCCTGTCAGCCCGGATATTCTTGAGACTGTGTTTCAGAAATACATGCGCAGCAGCCGCAAAGCTCAAATCAGATGAATTTCATAATTGTATAACAGCTAATGAATAGATTTTCCTCTCATCGAATGACTGTCGCCCCGCTATCCTTTGTTAAGACTTCGCCGTCATGCTCTTTCGCGGGTGGAGGAAAGTGTCGGGACTGAATATGAAATCGGCTGAAATACCGCTTGCGCCAGTCAGTCAGAATGAATTGCAGGCGATGGCTTATACCGATCCGCTGACCGGCTTGGGGAACCGCTATCGTATGCGTGACCGCGCGCGCGTACTTTCCGTCGAGCGCGCGAGCGATCCTGCACCCTTCACCATCGGCATCGCCAATCTGGATTCCTTCAAGCCGATCAACGATCTCTTCGGTGTCGAAGCCGGTGACGAGATCCTTTGCCAGGTCGCACATCGCTTGAAAGCCTGCATTCCCGACGGCGCCACCGTCACCCGCCATGACGGCGACGAATTTGCTTTCGTGCTGCCGCTGGTCTTCGAGCGTGTCGGCGCGGAGAAGTTCGGGCAGATGATCCGCGAGGTATTGTCGGCGCCCTATGATCTCGGCGACCGCAACGTCCGCCTTTCCGCCTCCTTCGGCTTCGCCATCTATCCTTTCGCCGGCGAGCAATTCGAAGATCTGCTGAAAAGCGCCGAGACGGCGCTTTATCGTTCCAAACGGCGCGGACGCGGCCAGATCACTGTCTATTCTAAAGAGATCGCCCAGGAGATGAAGCGCGCGACGCAGCTTGAACAGGCGCTGCGCAATGCCATCATTTCCAATGCTATCGATGTGCATTTCCAGCCGATCGTCTCGCTCGCAAACAATCTCATCGTCGGTTTCGAGGCGCTGGCTCGCTGGAACGACGCCGATCTCGGCTTCGTTTCGCCCGCCGTCTTCGTGCCGCTTGCCGAAGAGCGCGGTTTTATCGATGCTCTTTCCGAGACCTTGCTGCGTAAGGCGGCGGAGGCAGCACTTTCCTGGCCGCGCGAGCTTTTCCTCTCCTTCAATCTGTCATCCGCGCAATTGATGGATCCCGGCACGAGCAGCAGCATTCTTGCCATTCTCGGCCGCGTCGGCCTCGATCCGCATCGCCTGGAGCTGGAAATCACCGAGACCGCGGTCATGAGTTCGGCTGACACGGCACACCGCATCATCGCCGATCTCAGGGCGGCCGGCGTGCGCATCTCGCTGGATGATTTCGGCACCGGGCAATCCAGCCTCGGCCGCCTGCGCGATTTCATCTTCGACAAGGTGAAGATCGATCGCGCCTTCGTGTCGCGCATCAATTCCGACCGGGCCTCCGAACACATCATCAAGGCGATCCTGGCGATGTGCGAAGGGCTTGACCTGCAAGTGGTTGCAGAAGGGATCGAGGATTATGCCGAGGCGGCGACGCTCCGGTCGCTCGGCTGCGCCATGGGGCAGGGCTACTATTACGGCAAACCCGCCGATAGCGTCGCGACGCTGCGATATCTCCACGAGAACCACTTCGAACTGGGCGGTGAGCGCGAAAACGCCTGAACGTGAGGGCGGCGGCAGATACGAAAACGGCGGCCTGTAAAGCCGCCGTTTTCACTGGTGCCGCGACAGCCTTCGTTATTTGTTGGTCGACGAGGTCGTCGTGGTGTCGGTTCCAGGCACCGCAGCCGTTGCCGGGGTCTTTGCAGCCTTTTCGGAGGCCTGCATGGAAAGCGTCTTGAACTCCGGTGCGGCCTTCAGCGACTCAGCCGTTTCGGTGGTCGTCAGCTTGATGCTGCCGTCCTGGGCGTTCTGGGTAGCGGTGATCTTGTCGAAGGGAACAGCAACATTCTTCTGGCCGAGGCCCAAAAAGCCGCCGACGCCGACGATCGCGGCAACGATACCGCCCTGCTTCTGCAGGATAAGGTCGTCGATGCTACCGATGCTTTTGTTCTGACCATTATAGACCGATTGGCCTATATAGGTCTTGGCACTCATCTGATCTGCCGACTGCTCAGTCAGATAGCCCGCACCCTGCGCCGTGGTTGTCGTCGGCGCCGGAGCCGGAGCCTTGGCATCATTTTGCATCTTGGCAGCCGGCTTGGTGGTGTCCGGCGTTGCCGGGGCGGTTTTTGTCATCGGCGCAGTATTATTGTCGGTTGACGGCTGCTGCTGCGCCAAAGCCATCGGGGAAAGAACCGATGCTGTAGCAAAGATTGCGCCAGCAGCGGCGGAAGTGAACAATTTGCCGGTCATCGTGAACCTACCTTTCATTCAGATGGGCATGTTCACCAGCTCGGGCGGGGCCACTCCATTGGCTGACCATCACCGTGCCGGTTCGTTAAGGAAAAATGGTCGAACGAGGGTTTAGTTCCGGCAAGAGTTGCTGGAAACGGCCGCATATCGCCGCGGTCGGACCGAAATAACGCGAAAAATCAACGGACGGTGTGTCGCTTTGTACAACCGAGGCAATTGATCCTTCAGATCGGTTGCGGCGGCGAGCGGGCTGGGTTCGGCGTCCGAGACTGCTTTGTTTTATCAGCACAGGCCGGCAAAACTTTGCCGGCCGCATGTCCCCCGCGGAGCGAGAAGACGATAAAATACAATCAAAGTTTGTAAACTGGGTCAAAAACGCCCTTGACTGTGGGGCCAAGTTCGAGAAGCGCGCCGGCTTGCGGCTGCATCGAGCGAGCGTCTTCATCGAGACCTTCCCAGGCCGTGGTCACCGCGAGGCGATCAGCGTTCTGGCCGATGAAGGCCGGGCAGGAGGGCTGCATGGCGGGCACACGATAGCGCTCGATGCGCAGGCCGTCAGGGCTGTAGCGATCGACGAAACCGGAGCCCCAGCGGGCGTTCCAGATATAGCCGTCGCCATCGCAGACGGAACCGTCGAGGCCGCCGGGATCCTCCATGCTATCGACCATGACGATCGGTTCACCGACGGGAAGCCCGGTCAGCGGGTCGACCAGCACCCGCATCAACTGACTGATGCGGGTATCGGTGAAATAACCGATGGTCCCGTCAGGTGAAAAGCAGATGGAGTTTGGAATGCTGAGCTGATCGAAGATTTTCGTTACCTTGCCGGCAGCGACATGATAGATCGCGCCGGCCTGCAATTCGGCCCGCTTGCCCATGGTGCTGATCCACAGCGAACCGGAAATATGCGTGCGCCCGTCATTGGAGCGGTTCTCCGGTTTGTCCGCCTCGATCGCAGCATAAAAGGTCAATTCGCCGGATTTGATATCGCGAAGAAACAGCCCCTCTTCGGTGGCGATCAATTGCCGTTCGGCGTCGACGCGGGCAAGCACGCTCGCCATCATGGGCAGAGCATGAACTTCCTTCTTTCCCGTCGCCAAATGCAGTTCATGCAGCTCCTTGCCGAGAATGTTGAACCACCAGACTGTATCCGTATTGGGGTCATAGGTCGGTCCTTCACCCAGGACGGATGCGGTGTTGCAGAGAATATTGCCCTGGAAATCATGAATGTCGGTCATATGGATCAGGCTCCTACTGCAGCATCATAGGCTAAAATGGTCACCTTGGCGCGTTCGGCAACCTCTGCCACCGTCATTCCCGGCTTGTAGAGGCTGGTGCCGAGACCGAAGGCCAGGATCCCGGCTTTGGTGTAATCGGCGAAATTCTTATCCGAAACGCCGCCCACTGCCGCGATGACGAGCTCAGGCGGCAACACAGCGCGGATGGCGGTGATACCGGAGGCGCCAAGCACGCCTGCCGGGAAAAATTTAAGCCCCGTCGCGCCGGCGCGGGCGGCCGAAAGCGCTTCCGTCGCGGTGAACACGCCGGGCATCGTCACCATGCCCTTGTCGCGGGCGCGGCTGATGACGGCGGGCTCGACATTCGGCGTCACCAGCAGCTTGCCGCCGGCCGCGTCCAGTCGGTCGACATCGTCTACCGTCAGCACCGTGCCAGCGCCGATCAGGCAGTCTGCGGGCGCCATCTTGGCGGCGATCTCGATGGAGCGGAAGGGTTCCGGCGAGTTCAGCGGGATTTCAATCGCCGTCAAGCCGGCGTCGATCAGCGCGCCGACGATGTCAGCCGTCTCCTCGGGCTTGATGCCGCGGAGAATGGCGATGAGCGGGCGCTTCATGGCAGGGAAGGGGATGCGGGTCGTCATCAGCTTTTTCTTTCGTCAATTCGGCCAGATCGCCTTCGCAGCGGCAGAGAGCCCGCGGCGGACGGCGGCATCGGCATCAACAGTCGTATAGGTGAGAGAGAGGATGCGGAACGCATCTTCATAGAGTGCCTGCAGGCGTCCGGAGGCGACCAGAGTGATCGAAGCCCCTTGTCCGGCAGATGACAACGCGCCGGCGATTTCGGCGCCGATCAGCGTGCCCGAGATCAACGCTTGTGCGCCTGCCGCTGTCAGGCCGTGCAGAAGTTGGCCGGCGCGAGCGGTAAAGAGCAAGTTCGTTGCGAGGGCCGGTTTGTTGAAGCCGGCTTTGATCGCGGAAGCGAAGGCGTTGCTGTCCGCAGGCATCTCGGCCGCGCCGGCAACGGCGTGCGATAGGATACTGTGCTTGGTGATGACATCGAAGAGCTCGCCGGTCATGAAGGTCGAAAAGCCGGTGACCTGGCCGTCGACGACACGCACCCATTTTGAATGGGTGCCCGGCATGCAGATGAGCTGCTCGCCTTTGGCGTCGGCAGCGATCGCGCCGAGCAATTGCGTCTCCTCGCCGCGCATGACGTCTGGCACTTCCTGGGCGCGCTGCGCAAGGCCCGGCAAAATGCGGACATCGCGTGATTGAGCCGGGACGGAGACAGCGGCGGTAAGGATGGCGGAGAGCGACGTTGGCGTGTCGATATAGCCGGCTTCCACCCAGCCCTGACGTGCTCCGGCCATGCCGCAGACGATGACGGGAAGGTCTTCCGGCGCGGCAAGGGCATCGAGATTCGACTGCAGCACTTTGGCGAAACCTGTCTGTGCCGCCGAAGTCATGCCTTCGCCGCTGCGGCGCTCGCCGAGAATACTGTCATCTTCGCCGATCAGCCACAGCCGGAAACTGCTAGTGCCCCAATCGACCGCTATATATGCGGGCCGTGCCATTTAAAAATACCTCTGATTTTCCACTAGAAAATACCTCCGTCGACAATGACGGACTGCGCCGTGATACTGCCGGAGCAGTTGGACGCGAGAAAAAGCGTTGGGCCGACCAGATCGGCGGCCTTTAGAACATGTTTGAGGCACTGGCGCTCGACCGTCTTGGCTATGGCTTCTTCCGTCAGCCAAAGTTCCATCTGCCGCTCGGTGACCACCATGCCCGGCAAGACCGCGTTGACGCGGATATTTTCCGGTCCGAAGCGGCCGGCAAGGCTCTTGGTCAGGCCGATGACGCCCGCCTTTGCGGTTGCGTAGGCGGAAAGATGCGGCGGGTTCATCTTGAAGACGATCGACGAGAAATTGATGATCGCCCCGCCGCCGGCGCCACGCATGCCCGGCGCTGCCGCCTGCGAGACGAAAAAAACCTGCTTGAGGTTGATCGCCTGGTTGTTGTCCCAATACTCCTCGGTCGTCGTGTCGATCTCGTGCCGGTCGTCCCAGGCTGCATTGTTGACGAGGACGCGAATCGCGCCAAGATCGGTTTCGACGGCGGCGACGGTGCTTTTAATGGCACCGACATCGCGCAGGTCGGCATGATAGAAGGCGACGGGATGCGCCGATCGCGGAGAAAGCCGGGCGACAAGCGCCTTGCTCGGCTCCTCTGCTATGTCAATGAAGGCGACCTTGGCACCCTGTTGGGCAAAAGCTTCGACAAGTGCGGCGCCGATACCGGAACCTCCGCCGGTGATCAGAACGGTGCGATCCCTGAGATCGGGAAATTGTGCCACTGCCTCGGTCAAGTTCGTTTCCTCCCGGAATTGAAAGCACCTTCTTGTTCCATTATATGGAACTGAATTTGACTATATGGAATTATCCGATTACCCTTCCATCGTGTCAAGGACATGAGGGTATGTCAGCGGCGCGCGGAGGCAATCGTGAATTCGAAGCAGGGCGACGACATGCGGGAAAACCGTCGCGGCCGGGAAACCGGTACGCTCGGCAAGCTCATGGCGCTCGTCGATCTCGTTGCGCTGGCCGATCGCCCGATGCGTTTCACCGACATCCTGTCTCTCTCCGACCAGCCGCGGGGCACGCTGCATAGGCAATTGTCGCACCTCGTCGAAGAAGGGCTGCTGGAGACCGATCGCGACGGATGTTATCTGCCCGGCATCAGGCTCTTGAGCCTTGCCTCCCGCAGTTGGGCGCGCAATGAATTCCGCACCGTCGCCGAGCCGCATCTGCGCCTATTGCAGGCGCAGACCGGTGAAACCGTGCACCTCGGAGTCCTGCGCGGCATGGAGGTCATCTATCTCGACAAGGTCGAAGGCCGGCAGTCCGTGCGGATGTATTCGCAGATCGGCAATGCCTCGCCGGCCTATTGCACCGGCGTCGGCAAAGCCGCTTTGTCCGCGCTCGACGATATCAGCTTCGAAGCGCGTGTCGCCGGGCTCGAGTTTCACGCCTACACCGAGCATACCCATCGTAGCGTGGCGGATCTCCGGGCCGACATCAATGACATCAGGCTGCGCGGCTGCGCTTTTGATCGCGAAGAGCACGAGAACGGCATATGCTGTGTCGCCGCGCCGATTCACTCGGATGACAACGAAATGCTGGCCGGCGTCTCGGTGACTGGCCCCGCCTACCGCGTTACGTCGGAAAAATTGCAGGAATGGGCGCCTTTGGTAAGAGCAGCGGCGGCCGCGATCATGCAGGATATGCGCAGTCGGCTCGGTCCCAGGCGCTAAATTCGCCTGTTTTTCTCGGCTGTCATGTGAAATTCACCAATTTGGCCTTTCGTGCGCTGGACCTTGGCCAATTTGCACGTTTAATCTGACTTGCTTGTGAGAATCGCGGGTGAACCTGCCGTTCTCCTTAATGCCTGCTGCTGCACTCGGAGGAGGTTGGCGACCGGTTATTCGGCGCTGCAGTAAATAGTGTCGCAGCAGGAGAAATTTTTAAAAATTTATAATTGATCAAACGTCGGCTTATCGGCGTTCACGTAATGACCCGGAGGCTTGGAGGCGGCGGTTTCGCGTTTGTGCCCCTCCTTTATATACAAAGAAGACTAATGATGGCAGCATTGGTGCAGGCGGGAAAACCCCCTCGGGGCGAAGATTACATTGATGAAATTAGCGGTCTGAAAACACAGTTCGATGTTTTTCGTTTCATGAAGCGGCTGACCGAAGCCTATCGCTGCCGGGCTTTCATGGTTCTGAACCTGCCGCCGGTGACATCCTTCGATCTGCAGAGCAATTCGGTCATCAACAACTGGCCCGCCGAACTCCTGGCTACTTACGATCAGGAGGGGCTGATGGCGAATAGCCCTGTGCTGCGGCGCCTGCGCAGCTCCACACTGCCTTTCGTCCACGAGACGACGGCGAATACCGATCGCGACGATAGCAGGAGCCAACTCATCACAGCCCTGTTCGAACGTTTTCGCATGACGCGATGCCTCTATCTGCCGACTCATGATGCATCCGGTCTTCGCGGCGCGATATCGCTTGCCGGCGATCGCGAGCCATTCACCCCTGAAGAGATCAAGGATCTCTGCTATGTCGCAATCTATGTTTTCGACCGGCTCGCCGAAATCCGCAATATGGACATCCGGGTCACCGACGCGCTGACGGACCGGGAGATCGATTGCCTGAACTGGACGGCCGCCGGCAAGACCAGCGCGGAAATCGCCGAGATCCTGACCCTCTCCGAACATACGGTCAATCACTACCTGAACCGGGCCACCAAGAAGCTGGACACCGTCAATCGTACCCAGGCAGTTGCCAAGGCGCTGCGGGTTGGATTGATTAAATAATACGTCACCCGCCGGGACAGAACGACCGAAATCCTGGCAAATTTGTGCGTGAATTTTGTGCGTTGCACATTAAATTTGCCGACATAGTTGCGTCGAGTTGCGAGCTGGGTTGCCGTCGAATTTGTAATTGATTGAAAAAGCATCGCTTTTTTGATTTCGCGAAATTGGCACGCTTTCTGCATTTCAATCGTCAGAAGTCCAGAGGGGACTTTGACAACAGCGCCGACAAACGCGCGCGGATCCGGCGGCCGTTGCCGATACCACAGCTATTGCTTCCCAGAGCGGCAGGTATCGGCGGCGGCTGTTGCTTATTTGGCACGTCCTCAAAATCAACCGGATTTCCGATGCAATTTTTCGCGCTCGCACCCTACTTCTTTCAAAGCTTTGCTTTATGTCCGCCGCTGACATTTCAGTCTCCAAGGGAGCGTTGCGGCTGGTAGGGCTATATGCCCGGCGGACCTGCCGGCCGCAACGGACTGAGTTCTGTGTCGATATTCCCTTAATTTCGTTTGGCGAAGTTCCTTCACTCTACTATCTAAGGCTCAAGAGATCTGGAGCGCTTGCCACGTGGGCGTCCGTGCGACGATCCGAATGGAAATCGTGCAGTGAGGATGGAATGACCGACATCACCAAGGAACAGGTTCTGGAAACGCTGAGGACCGTTCGTGGCCCCGACCTGGAGCACAATATCGTTGAGCTCGGCATGGTCTCGGATGTCTTCATTTCCGATGCCAAAGTCTATTTCTCGATCACGGTTCCGGCAGACCGCGCCAAGGAACTGGAGCCGATGCGACTTGCCGCCGAACGCGTGATCAAGGAATTGCCCGGCGTCAAAGGCGCCTTGGTGGCGCTGACCGCGGACAAGAAGGCCAGCGCCGCTGGTGCGCCTGCCGCTCAGCCGGCTCCTGCCCAGCCGCATTCCCATCCCCATAGCCATGCGCCGCAACATCAGCCGCGCGCCGGCAAGATCGGCGTGCCCGGCATCGGCGCAATCATCGCGGTTGCCTCCGGCAAGGGTGGCGTCGGTAAATCGACCACGGCCGTCAACCTCGCGCTCGGCCTGCTCGCCAACGGCCTGCGTGTCGGCATTCTGGATGCTGATATCTACGGGCCTTCCATGCCGCGCCTCCTGAAGATTTCCGGCCGGCCCACGCAGATCGACGGCCGCATCATCAACCCGATGCAGAATTACGGCCTCAAGGTCATGTCCATGGGTTTCCTGGTCGAGGAAGAGACGGCAATGATCTGGCGCGGGCCGATGGTGCAATCGGCACTCCTGCAAATGCTGCGGGAAGTCGCCTGGGGCGAGCTCGACGTGCTCGTCGTCGACATGCCGCCAGGCACCGGCGACGCGCAGCTTACCATGGCGCAGCAGGTGCCGCTCGCAGGCGCGGTCATCGTTTCGACGCCGCAGGATCTGGCGCTGATCGACGCCCGCAAGGGCATCAACATGTTCCGGAAGGTGGAGGTGCCTGTCCTCGGCATTGTCGAGAACATGAGCTATTTCATCGCTCCGGATACAGGTGCCCGCTATGATATCTTCGGTCACGGCGGCGCGCGGAAGGAGGCCGAGCGCATCGGCATACCCTTCCTCGGCGAAGTGCCGCTGACCATGGGTATCCGCGAGACTTCCGATGCCGGAACGCCGCTGGTCGCTTCCGATCCAAACGGTACCGTCGCTGCCATCTATCGCGACATCGCCGCCAAAGTGTGGGCGCAGGTCAGCAACACGCCTCAGCGCGCCGCACCCTCCATCGTCTTCGAATAATTCACAACGGCGTGTGCTGAGCAGCGATTGCCTTGCCCGCGCCGTGTGCTATGACTTCGCACGATTTGAATCTGCGGTTAAAGCGCGCATCGAAGGGGTTGCGACTTGATTCTTTGCGAGCTTTGCTGCATATGCGCCGCCGGCGTGAATTTGGTCGGGCATATCCGATGACGGCCATCCGCCAATTGGTGACTTCGTCTCGCCTGAGCAATCGGCTTTGTCATGACGGACGAAGGATTGATACAGCGGCGCAATGGAGCATGGACACGGATTCCCAGCCGAACCGGCGGGATACGCCCGGAGTTTTATGATTTTTTCTCACTGTCCATTGGCAGAATCGCGGCGGGAGCGCACAAAGCGCCGTGGTTATAGCTTTGCCTCCGCCGTGCCGAGGACGATCCGTTGATCACGGCCTATTGCTCCGATTGCAAGCCGCTCGAATTGGCGGATCTGTCGACTATTGCCCAATTGCCGGACAACGCCATCTGGATCGATATGGTCGAGCCATCGCGTGAAGAAGAGACGAACATCGAGCGCCTGCTTGGGCTGGAGGTGCCGACGCGTGAGGATATGAAGGATATAGAGCCTTCGAGCCGGCTCTATGTCGAAGATGGCGCGGTCTTCCTGACGGCGTCGCTGCTTTGGAAGGCCGAGACCAACCTGCCGACATTGACAGATGTCGCCTTCATCCTGACGGGCCATCGCCTGATCACCATCCGCTACGCGCGACCGAAATCCTTTGCGCTGTTCATCGCAGCGCTGCAGCGCATTCCGCTGGAACGGCGCACGGGTGTCTCGCTTCTGGCGAAACTTCTGGAGACAATCGTCGACCGCACGGCTGAGATCCTTGAACAGACGGTCTCCAGCATCGATATATTGTCGGTGCATGTGTTCGGCGACCGCATGAAGAAAATCCGTCGTCCGTCGAACTATCTGGAAGAGAAACTCAAGGACGTTGCAGGCTATCACCGCACGGTCAGCAAGGTGCGCGATAGCCTGAGCTCATTGTCGCGGGTTTTGACCTTCCTTCAAACCATCCCCGCCATGCAGCAGGATCGTGAGGCCAAGGAATTGTGCCGCAATGTCTCGCGGGATGTGCAATCTTTATCTGAACATGCGTCCTTCGTCGCCGGTAACATTACCTTCCTGCTGGATGCATCGCTCGGCCTGATCAATATCGAGCAGAACGCTATCATCAAGATTTTCTCGATCGCCTCCGTGGTCTTCCTGCCGCCGACGCTTGTCGCCTCGGTCTACGGTATGAACTTCGAGTTTATACCGGAGTTGCATTTCGCCTACGGATACCCGGCATCGTTGCTTTTGATGGTGGTTTCCGCCGTTGTTCCGTTTCTCTTTTTTCGCTGGAAAGGCTGGCTCTGAGAGTCTAGTGATCCTGAATGTCTGACGAAACCCATCATTCTCCCGACGGGAAAATGAACGCTCGTAAGCTCGCATACCTCGCCCTCGGCTCGATCGGGGTCGTGTATGGCGATATCGGCACGAGCCCGCTCTATGCTTTTCGCGAGGCGCTGAAGCCGGTGGCTGCCGACGGTCTGACGCGCGGCGAGGTCATCAGCGTCGTCTCGCTGATGTTCTGGACGCTGACGATCATCGTCACCATCAAATATGTCCTTTTTCTGCTTCGGGCAGACAACGACGGCGAAGGCGGCACGCTGTCGCTGCTGGCGTTGTTGATGAAGACGGCGAACGGCCATACGGCCATCCTGATGCTCTTGGGACTGATGGGTGCCGCACTCTTCCTCGGCGACGCCATGATCACCCCGGCGCTTTCGGTTCTCTCCGCCGTCGAAGGTCTGAAGCTCGTCACACCGACACTGTCGGACTATATCGTGCCCATATCGGTCGCGATCTTGGCGCTGCTTTTCGCGATCCAGTCGCATGGCACCGGAGCGGTCGCCCGTTTCTTCGGCCCGATTACCGCACTCTGGTTCATCGTCATGGGCCTTGCCGGCATCATGCACATCTCCGATGATTTCAGCATTCTGGCCGCACTCAATCCCTGGTACGCGGTCAGCTTTCTCGTACGGGAAGGCTTCCTCGGTGTCGTCGTCCTGGGCGCGGTGTTCCTGACCGTGACGGGTGCGGAAGCGCTTTATGCCGACCTCGGCCATTTTGGCCGCCGCCCGATCCAGTGGGCCTGGTTTGTGATTGTGTTTCCGTCGCTGACGTTGAATTACTTCGGTCAGGGCGCCCTGGTGCTGCGCAACCCCATGGCAATGTCCGATCCGTTCTTCCTGATGTATCCGCATTGGGCCATCCTGCCGGTGGTCATTCTCGCCACGCTGGCGACGATCATCGCCAGTCAGGCGGTTATCACCGGCGCCTTCTCGCTCACGCGCCAGGCAATCCATCTCGGCTTCCTGCCGCGCATGGAAATCCTCTTCACCTCCGAGACCAATACCGGTCAGATTTTCCTGCCGTCGGTTAACACCGTGCTGTTCTTCGGCGTCATCTTCCTCGTGTTGAGTTTCAAGACCTCGGATGCGCTGGCAACGGCCTATGGCATCTCGGTGACCGGTGCGATGGTCGTCACGTCGATCATGGCCTTCGAATTCGTACGTGTGCGCTGGAACTGGACGCTGCCGATGGCGGTGGGCGTGCTCGCGCCGCTGCTGTTGCTGGAGTTCGTCTTCCTTGGCGCCAACCTCTTGAAGATCCACGACGGCGGCTACGTTCCGGTGCTGATCGCGACGGCTTTCACCGTGATCATGTGGACCTGGCGGCGCGGCACAGCGATCCTGATGGAGAAAACGCGGCACACCGATATTCCGTTGTCGTCCTTCGTCAGTTCGATCGAGCGCAAGAGCGACCACTCGCCGGCGCATGTCCCCGGCACGGCAATATTCCTCACCAGCGATCCGGAATCGGCACCCGCGGCGCTGTTGCACAATCTGAAGCATAATCACGTCCTGCACGACAAGAACGTCATCCTGACGATCCGCACCATCAACAAGCCGCGCGTCGTGCAGGAGGATCGCTACTCGGTCGAGAAAGTCTCCGATCGCTTCTCGCGTGTCGAGTTGCGCTTCGGCTTCATGGAATCGCAGAACGTTTCGCAGGCGTTGGCGACCTTGCGCAAGACGGGCCTGAAGTTCGACATCATGTCGACCTCCTTCTATCTCGGCCGCCGCAAGCTGGTTCCGGACGCCAAGTCGGGCATGCCGCATTGGCAGGATCGGCTCTACATCGCGCTCGCCAACGCCGCGACCGACCCTTCCGACTACTTCCGCCTGCCGGCCAACCGCGTGGTGGAACTGGGATCGCACGTCATCATCTGACGCCGATCGATCAGCTTGCTTGCATCGGAGGCCCGGTGGAAATCCGCCGGGCCTTTTGCTTGCGGCTTCCCGGATAGATGCATGGCGGCCGAAATTAACCATCCATCAAGGTTAATCAGAGATTATTCCGGCTCCTAGTCCAGAGTGCCGTTTGGAGTCCGGTAGTGCCTTGTCCGCGTCGTGTCCCTCGCAAATTTGGTCTTTTGCCGAAAAACTGGACTTCGCCAGCCGTCTTCGGGCTTTGCGCATGGCTGATCTTTCCTTCGGCGGTGGCCTATGCCGATCTTGCCGGTCTACTGGCGGGCATCGATAGGGGGAGTAGCAACTGGCGCATGGTCATCACCAATTCGCCGGCGGGTTCGACACATCAGGCCGAGCTTGCCTTCGGCGACGCGTCGACCGCTACTGCCATTGGCGACGGCGGTCTCGTCCTGCCTGATGGCCGCCGCGTTGCCTTCCTGTCGCAGCAAAAGGGCAGCGATCCCAAGCCGGACGAAGAGCGCATCAATCGCCAGGACAAGAAGGGCAGGGTGGTCGCCGTTGCGCCGATGCAGCCGCCCAAGGACTTTTCCGCCGGCTCTGTGCTGCAACGCGACAGCCTGTTGCTCCGCCCCGAACTGGATACCAAGGACAAGACGGCTTTCCTGAAGCCGAAGATCGGCGGCAAGGAAATTCAGATTGCCACGGCCTTCTATCGGAAGGAGCCGCCGAAACCCGACAACAGCGTGCCGTCTTATCTTGCGAGCCTGGTAACAAGCCAGGATGCCGATGTCCTCGCCGCCGCCTATGCATCGCCGCCGCCGGACTATGCCCGCGTCTCGCCCTTCGATTCGATCCTCGCCAAGGATCAGGACAATCAGGGCCGCTTCGTGCCGCAGATCGGTCCTGAGGATCATGCCTGGGCCGCGAATGTCCTGCCGCCTTCGGTCTTTTCCTCCGACGAACAGCAATGCCTCGCCACGGGTATCTATTTTGAAGCGCGCGGGGAATCGGTAAAGGGGCAGGCGGCCGTCGCACAGGTCATCCTCAACCGCGTTCGCAATCCGGCCTATCCGAAAACCATCTGCGGCGTCGTCTATCAGAACGACGACTGGCATAATGCATGCCAGTTTTCCTTTGCCTGCGACAACGTCAAGGATCGGGTCAACTCGCCTGAACATTGGAAGATCGCCCGCCAGGTCGCCATGGCCGTGACCGCCGGCAAGATCTGGCTGCCGGAAGTCGGTTCGGCCACGCATTATCATGCCGTCTACGTCCGGCCGAAATGGGCGGCCGAGATGGTAAAGGTCGGCCGTATCGGCATGCATATCTTCTATCGTACCTATGGCGGCGGTTGGAGCTGACGGTCTGTTGCGATCCGATTCCGCGAGCGCCGGGCGAGCGGCAAAAAGGCCACAGAAAAACCCGGCCTGAAGAGGATTCTTCGGCCCAGTTTTCCGCCCGCATCGCATATTCGCCCTAAGTTTATGATTTAATTCGGCTAATTTATGGCTGGACAGTTGGCGTCTACGCCTTGACTATGCTTTTTCCTAAAACTATGTTGCGCGCGACTTCAAAACGGGCCGAAAAGGTGGCGAAACCTGCCGTTCGTTTACGCGTTGACCGGGGTAAAGGGGTTGCGCGCAGCGAAAATGGAAGGACATCACCATGGTGGATGACCGCGACGAAGGTCTGGAAAAGCGACGGGAGCAATTGGGAGCCGATCTGGCGAGCAAGCGTTCTGCGTTGGGAGAGGATGAACGAGGGGAGGTTCGCGCCGAGGAGAGCCGCAAAGGCTATGCCGAGGCGATGAAGCTTTCTAGCGAATTCATTGCTGCCATCATCGTCGGCGCTGTTCTGGGCTATATGTTCGACCGTTTTGTCGGCACGACGCCGTGGGGCATGATTATTTTTCTGCTTCTGGGATTTTGTGCCGGCGTTCTGAATGTTCTGCGCTCTGCGGGCAAGGTGGCGACACCTATGCTCGAGAAGCACGGGCTTGATAAGAAGTGAGGCGGAAGCGGCGCTGCGGTGCTGTTTCCTGGTGAGAGGCATCCGCTCTGACGAGCGGGAAAATGAAAGAGAACAAGCGGTGGCAAACGGACCTACCCATCAGTTCCTGATCTTCAAGATTATCCCGATCGATATCGGCGGAATTGATTTTTCGTTCACCAACGCATCCTTGTTCATGGTTGCCTCTGCAGTGATCTCTGCCGGATTCCTTTATTTTGCCACCTCGCCCCGCAGCGTCATTCCGAGCCGCGCCCAATCGGTGGCGGAGATGGCTTACGAGTTCATCGCCTCGATGCTGAAAGAAGGGGCGGGAACCAAGGGGATGCAGTTCTTCCCGCTGGTCTTCTCGCTCTTCATGTTCGTGCTGACGGCCAACCTGCTCGGCTTGGTCCCCTATTTCTTCACCGTCACTGCTCAGATCATCGTTACTTTCGCGCTGGCGCTTCTGGTTATTCTGACGGTCATTATCTACGGCGCCATCAAGCATGGCTTCGGCTTCTTGAAGCTCTTCGTGCCGCAAGGTGTGCCCGGCATTCTGTTGCCGCTGGTGGTGGGGATCGAAATCATATCCTTCCTGTCCCGGCCGGTTTCACTCTCCGTTCGTCTTTTCGCCAACATGCTGGCAGGCCATATCACGCTCAAGGTGTTCGCAGGCTTCGTTGCCTCGCTCGGAGCCCTTGGCGCCCTTGGCATCGGCGGCGCTATTCTTCCCTTGGCTATGACGGTCGCCCTGACCGCTCTCGAGCTACTCGTCGCCTTCCTTCAGGCTTACGTCTTTGCGGTGCTGACTTGCATGTACATCAATGACGCAATCCACCCGGGTGGCCACTAAGGATTACCGACATTGACGTCTGCAGGGCGTCAGTCATTCGCCGCAACAACCATTTCAAAGGAGTTCAACATGGAAGCGGAAGCAGCAAAGTTCATCGGCGCAGGTCTGGCTTGCTTTGGTATGGCCGGTACGGCTCTCGGCCTCGGCAACATCTTCGGCAGCTACCTGTCCGGCGCACTTCGCAATCCGTCTGCCGCTGACAGCCAGTTCGGCCGTCTGGTATTCGGTTTCGCCGTTACGGAAGCTCTGGGCATCTTCTCGCTGCTCATCGCTCTCCTTCTGCTCTTCGCCGTCTGATATCAACGGCATGATAGATCACGGTTCGCGAGACGGCGGACCGTGATTCTTTGTATTTGCAGACCACCTGGAGGTGAGCATGTTTGTGACCCCGGCTTATGCTGAAGAAGCACCGCCGGCAGCCGGCGCGGTGCATACGGAGACGGGTGCGCCCGATCAGGGCCATCACGCAGGCGTATTCCCGCCGTTTGACCATACGACGTATCCGTCACAGCTCCTTTGGCTGGTGATCACCTTTGTCATCTTCTACGTGACCATGCAGAAGATCGTCATTCCACGTGTCGGCGGCATTCTGGAAAGCCGGCACGATCGCATCGCTCAGGATATCGATGAAGCCTCGCGTCTGAAGGCCGAAGCCGATGCTGCTGTTGCGACCTATGAAAGCGAATTGGCCGCGGCGCGCGCCAAGGCGAATTCGATCGGTGCAACCGCCCGCGATGCCGCCAAGGCAAAGGCTGAGGAAGATCGCAAGACGATTGAAGCAAGCCTTTCCGAGAAGCTGAAGGCCGCTGAGGTGCGTATCGCCGAGATCAAGGCGAAAGCCTTTGGCGATGTCGGTGCCATTGCCGAAGAAACCGCCGCTGCCGTTGTCGAGCAGCTCGTTGGCAATGTTGCGGGCCAGGCAGACGTCGTTTCGGCTGTTGCCGAAGCATCCGCCAAGCGGGAGGGTTGATCCATGGAATTCGGTCTCGACGAAACTTTCTTTGCCTTCGTCGCTCTCATCATTTTCCTCGGCCTTGTCGTCTATCTGAAGGTGCCGGGCATGATGGCCAAGTCGCTGGACGACCGCGCCGATCAGATCCGCAACGATCTGGCGGAAGCCAAGCGCCTGCGTGAAGAGGCCCAGCATCTTCTGGCCGAATACCAGCGCAAGCGGAAGGAAGCCGAAGCGGAAGCGGCCCATATCGTTGCGGCAGCCGAGCGCGAAGCAGAAATGCTGACGACGGAAGCCCGCAAGAAGACGGAGGAATTCGTCGCCAATCGTACGGCGCTTTCCGAGCAGAAGATCAAGCAGGCGGAAGCCGATGCGATGAAGGCCGTGCGTTCCGCCGCTGTCGATCTGGCTATCGCTGCCGCCGAATCCGTGCTCGCCAAGAAGGCCGACGGCCGCGTTCAATCCGAACTCTTCAGCAACGCCGTTGGCGAAGTGAAGGCACGGCTGAACTGAGCGCATAAAGAATCGATCTTTGGAAAAGCCCGGCTTCGGCTGGGCTTTTTGCATTTGAAGGCTACAACTCAACCGCGGCAACATTTGACGGCGGCTCTGGAGTCAAACTAAATTTCGGCCTCGTTTTAAGGAGGGAGATGGTGATGCCGAGTGGGGACGGGGGCGCAGGACCATTTCGCCATGATGATCTCGTCCACCGGCGCACCCGTCCTTGGACAGGAAGCGTTCACGCCCTGCTCTCTGCTCTTCAATCACATGACTTTACGAACGCGCCATTGTCCGCCGGGTATGACGCGACATGGGAGAGGGTGAGCTTTCTTCCTGGCGAGACCGGCGATCTGGATGAGAATGCGGCTATGAGGTCCATGACAGCCCTGCGGTCGGCGGCGCGACTGCTGCGGCGCTATCATGACTGCACTGCACTGTTCATGCGGCCATTGCTGGAGGACCAGACATGGCAATTGCCGCCGCGGCTACCATTCGAGGTGATCTGCCATGGCGATTTCGCGCCGTATAATGTTGTTCTCAATCGCGACGAGGTGACAGATATCATCGACTTTGAGACCGCCCATCCTGGCCCGCGTTGCTGGGATCTCGCCTACGCCATCTATCGCTGGGCGCCTCTGTCCGCCGGCGTCGCGATCAAAGATCTCGGCGAGCTCGACACACAAATTCACCGCACTCGCATCTTTCTTGATGCCTACGGCCTACCCGCAAAAGAACGAACTGCATTGCCGGGCATGATCATCGACCGTCTGAATGCTCTGGTCGGGTTTATGGAAAGCGAGGCGGCCAATGGTGTGGAACGATATCGCCGCAATATCGAAGAAGGCCACGATCACGTCTACCGGCGCGATGTCGCCTATATCGGCGAACACAGGGAAGAGATTACAGCAGGCCTTGTTAAATGAAGGATGGGAAGGCGGCTGTCAGGCCTCTTCTCTTCGAAGGGGCCGGAAGCTCATGCGATGCAGCGAGCAGGGGCCGTGCTTCTCGATGCCGGCGCGATGCTCGGGCGTAGCGTAGCCGACATGGGAGGCAAAGCCGTAAGCGGGAAAGACGAGGCCTGCGCGAGCCATCATCCGGTCGCGCGTCACTTTGGCAACGATCGAGGCCGCGGCGATGGAAAAGGAGCGGGCATCGCCTTTGACCACGGCTTTCCCCGGACAGGCAAGACCAGAAGGCACATCCAGCCCATCCGTCAGCACATAGCTTGCCGGTACGGCAAGGCTGCAGATGGCACGGCGCATGGCATCCAGGCTCGCCTTGCGGATATCGGTGATGTCGATGCGGGCCGCACTCGAAGAAGCAATGGCGACGGTGGCGGTTGCGAGGATTTCGACAAACAGCGCCTCGCGCCTTATGGCCGAAAGCTGCTTGGAATCATTCAATCCCTCGGGAATGCGCTCCGGGTCGAGAATAACAGCGGCCGCGACGACCGGACCTGCCAGAGGCCCGCGTCCCGCCTCATCGGCACCGGCAACCGGCCAGTGCCCGGCGCGACGGGCAATCAGTTCCAACTCGAAGGTCGGAACGATCGGCTCCTCTTCGAAAAGCATGGGAGAATCGGATGGTGTGCTGCGTGGCATGCGGCAAGCTCGCACACCACCCGATCTCCTGCAAGCCCCCGGTGGATCAAGGCGGCGAAACCGAGGACTTTTCCGGCGGGCAGGGAAACCCGCGGGGAAAGGGTGAAGCAATTCCAGGAAAAGTGCTTGAGCGGCTTTCCGTCCGGAATTGCAAAAAAAACAAAAGAGAGAGCGGTTCTAAGATTCCGTGAAAAGCTGAACCGCTTAGAGCAGCGAAAGCTGCACGCCGCTGCCATCCGGCGGCACAAACAGGTCATCGCGCAGCGCGATACTGCGACGGGTGAGCTCCAGCCGCTTGATCGCCATTTCGAAACGGCGGCTGATTTGCCAGGCATAGGGGCCTGCACCCTTCATGCGTTTGTCGAACTCGGCATCATAATCCTTGCCGCCGCGCATCGAGCGGATCAGCGACATGACATGGCGGTAGCGATCCGGATAATTCTGCAGCAGCCAATCGCGGAAGAGCGGGCTGACCTCCAGCGGAAGGCGCAGGATGACGTAGCTCGCCTCTATAGCGCCGGCGGCCTTGCTGGCATCGAGGATACGTTCGATTTCATGGTCGTTGAGCGCTGGAATGATCGGCGCCACCATGACGGCGGTCTGGATGCCGGCCTCGCTGAGCGCCCGGATCGCTTCCAGCCGCCGCTGTGGCGTCGCCGCGCGCGGTTCCATGGTGCGCGCCAGTTTGCGATCAAGGGTGGTCACAGAAATACCAACCCGAACCAGGTTCTTGGCGGCCATCTCCTTGAGGATGTCGATATCGCGCATGACGAGCGCCGACTTGGTGACGATCGCAACAGGATGGTTCGCCTTGTTCAGGACTTCGAGAATCTGGCGCATGATGCGCCATTCCTTCTCGATCGGCTGATAAGGATCGGTATTGGTGCCGATGGCGATGACGCGCGGCTTATAGCCCGGCTTTGCCAGTTCTCGTTCCAGAAGCCGCGCTGCGTCCGGTTTGGCGAATAGTTTCGATTCGAAATCGAGCCCCGCCGACAGGCCCATATAGGCATGCGTCGGCCGCGCGAAACAATAGATGCAGCCATGCTCGCAGCCGCGATAGGGATTGATAGAGCGATCGAAGGAGATATCGGGAGAATCGTTGCGCGTGATTGCCGTGCGCGGCTTCTCCACCTGCACTTCGGTTTTGAAGGGCGGCAGTTCTTCCAGCGTCTGCCAGCCATCATCGAATATCTCGCGCTTCAGCGGCTCGAACCGGCCGCTCGGGTTCAGTCCGGCACCACGACCGCGCCTGCGGTCGATCTCTACTCTGAGACCGGTGTCGGCGATCAAAGCATTGGCAACGTCTGCCGTATTGGCAGGCGCAAATGCGGCCTGCCCTGCAAGGGACTGCTCGTTCATCGGTAACTCCTGGGGCGGTTCATGCCATCGCATGCCGCGTCTAAGGTGATTAAATTCCTATCCGACAAATGAGAACAATGCAAGAACAAAATGCGCAATCACCCGTCGCTTCGGGCTGCATAGGCGGAAACATCCGGAGATCGGAGCGGCATTTTGACTTGCCGTGCAAGCCCTACTTTAGACCTTCCGGATTTCACTGATATGCGCTGGCAATAAATTGTGCGGCGCTCTATAAATGGGCAATGTTGACGGTAATCATTGAATGCCAGGATCAGGAATCTGAACTGGCGCAGACATTGGCGGCATTGGTGGCGGGCGCGATCGAAGGGCTCGTGTGCGACGTCGTCATACTTGATAACGGCTCGCGTGACGGCACCTCGCACGTTGCCGACGCTGCGGGCTGTCGTTTCTATTCGCAATGGGATATCAAGGACATATTGAGTTCGGCGCGCGGCGAATGGCTGCTTTTCGTCGAGCCCGGCGCCCGCCCGCAGGCCGGCTGGATCGATGAGATCGCCGAATATATCTCGCTCAACAAGGTGCCGGCGCGCTTCACCGCGTCGCGCGGCTATCGCCGGCCTTTGCTGCAGCGCATCGGCCGCAGCCTGCCGCCTCTGGAGCTGGGCTTGCTCCTCTCTAAACGACAGGCCATTGCGGCCGCCAAAACGGGTATGCGGCTTGCCGAATTCGCCAAGGGGCAGGAAAGCCGCCAACTGTCGAGCGAACTGATTCCTTCCTGGGTCGCACGCGCAGCGCGGTGACCTGGCTTTGTGATCATTCAGATTCCATTTGAAAATAAAGGAATTGCTGTCATAATTTTCATGTGGCGGCACCTATCGCGTGTCGCGTCAAGTGGCCGACCATGAAGATGCCGGTATGTGGCAGAGCAGGTCAGCGGAACTCTCCTCTTCTGCCGGATTTCCGGCGAAAGGAGGTGCGTGATGGGACGCACGATGCTCTGCCGCCTCATCGGAACGGCCCTTGTGGCAATGGCAATCCTTCATCCGAGCTCAGCAGCTTCGCAGGCGACGTTCGCATGCGCACAGCGCGTCGATATGGTCGCTTTTCTGAATGCACATTATTCCGAAAAGCTTTCCGCCGTCGGTCAGCTTGATCCGAAGAATATCATCGAGATATTCACCGCCGAAAGCGGCAGTTGGACGATGATGATCACCAGTGTTTCGGGTCGAAGCTGCGTGATCCTAACGGGCCAGAGTTGGGAATCAATTCCTGCATTGCCCGGATCGAAGGCATAGGGATTGGGAAAGCCCGGATATCCCCGGCAAAGGGGGCGCTCATTTTGAGCCGGCGCCACGCTTTAGATGTTCATCGAGCCGCGGCATGATCTCCACGAAATTGCAGGGCATATGCCGATAGTCGAGCTGCGCTTTCAAAATGCCGTCCCAGGCATCTTTGCAGGCGCCCGGAGAGCCCGGCAGCACGAAGATGAAAGTGGCGTTGGCGACGCCGCCGGTTGCCCGCGACTGGATCGTCGCCGTACCGATCTTGTCATAGGAGATACGATGGAACACCTCGGAAAAACCATCCATCCGCTTCTCGAACAAGGGCTCCAGCGCTTCAGGCGTGACATCGCGGCCGGTAAAACCGGTGCCGCCGGTGGTGATGACAACGTCGATCGTGTCGTCGCGCGTCCAGACTTCCACCTGGCTTCGGATACGCTCCTTGTCATCCGGAACAATGGCCCGGGCCGCCAATCTGTGACCGGCTTCCGCAATGCGGGCAACCAGCGTATCGCCGGATTTATCGTCGGCCAGCGTGCGTGTATCGGAAACGGTCAGCACCGCGATGCCGACGGGGATGAAGGATCGTGCATCGTTTGGACCGGCCATCATGTCCCTCCCGCTATCGTTTCCGTCGCCTGAAAATACCAATCCGGCCTCAAGCTGTGAAGCGAGACCGCCGCCACCGTCGCCTGCTCAATATTATCGAAAAGGCCGAAGCAGGTGGCGCCGGAGCCGGACATGCGCGTGGTGAGCGCGCCTTGGCTTTCGATCAACTGCGAGAGCGTGGCGATCTCGGTGCAGAGCGCGCGCGCCGGTGGCTCCAGATCGTTGCGCAATCCGTTGATGGTCTCGATCCATTGCATGCGCCCGCTTTTTGCCTGCAAGGAGAGCGTGAGCGGCGGATTGTCCTTCCGGGCGAGCGAACGAAACACCTCCGGCGTCGAAACGCCGACGAGGGGATTGCCGAGCACCATGGCGAAGGACGGAAAGTCCGGCAGCAACTCGATCGCCTCGCCGATGCCGCGTGCGATCAGCGGCCGGCTGACGAGGCACATCGGCACATCGGCTCCGAGCCTCAGCGCAATCGCCGTCACCGTGTCGGCGGGCAGGGCGAGCCCCCAGAGCCGCGCTAGCCCCCGCAGTGTCGCCGCGGCGTCCGCCGAACCGCCGCCGATACCGGAGGCGACGGGCAGGTTCTTTTCGAGATGGATGTGGACGGGTGGCGCCTCGAAACCCGCGTCATGAGCCGCCTGTCGCAGAAGATCGCGCGCCTTCAGCACCAGATTGCCGCCCGGACCCTCTTCGGCAAGAAGAGGAGAGAAGCGTCCGGACAGGCTGAATTCGTCACGCGCACTGGCGCGAAATCCGAGACGGTCGCCATGCCGCGCGAAAGTCACGAGCATGTCGAGCAAATGATACCCGTCGGCCCGCTGGCCCGTGACATGCAGGGCCAGATTGATCTTGGCGGGTGCTTCCTCCCAGACGTCGAAATCGTCAGCCGCTAAGATCACGGTCATCGAAAGTCTTAGGACTTCTTATCGGCCGGTGGCGGCGTTGTCGTATTGGGCGATGGAGTGACCGCCGGAGCCGGATCAGGCTGCTTGGTCTTGTCGACCGTCCTTGGATCGTTGTCGAGCGCCGGCAGACCGTTGGCGATCTTTTCCTTGATCTTCGGAATATCCGCGTCCTCAGGCTTGGAGGCCAGTGCGCGGTTCCACTGGTAAACGGCCTCTAGCTTGCGGTTGACACGCCAATAGGCATCGCCCAGGTGGTCGTTGATGGTGGGGTCGCCGGCCTTCAACTGTGCGGCACGCTCGAGTTCGTTCACTGCATCGTCGAAGCGGTTGAGGCGGAAATAGGCCCAGCCGAGCGAATCGACGATGTAGCCGTCATCCGGCTTCAGATCGACGGCCTTCTTGATCATGTCCAGGCCTTGGTCGAGATTCATGTTCATGTCGACCCAGGAATAGCCGAGATAGTTCAGGACCTGCGGCTGGTCGGGATTGAGTTCCAAGGCCTTCTTGAAATTCGGCTCGGCCTTGTCCCACATCTTCAGCCGCTCATAGGCGATGCCGCGCTGGAAGAACACGGCCCAATCGCCGCGGTTCGGCACGGCGCCGATAACCTGCACGGCCTTGTCGTAATTGTCCGCCATGCCCTGGAAATCCTTGGCATCCGAGAGGACGCTGCCATAGGCGAGATAGCTGCGGATATCGTTCGGGTCCGAATCGATCAGCGCCTTCAGATGCTTGCGCGCGTCATCGACCTTGCCGGACTGGGCGAGCGCAAGACCGAGCTGCAGTTCGGAGATGCGGGCCATGGGCGAGTTGTTGGGCACCTTCTTGTAGAAGGCGATGGCGCGGTCCATCTGCTCCTGCTTTTCCGCAAGTCCCCCAAGCAGAACCAGCGTGTCGGCGCTCTTGGGATCGAGCGTGTTGGCGATCTGCAGGTAAAGCGAGACGACATCTTCGGCGCCGTCGCGGTTGAGCGCCGCGCCGACGGTAAAGAGCACCGAGGCTGCCCCCTGCGTACTGTCGGTCACCTGCTGTTCCGGCGTTTCGCCCTTGTTGATGCTGTCGCGCAGCGCGTTCAGCGGCGCGTAATTATTGATCAGGTTGTCGCCGACTGAAACGGCATCCAACGCCTTCTGCTTGTCGCCGGCCTTGGATTCAAGCTCCGCAAGCGCCATGACCGCGCGCATGAATGTGTCGGGGGCCGTTGCGCCGCCCGCCTTGTCCAGGATGGCGTCGTTCAGATGCGAGCGGGCGGACTTCGTATCGCCGATCATGATGGCAATGGCGCCGGCATGGTAGTTCTTGAAGATGTTGAACCAGTCCGGCCCCTTCATCTTGTCGATCATGGCGATCGCTTCCTTGCCATGATTGGAGCCGGCGCGCGCCCAGGCGAGCAGAAGACCGGCCATCATCCGGTCGAGATCGTTCGGGCCATCATATTTCAGGATCTCCTGCGCGGCCTTGTAGTCATGCCGGCGGATGGCATCCATGCCGCGTACGATCGTGGTGACACGTTCGACCGAGGGATCGTTCTTCAGCTCGTTGGCGTATTTCACGCCCTCTTCAAGATTGCCGTTGAGAAGCAGCGAGATCATCAGGCGCTGGCGGATCTCCGGGTTGCCCGGCTCGATCATCAGCGCCTTTTTATAAAGCGAAATCGCAGTTTCATAGTCATGGTCGACATCGGCGGTACGGGCAGCAAGGAAAGCGCCTGCGAAGGTATCGACGTTTTCAGCATCGAAGGTCACCCGGGCGCTGGCCTCCGGCGCTGCCGGGGCATCCACGGCGCGCGCGCTGTTCAGCGCTGCCATCGAAAGGATCGCCGCCAGGGCTGCGCCCGAGAGGAAACGAATGGCAAGTCTCTGCCGCATTAGAAAGCCTTTCATCAAGGGATTTGCCGGTGAGAGCGCCGGCGGCATAAAGCGTTCGTGTCAATTGATTCACAACAGGATGGCTTTTTTGAAGCGCTCCTGCAAGAAATTCGGGCGGCTTTGATCAGTTCACACGTTCGATGCAGAAATCGATCACTTCCATGAGCGCGGATTTCCACGGCGTTTCCGGTAGCGGCGCCAGTGCGTCGCGGGCGATGGTGCCGTAGTGAACGGCACGGGCGATGGTGTCGGTAAGCGCACCATATTTGGTGATGAGGCCCAGTGCTTTTTCCAGGTTCTCGTCACTGTTGTTGCCTGTCTCGATGGCGTCGCGCCAGAAAGCGCGCTCCTTCTCGGTGCCGCGACGATAGGCGAGAATGACGGGAAGGGTGATCTTGCCCTCGCGGAAATCGTCGCCGACATTCTTGCCGAGATCGGCGGCCTTGCCGCCGTAATCCAGCGCATCGTCCACCAGTTGGAAGGCGAGACCGAGATTGGTGCCGTAGGACTTCAGCGCATTGCGCTCGGCCTTACCCGCATTGGCGACGATGGGGCCGACTTCGGCGGCGGCAGCAAACAGCGCTGCCGTTTTGGCGCGGATGACCGAGAGATAATCGTCTTCGGTGGTCTCCATGTTCTTGGAGACGGAAAGCTGCAGCACCTCGCCTTCTGCGATAACGCAGGCTGCCGACGACAATACGTCGAGCGCCTCCAGCGAACCGACCTCGACCATCATCCGGAAAGCCTGGCCAAGCAGGAAGTCGCCGACGAGAACGCTCGCCTGATTGCCCCAGATCATACGGGCCGTGGATTTGCCGCGGCGCAGATCGCTTTCGTCCACCACGTCATCGTGCAACAATGTCGCCGTATGCAGGAATTCGACCGAGGTCGCGAGCTTGATGTGATTGTCGCCCTGATAGCCATAGAGCGCGGCGGAGGCGATGGTCAGCATCGGTCGCAGGCGCTTGCCGCCGGAAGAGATCAGATGCTCGGCAACTTCCGGGATCATCTGCACATCGGAGCCGGCTTTCGACAGGATGAGCTGATTGACGCGTTCCATATCCGCCTTGGTCAGGTCCACCAATGGCTTGATGGAGGCCAGTTTATTCTTGCTTTCTTCAAGCGGTATCACGACGCCCAACGATCCGGACTCCTGTTCATTTTCTGCAAAGCACAATAAGAAGGGGCGAAAGAGGCGGCAAGAGGCGATTTGTCTCGTCTCGTAAATTTGACAGGAAACACAAGGCTTATGCACGAGTTGATCCGCACCAATGATCCCGTTTTACTCTCCTTCGCCGAGAGCCTGATGAAGGACGCCGGGATTCATTGCCTCGTCGCGGATCAGGCGATGAGCATTCTCGAGGGCTCGCTCGGCATGTTGCCGCGCCGCTTCTTGGTCGAGGACGAGCGTGCCGATCAGGCCCGGCGCATTCTCATCGATGCCGGCCTGGGCAACGAGCTGCGCCCGGCGCGCGGCTGAGTTCCGCCATGACCGGTACCCCTTCCGAAACCATCGACGCCTTTCATCGCGGTGCGTTCCATATCGTCCAGCCGAAGGGCAGGGGCCATCGCTCCGGCATGGACGCGATGTTGCTCGCGGCGCTGGTGGCCGATGATCGCAAGATCAGGGTGGCCGATCTCGGTGCGGGTGCGGGTGCCGCCGGCATGGCAGTGGCGTCACGACTGGAGCAGGCGGAGGTGATGTTGTTCGAGCGCTCGCCGGAAATGGCCGAGTTCGCCCGCAAGAGCCTGGCGCTTCCGGAAAATGCCCGCTTCGCCAGCCGTGTCGCAGTCGTCGAGGCCGATGTGACCCTGACTGCGAAGGCTCGCAACGATGCCGGTCTGATCGATGATAGTTTTCATCATGTCATCATGAACCCGCCTTTTAATGATGCCAGCGACAGGCTGACGCCGGATGCATTGAAAGCGCAGGCGCATGCGATGACCGATGGCCTGTTCGAAAGCTGGGTGCGAACGGCAGGCGCGATCATGATCCCCGGCGGGCAACTGTCGCTGATCGCCCGGCCGCAATCGATCGCTGAGATCATTGCCGCCTGCGGCCGCCGCTTCGGTGGCGTCGAGATCACGCCCATCCATCCGCGGGAGGGTGAAAATGCCGTTCGTATCCTTGTGACGGCGATCAAGGGCTCGCGCGCGCGGCTGGCGCTGCGGGCGCCGCTGATCATGCATGGCGAGGGGACCCACAAATTCTCCGTCTTCGTCGACGACCTCAACAATGGCCGCGCCGCCTATTCCCGAAAATAGCGCATCATCGCGAAAGCATGACGCGGTTTTCAGCCAAGATCATCCGAATTCAGGGCGTGCCTTGGAACGCATCCACGATGAGCTTGACGTTCAGAACGGCGATGGCAAAGGCGATGATATAGGCGACGGTGCTCAGCCAGCGCGGTGCGACGAGCTCGCCCATCTTGGTCTTGTCGGCGGTAAACATGACCAGCGGGAAGACGGCGAAGGAAAGTTGCAAGCTGAGCACGACCTGGGTCAGGATCAGCAGATCCGCCGTGCCGGAATCGCCGTACCATATGGTGACGATCCCGGCGGGAGTGATTGCCAGTCCGCGCGTCACGATGCGGCGCAGCCACGGTTTCACCTTGAGCCGCAGAAAACCCTCCATGACGATCTGCCCGGCAAGCGTCGCCGTCACGGTGGAGTTGAGGCCGCAACAGAGAAGCGCGATCCCGAACAATGTCGGCGCGATCGCCAGGCCGAGAAGCGGCGCCAGCAGCGATTCCGCCTGGGCGAGTTCCACGACATCGGTGTGGCCATGCGCATGAAACGCCGCGCCGGCAAGAATGAGAATGGAGGCGTTGATGAGCAGAGCAAAGGTCAGTGCGACGGTCGAATCGATCGTGGCATAGGTCAGCGCCTCCTTCTTTTCCGAGAGCGTCTGGCCGAAGGCGCGCGTCTGCACGATGCCGGAATGCAGATAGAGATTGTGCGGCATGACCGTCGCGCCGAGGATGCCAAGCGCCAGGTAGAGCATGTTCGGATCCCGGACGATCTCGCTCGTCGGGAAAAAGCCTTTGATGACCTCACCCCAATTGGGATCGGCAAGGAAGACCTGGATGCCGAAACAGAAGGCGATGACACCGAGCAGGGTGATGATCAACGCCTCTACCCAGCGAAAGCCCAGCCGTTGCAGGAAAAGAATGAGAAACACGTCGAAGGCGGTGACCAGCACGCCGAGTTCGAGCGGCAGGCCGAAAACGAGATTTAAGCCGATGGCAGTGCCGACGACTTCTGCAATATCCGTCGCTATTATGGCGATCTCCGCCATCGCCCACAGCGGTACGGAGACGAAGCCCGGAAAGGCATCCCGGCAGGCCTGGGCCAGATCGCGGCCGGTGGCGATTGCAAGGCGCGCGCAAAGCGCCTGCAACACCACAGCCATGATATTGGACAACAATGCGACGGTGAGCAGCGCATAGCCGAATTTGGATCCGCCTGCGAGCGAGGTTGCCCAATTGCCCGGGTCCATATAGCCGACCGCGACAAGATAGCCCGGACCTGCGAAGGCGGCGGCGCGACGAAGCACCGAACCGCCCTTGGCGGTTTCGACCGAGCGATAGACATCGGAAAGAGTGGCCTCTTCTCGGTCATGGCGCCAGCCGGCATCGGGCTTGGGTTTCATAAGATCCATGGGGCTTCCGCAGGCTTCGATACCGCGAGAAGTTAGCGGTTTAGAATGATAATGCAATTCATTCGCAACAAGAGATGTTATTCCCCTTCTCTTTCATTGACGAAAACGTGCTGCCCACGAGGGGAACCGTGCGCGAAATGCAATGATGGATGTTGCGTTTGCCGTTTCCATGCATACATCACCTGCAGCACACATCATGAATCAGGGACGACGAATGGCTGGATTTTTTAGGCGCATGCTTCCGAAGCGGTTTCGCAAGGAAAGGGCGGTCATTCCCGTCGTCCGGCTGAGCGGTGTCATCGCCGCCGGCGGCGGTCCTCTCCGGCAGTCGCTCAATCTTGCAGGCGCCTCGCAGGCGCTGGAAAAGGCCTTCAGCATGAAGGCTGCCCCGGCAGTCGCGATCGTCATCAATTCGCCCGGCGGATCGCCGGTGCAATCGCGGATGATCTATAACCGCATCCGCGATCTTGCCCGCGAGAAAGAGAAGAAAGTGCTGGTTTTCGTCGAGGATGTGGCGGCCTCCGGCGGCTATATGATCGCGCTCGCGGGCGATGAGATCATTGCCGACGCCACTTCCATCGTCGGCTCCATCGGCGTCGTCTCCGGCGGCTTCGGTTTTCCGGAGCTCTTGAAGAAGCTCGGGGTCGAGCGGCGAGTCTATACTGCCGGCGAAAACAAGGTGATCCTCGATCCGTTCCAGCCGGAGAAGGAAAAGGACATCGAATATCTGAAGAGCCTGCAGGTCGAGATCCACAAGGTCTTCATCGACATGGTGCGCGAGCGTCGGGCAGGTAAGCTGGCAGCGGACGAAGTCGTGTTCTCCGGCCTCTTCTGGACCGGCGGGCGCGGTCTGGAACTCGGCCTGATCGACGGGATCGGCGATATGCGCCAGGAGCTGAAGAAGCGTTTCGGCGACAAGATCAAGCTGGAGTTGGTCACCACGCCGCGTACGCTCTTCGGCCGCCGCACACCCGGCATCTCCCTTTCGGGCATGGACGGCATCGGCGCCGGCCTTGCCTCCGGGCTTGCAGAGGTGGCAGAGGAAAAGGCATTGTGGGGGCGGTACGGATTGTAATCGGGAGTGCTGCGTGATGCCGCAGATCATCTTCTTCATCGTTGCTATCGGCGGTATTTGGTTTCTTTACCGCCGCTTCCTGCGCGACGCCCGGAAACTCACCGAGAAATCACGCCGCGCCGAAAGCGAACGGCGCACAGGCGCCATCGGCACGCTGGTGAAGGACCCGAAGACAGGGGAGTATCGGGTGAAGCGGGAGGATGAGTAGTCTTCGATTGCTGTGCATTCACATGCATGATATACGTTTCTATTGTATATCCCGGAGTGTCCTATGCAAGTTGCAAAATGGGGAAACAGCTTAGCTATCCGTATTCCTTCGGCAGTCGCGGAAGCCCTCGATTTGAAAGAAGGTGATGACGTCGTCGTTCGTATCGGCGCGGATAGTGCTTTTGAGATCGAGCGGGATGACAGACGGCAGAAAGCGTTGGAAAAAGTGAAATCGTTCAAGATCACGCTTCCTACTGATTGGAAATTTGATCGCGACGAGGCCAATTCCCGTTGATGCGCGCGCTGCCTCCTTTTCTCGACACGAATGTTCTTCTCTATGCGTTTACAGACGATCAACGGGCACAAAAGGCGCAGTTGCTGTTGGCGGAGCCGTTTACGATCAGCGTGCAGGCATTGAATGAATTCGCCAACGTCGCGCGTAAAAAACTCCATCTGCCATGGAAGCGCATTCACGAAGCTATCCGGACGATAGTGGAATTGTCCACATCGGTTGTCGCGATTGATGAGAAAACAACCCTATCGGCGCTTAACTTGGCAGAGCGCTACAATTTTTCTTTTTATGATGCAGCCATGGTTGCCGCTGCTCTTCAGGCCAATTGCGAGCGATACTATTCGGAGGACCTGCATGACTGCTTAATCGTCGAAACGAGGCTGACGATTATAAATCCGTTTAGTTAAGCCGGTTACTGTTCTGAGGATTGTGCCATCCAACCGAAAGATTTTCGGCCAAGAAGTGGTCATCCAACCCATTCTAAGCTCCTTCTCTTGCGTGTAACTCGCGGCATCGGCGCATGCGTGCAAAGTACATCCGTTCTCAAGAGTCTTGACCCCTGTCTTCCATCGTGGCACCTGTCGCGCCAACGTACATCAAGCAGATAGTAGCTGATCTCCATGACCGCGACCCCGCCCGACAACATGAATCCGAAGCGCTCGTTTCAGGCGCTGATCCTGACGCTGCACAATTACTGGGCCGATAAGGGTTGTGCGGTTCTGCAGCCCTACGACATGGAAGTCGGCGCCGGCACGTTCCATCCGGCGACAACTCTGCGCGCGCTGGGACCGAAGCCGTGGAAGGCTGCCTATGTGCAGCCCTCGCGACGTCCGTCCGACGGTCGTTACGGCGAAAACCCGAACCGCATGCAGCATTATTATCAGTATCAGGTCATCCTGAAGCCCAATCCGCCGAACCTGCAGGAACTCTACCTCGGCTCGCTCGCGGCGATCGGCCTCGATCCACTGGTGCATGACATCCGCTTCGTCGAGGACGATTGGGAAAGCCCGACGCTTGGCGCCTGGGGTCTTGGCTGGGAATGCTGGTGCGACGGCATGGAAGTGTCGCAGTTCACCTATTTTCAGCAGGTTTGCGGCATCGAATGCGCGCCGGTCGCCGGCGAATTGACCTACGGTCTCGAACGTCTGGCAACCTATGTCCAGGGCGTCGACAGTGTTTACGATCTGAATTTCAACGGCCTCGAAGGCGACGAGAAGATCACCTATGGCGATGTCTTCCTGCAGGCCGAGCAGGAATATTCCCGGCATAATTTCGAATATGCCAACACGGAAATGCTGCATCGCCATTTCATCGATGCTGAACGGGAATGCCAGGCGCTGCTCGCCGCCGGTGCGCCCGGCGACAATGCCAACCAATTGCTGCACAAGTGCGTTTTCCCCGCCTACGACCAATGCATCAAGGCCAGCCACGTCTTCAATCTGCTTGATGCGCGCGGTGTGATCTCGGTCACCGAACGCCAGAGCTATATCCTGCGCGTCCGCACGCTGGCGAAGGCCTGCGGTGAGGCATTTCTGCTGACGGATGCCGGCGGTGCGAACTGGGACAAGCGGACGGCCTGAGCTACATTTCGCATCTCTAAGGTATTGGCCTGACGATGAAAAGCGGATGACAACATCCGCGAAGCCGCATAGTCTCCCCCGCGGTTACATTCGCCACGGGGGTTCGCGATGTATATTGTGCTGGCGATCATAGTTCTGGCCGCGCTTTATGCCATTTTCATCTACAACGGTCTCGTTCGCGCCAGACAAGTGGCGGAGGAGGCATGGTCCGGCATCGACGTGCAGTTGAAGCGCCGCGCCGATCTGATCCCCAATCTGATCGAAACCGTAAAGGGCTATGCCGCCCATGAGCGGCAGACTTTGGAAGAGGTCGTGGAACTGCGCAACAAGGCGCAGGCCGTGCCTTCAGGCGATGTCGCCGCTCGCGGCCAGGTGGAAGGCTTGCTTTCCCAAGCGCTCGGTCGCGTGATCGCGCTTGCCGAAGCCTACCCTGATCTGAAGGCCAACACGAATTTCCTCGAATTGCAGCGTTCTCTCGAAGGTATTGAGGGCGAAATCCAGATGTCGCGGCGCTATTACAACGGCGCCACCCGTGATCTCAACGTCAAGGTCGAGAGCTTTCCCAACAATCTGCTCGCTGGCACCTTCGGTTTCACCAAGCGCGCCTTCTTTGAAATCACCAACGAGGCCGATCGCGCCGTTCCGTCCGTCAAGTTCTAAGATTCCTTCTATCGGTTTTGCATTCCAGGCGGTAAAGGAAGCCGACCGCAGGCCATTGGCCGCTTTCTGGACTGACCAAAGAGATTGATGATGGGTAGAGCCAAACTCACGATTATCCCCCCCGGCAAGCCGCTTATCGGACGCGCCATGCCGCCGGGATCGAAGTCGATCACCAACCGCGCGCTGCTGCTCGCCGGCCTCGCCAAGGGAACCAGCAGGCTGACGGGTGCGCTGAAGAGCGACGATACGCGCTATATGGCCGAAGCGCTGCGCGCCATGGGCGTTGCGATCGACGAGCCGGACGACACCACTTTCATCGTCACCGGCGACGGCAAACTCAAGTCGCCGGCTGCACCGCTGTTTCTTGGCAATGCCGGCACCGCGACCCGCTTCCTGACCGCCGCCGCCGCTCTGGTCGACGGCAAAGTGGTTGTCGATGGCGATGCGCATATGCGCAAGCGGCCGATCGGTCCGCTGGTCGACGCCCTGCGTTCCCTGGGCATCGATGCCTCGGCCGAGACCGGTTGCCCGCCCGTGACCATCAACGGCACCGGCCGCTTTGAGGCGAGCCGGGTTGAGATCGATGGCGGCCTCTCCAGCCAATATGTTTCAGCCTTGCTGATGATGGCGGCCGGCGGCGATCGCCCGGTCGATGTCGTGCTGCTCGGCGAACATATCGGCGCTCTCGGCTATATCGATCTGACGGTTGCCGCTATGCGTGCCTTCGGCGCCAAGGTGGAGCGCGTCAGCGCCGTCGCCTGGCGGGTTCAGCCGACAGGCTATTACGCGGCTGATTTCCACATCGAGCCGGATGCGTCGGCCGCGACCTATCTCTGGGCCGCCGAGGTTTTGTCCGGCGGCAAGATCGATCTCGGCACACCGGCGAGCGAATTCTCGCAGCCGGACGCCCGCGCCTATGACATGATCTCGCAGTTTCCGCATCTCCCCGCCGTCATCGACGGATCGCAGATGCAGGACGCCATTCCGACGCTCGCAGTGCTGGCCGCCTTCAACGAAACGCCGGTGCGCTTCGTCGGTATCGCCAATCTCCGCGTCAAGGAGTGCGATCGCGTCCGCGCGCTGTCGAGCGGCCTGTCGCGCATCGCTCCCGGCCTCGGCACCGAGGAAGGCGACGACCTGATCGTCGCCTCCGACCCAAGCCTTGCCGGCAAGATGCTGCCGGCCGAGATCGACAGCTTCGCCGATCACCGCATCGCCATGAGCTTTGCGCTCGCCGGCCTGAAGATCAGCGGCATCACCATTCTCGACCCTGACTGCGTTGCCAAGACCTTCCCGGCCTATTGGGATGTCCTGGCGTCACTGGGGGTTGCCTACGGCGACTGATACCGCCGCCCCATGGGAGTCGCATAAATATTTCGCCACATGCGGCACTCTGAATGGGGTGCCGTCGGATCGCAGGAGGTGTGATGACGCGTTGGCTTTCAGGGCTCTCCATCGCCCTGCTCCTGCTGTTCTCCGTATCGGTCGCTTCGGCCGCCGAAGTCATCAACGCTTTCGATCAGGCGATTCTCCTCAGTCGCGACGGCTCCATGCAAGTCACCGAGACGATTACGGTGAATGCGGAAGGCCGCGCTATCCGTCGCGGCATATTCCGGGATTTCCCGCTGACTTTTGTCGATTCTGCAGGCCGCCAGGCGCAGGTGGATTTTGACGTCGTCTCTGTCGAACGCGATGGACAGCCGGAAGATTGGCGCAAGGAGCAGATCGAGGGCGGGGAACGCATTTATATCGGTAATGCCGATCGGATCATAAACCGTGGTCAGCATGTCTACCGCATCGTGTACACCACCGATCGCCAGATCCGCTATTTTGACGATCACGACGAACTGTATTGGAATGTCACCGGCAATGGCTGGCAATTTCCGATCCTTCGCGCCTCGGCCATCGTCACCCTGCCGGACGGCGTGAAGCCGCAACAGCTTGCTTATTATACCGGGCCGATCGGCGCGACGGGCCAGGACGCGAGCGCCAGCGCGCAAGAGAGCAAGGTTACCTTTGTCACGACACGGCCGCTGGCTCAGGCTGAGGGCCTGACGATCGCCATCAAGCTGTCGAAAGGCGCGATTGCGGCACCGAGCCGCCGCCAACAATGGCACTGGTTCATAACCGATCATCTCGACGCGATCATCGCCATTGGCGGCTTGATTTTGGTGTTCGCCTACTATCTCCGCAGTTGGGTCGCCGTCGGCCGCGATCCCCCGCGTGGCGTGATGGTCCCGCGCTGGGACCCGCCTGACGGTATTTCGCCGGCATTGGTCAACTATATCGACAATAGGGGTTTTTCCGGTGCGGGGTGGACGGCGCTGTCGGCGACTTTGATCGATCTCGCGGTGCGCGGCTATGTCATTCTCGGCGGCCTGAAGGAAAAGGTGGTCATCCGCCCGACCGGCAAGGCAGGCAGCGATCTCAGCGGCGGCGACAAGGTGCTCATGCAGGCCGTCGGGCCATTTTCCCCGCTAGTCATCGACAAGGCGAATGGCGAGGTCGTGCAGCAGCTTGGCTCGACATTCCGCCGCGCGATCGAGCGCGATCATCGCGGCGAATATTACAAGGCCAATGCGCTCTACACTATCGCTGGCATCGCCCTGTCGGTGCTCATCCTGGCAGCGATCGTCATTTTCGGTCGCTTGCACGAGAATGCGCTGCCTCTCATCATCGTGCCCGGCTTCCTGTCGATTGTAATGACGATCTTTGCCGGCACGATCGGCCGCAGGTTCCGCCGCCATGATGCCAGTCTTGGACGGCGAATTCTTTCCGTTCTGATCGCCGCTTTCTTCGGCTTTCTGTTCGTTTCGGCTGCGGTCGGCGGCTTGGCTGCCGCCGTCGTCCCATTGTGGAAGGCGGGTGAACTGCCTCTGCTCGCCGGTATCGTCGGCATTTTCGCGCTCAACGTCGTCTTCTTTTTCCTGATGGGGGCGCCGACGCCGCTCGGGCGCAAGATGATGGATGGTATCGCGGGGCTGCGGCAATATCTGACGCTCGCCGAACGCGACCGGATGAACATGCAGGGCGCCCCGCAGATGTCGCCGCAGCATTTCGAAAAGCTGCTGCCCTATGCGGTCGCACTCGGCGTCGAAAAACCCTGGTCCAGCGCCTTCGAGACTTGGCTCGCCACCGCTGCGGGTGCAGCCGCGGCGGCGGCCTATGCGCCGGCCTGGTATTCCGGCGATTTTCACCCAGGTAACATCGGCGGAACGATCGGCGACTTTTCCTCCTCCATGGCATCCACCATCGCCTCGACGATCCCAGCGCCTGAGTCCAGTTCTTCGTCAGCCTTTTCCGGCGGTGGGGATGGCGGCTCCTCCGGTGGTGGTGGAGGCGGCGGAGGCGGCGGCGGATGGTAATTTCGCCGTTTGCCTTGGTGACTTTTGCTGCCGGGCTTGCTAAGTCCGCCCGGACCCTTTTTGCCTCAACATAAAAGACAGTTCTCATGCCCGATCTCCTTCTCGAACTCCGCTCCGAGGAAATTCCCGCCCGTATGCAGCGCAAGGCTGCCGGCGACCTGAAAAAGCTCGTCACTGACGCGCTGGTCGAAGCGGGTTTGTCCTATGAGGGAGCGCGCGAATATTGGACGCCGCGGCGGCTGGCACTCGATATCCGCGGCCTGACGGCGCGATCGGCCGACGTGCGCGAGGAGCGCAAGGGGCCGCGCACCGACGCCAATGAGAAGGCGATCGAAGGTTTCTTGCGCGGCGCCGGTCTCTCTTCCATTTCCGAAGCGCAGGTAAGTAGCGATCCTAAGAAGGGTGATTTCTACGTTGCGGTCATTTCCAAGCCCGGCCGCGCCGCCGAGGAGATCATTGCCGACGTCATGCCCAGTATCATCAAGGATTTCCCCTGGCAAAAGTCGATGCGCTGGGGCAAGGCGTCAGCCAAGCCTGGCTCGCTGCGCTGGGTGCGTCCGCTGCAGTCGATTGTCTGTCTCTTCGGCACCGAGCATGAGGAGACCGCCGTCATCCCCTTCGAGATCGACGGTATCGTTGCCTCGAACGTGACGTATGGCCACCGCTTCCATGCGCCTCAGGCGATCACCGTCAAGCGCTTCGATGATTACATTTCCAGCCTGGAGAAGGCGAAGGTCATTCTCGATGCCGAGCGCCGCAAGGACGTCATCCTGCACGATGCCCGCGACGTCGCATTTGCCAATGGCCTGGAACTTGTCGAGGATGAGGGCCTGCTGGAAGAGGTTTCCGGCCTCGTGGAATGGCCGCAGGTGTTGATGGGCTCTTTCGAGGAGGATTACCTGTCGATCCCCTCGGAGATCATCCGTCTGACGATCAAGACCAACCAGAAGTGCTTCGTCACCCGCCCGCAGGTCGGCGAGACGCTCTCCAACCGTTTCATCCTCGTCTCCAATATCCAGGCGACGGATGGTGGCAAGGAGATCATCCACGGCAATGGCAAGGTCGTGCGCGCCCGCCTTTCCGACGCGCTGCATTTCTGGAAGCGCGACCAAGGTGACATGCCGGACCTCGAAACGTTGGATGCCTCCGCCCAAAAATTCGGCCTTGATCTGAAAAAGCCGCTCGACCAGCGCATGGCGAAGCTTGATGCGCTCAACGTCACCTTCCATGCCAAACTCGGTAGCCAGGGCGAACGCGTCGCCCGCATCCGCGCGTTGGCGGCTGAACTCGCCAAAATCACCGGCGCCGATCCGGCCAAGGTCGATCGCGCCGCGGTCCTCGCCAAGGCTGACTTGCGCACCGAAGCCGTCGGCGAATTCCCGGAACTTCAGGGCCTCATGGGTCGCAAATATGCTAACCTCCAGGGCGAAGATGCTTCGGTGGCCGCTGCGATCGAGGATCACTACAAGCCGCAAGGCCCATCCGACCGCGTGCCGGAGGACAAGGTGGCGATCACGGTCGCGCTCGCCGACAAGCTGGACACGCTGATCGGCTTCTGGACGATCGATGAAAAGCCGACGGGTTCGAAGGACCCGTTTGCGCTGCGCCGCGCGGCTTTGGGTGTGGTCAGGATTCTGCTGGAATGCAAAGTGCGGCTGCCACTGCTGGCGACAACAAAGGATGTCGATCTCCTCGCATTCTTCCATGACCGCCTCAAGGTCTATCTCCGCGATCAGGGCGCTCGTTACGATCTCATCGACTCAGTGCTGACGCCGGAAGCCGATGATCTCCTGATGGTCGCTCGCCGTGTCGAGGCGCTGACCGCTTTCATCACCTCGGAAGACGGCAAGAACCTGCTTGCAGGCACCAAGCGCGCCACCCAGCTCCTCGCCGCCGAGGAGAAGAAGAGCACCGTCATAGCCGATGGCGTTTCCGAAAACCTGCTGAAGCTCGATGCGGAAAAGGACCTCTTCGCCGCTATCACCGCAGCCTCCGCCGAGGCTTCCGATGCGATCGCCAAGGAAGATTTCCGCTCGGCTATGGCCGCACTTTCCAAGCTGCGCGCACCCGTTGACCGCTTCTTCGAAGATGTTCTCGTCAATGACGAGGACGCTGCCATCCGCGCCAACCGCCTGGCACTGTTGCGGCTGATCCGCGAGGCAACCGGCACGGTCGCGGACTTCTCGAAGATCGCGGGGTAAGGCGTGGAGGCGCGATGACCGGAAAAATCCTCGTCAGCGCCTGCCTCATGGGCCATGCCGTTCGCTATGACGGCCGCTCCAAGCCGCTCATCCATCCGGCCATCGGGCGTTGGCGCGAGGAGGGCAGGCTGGTGACGATCTGCCCGGAAATGTCCGCGGGCATGGTGATACCGCGACCGCCGGCCGAAATTGCCGCTGGTGCGGTCGGCGAGGACGTGCTTGCCGGCCGTGCACGCGTGATCGAGGGAACTGGCGGCGATGTCACGACAGCGTTTCGTCAGGCGGCCGAAAATGCGCTGACGCTCGCTCAGGAAACCGGCTGCCGCTATGCCCTGCTGATCGACGGAAGCCCGTCCTGCGGCTCAGGCTTCATCTATGACGGCACATTCTCCGGCGGCCGGCATGCGGGTCATGGTGTCACGGCGGCTCTGCTGAAGCAGGCGGGCATTGAGGTCTATTCCAACCGCGAGATCGACAGGTTGGTTGAGCGGCTGTCGACGGCCGACTGAGGCAACCATTCAAACCCAAAAAAAGAAAAACCGCCGGGTTTGCGCCCGGCGGTTCGTTATAGCTGTTGCGTTGCCGCTTTAGGCGGCGCGGCGGCTCTGGGCG
The DNA here is from genome assembly GCF_029714285.1 of Rhizobium sp. CB3090. Lineage (NCBI taxonomy): Bacteria > Pseudomonadati > Pseudomonadota > Alphaproteobacteria > Hyphomicrobiales > Rhizobiaceae > Rhizobium > Rhizobium sp. CB3090. Next base: position 429,468 of record NZ_CP121662.1, read on the forward strand.
AGCGGACGGCCGTCGTTGACGCGGAAGCCGCGGATGAGCCCGAGCAGATCCTCGGTGTCGGCGGCGAGCGTTTCGGCCGATGCCGTCGTCTCCTCGGCCATGGCGGCGTTCTGCTGCGTGGCCGCATCGAGCTGGTTCATCGAAGACGAGATCGAGCGCAGCGTCGTGTCCTGCTCGGAGGCGCTGTGGGCGATCTTCGAGACGATCTCGTTGGCCGCTTTGATCTGGTCGGAGATGCGCTTCAGCGCCTCGCCTGCCTCGCCGACCAGGCGAACACCCTCGTCAACCTGCCCGGAGGAGCGGGCGATCTGGTCCTTGATCTCCTTGGCGGCAGCGGCCGAGCGCTGCGCCAGTTCGCGCACTTCCTGGGCGACGACGGCAAAGCCCTTGCCGGATTCGCCGGCACGCGCCGCCTCGACGCCGGCATTAAGCGCCAGAAGGTTGGTCTGGAAGGCGATCTCGTCGATGACGCCGATGATCTTGCCGATCTCCTCGGACGATTTCTCGATGCCGCTCATTGCGTCGATCGCCTGGGCAACGACGGCGTCGCTGCGCGATGCCTCGGTGCTGACGGCATGCACGCGTTTGCTGGCCTCATGGGCGCCTTCGGCGGTCTGGCGCACGGCGACAGTGAGTTCGTCGAGGGCGGCTGACGTTTCCTCCAGGCTGGCGGCCTGGCGCTCGGTGCGCTGCGACAGCTCGTTGGAGGCGCGGCGGATCTCTTCCTTGCTGACGCCGATGTCGTTGCCCTTGGCATTGACCCGGCCCATGGCGGCTTCGAGATGTGACAGCGCCTCGTTGAAATTGTTGCGCAGGCCGGCATAGCCGACGCCGATATCGCCGCAGCGTACGGTCAGGTCGCCCTGGGCCAGTGCTTCGAGCGCCCTTCCGATGATGGAGACGACACGCGCCTGCTCATGCGCTTCGTCCTGCTGCTGGCGCAGGTTCTGTTCGCGCTCACTGCTGATTTCCAGCTCTTGCGCGGCCTGACGATCCGCCAGGATATGGCGTTCGCGGACCTTCTCCTGCAGCGCCAGGGTGGCCTGGGCCATAAGCCCGATCTCGTTGCGCATCTCGGCATGCGGAATGACCATCTTCACGTCATCATCGGCCACGGCCTTGAGGGCGGTATGGACGTCGGCAAGCGGCTTGGTAATGCCACGGATGAAATAGAGGGCAGAACCGATGCCGACCAGAAAGACGATGCCGCAGATCAGCAGCGCGCGCCACATTGCCGCGTGAATCTGGCCTTCGAGGTCGTCCATATAGACGCCGCAGCCAAGAACGATCTGCCATGGCGCAAAGGCGGCGGAATAGCTGCCCTTGAGGAAAAGCTCGCTGTCGGGATGACCGGGCTTGCCCCAGTAATAGACTGTACGGCCACCGCCCTTGACGCCCTTTTCGACCATTTCCTTGCTGAAATAGGTGCCGCTCTTGTCGGTCTGGCCGGACATGTCCTTGCCGACATTGGCCGGATTGGGATGAAAGCGCATAATGGCGCTGTAGTCCAAGCCGAAGAGATAGCCGGCGGGCTGGAAGCTGACATGCGAGAGGATTTTGAAGGCTTCGGCCTGGGCGGCCTCATGCGTCATCTCACCGGATTTTTCGCGCTGATAATATTGGTTCAGAACCGAAATGCCGGATTCGACCTGCGTGCGGAGCATGTCGAAACGGTCGTCATAGATGGAGTCCGCCTGCGACCGGATCTGGAAATAGGTCGCCACGGCAAAAGCGGCCATAAGCACGCCTAGAAGAGCGAAAAGTTGATGGGCGATCTTGAGATTCTTCATAATGCCTCGCAACAGGGTAGGGTAGAATACCGGCGCGGTTTTCTACCGCCTGTGCGATCGCCTGGGATAATCCCAATACGCTTGCCGCTGCTGGAAATGACATGCTGCTGTCCGGTGCAAGCAAAATCGCGCTTTATATCTAAGAAAGTTTTAATCAAAACCGCGCGATCAGATTTTAAGCGGATTTAATCAAGCGCCTTGTTGCATCGCAATAAACAATACTGAATCGCTTTCAATATTGTCTGGAATTGGCAGGGAAATTCTGTGCTTTGCTATGCAAAACGAAAGCGCCCCTGCTTCTCTTCAGGGGCGCATTGGTCTGCCTTACGGCAGACCCCGTCGACCGAAACCTTGGCCGGGCGGGGCAGGGAACGGGATCGAATGGTGTGGTTATTGGCGAAGCTGGAAGCCGGCGAGATCGAGCGGCGCGGGCGCCTTCGCCTTGGCGGCCTCGGGCAGGGCTGCGGTTTTCGCGGCGAAATCGATGCCGTCGCTCGGAGCGCGGGCCGCTGCAAGGGCTTCAGGTGTCGGCTTGGAGATGAAGACGACTGGAGAGCCGCCCATCCAGGCCTCGGTGCGAACCACCTTCCGCTGGCCATCGATGTCACGCACGACGATGGACTGTGTGCCGGGCGTGAGCTCCGGTACCACATAATCCTTCTTGACGGCTTCCGGCTTGAGCGCCGGGCAATCGGTGCAAACCTTGTCGATGATGCTGCCGCCGCCGGTTTCCGTCTTACTATCGATGGGCTGGATCGATGAAGCCATGGCCGAGCCAGCGGCCAGCACACATGCCAAAGTAAGAAAAAGGGGACGCATAACAAAACCACTCCGTCTTATATGGCGGAGAGATTAGCGCCGCTTTGTTTCCATCCCGTCAGGAGATTGGCTAAAAGTTTAGCGGAACCGCAGAAATCGGCACAAGCTGGCGTTTTTCGGTTCAAGCCTTTTCCCGTTCGATTGCGCGCCAGCCGATATCGCTTCGATTGAAACCATTCGGCCATTGCACCTCGGCGGCAAGCGCATAAGCGCGCTTTTGCGCGTCGCTGACGGTCTTGCCGGTCGCTGTGATGTTCAGTACCCGCCCGCCGGTTGCGACCAATGCACCATCCTTCACCGCTGTGCCGGCATGAAACACCTTCGCGCCGTCGCTGTCGGCGGGCAGAGCCGCTATCGGCGTGTTCTTAGCATAGGAGCCGGGATAGCCTTTCGAGGCCATGACCACAGTCAATGCCACGTCGTCGCTCCACTCGGCGCCCACTTGATCCAGCGTGCCGTTGGCGCAGGCAAGAAGCAACGGCAGCAGATCGCTCTTCAGCCGCATCATCAGCACCTGGCACTCCGGATCGCCGAAGCGGACATTGTATTCGATCAGTTCCGGCCCCTTGGCGGTGATCATCAGCCCGGCGAAGAAGACGCCGGAGAAGGGATGGCCGCTTTCCGCCATGCCGCGGATCGTCGGTTCGATGATTTCCTTCATCGTGCGCTCGACCATGTCAGCCGTCATGACCGGGGCGGGGGAATAGGCGCCCATGCCGCCAGTGTTCGGGCCGGTATCGCCGTCGCCGACGCGCTTGTGATCCTGGGCGGTGGCAAGAGCCAGCGCGTGCTTGCCGTCGCAAAGGCAGAAGAAGCTTGCCTCCTCGCCATCGAGATAGGCTTCGATCACCACTTCGGCGCCGGCCGCGCCAAATGCGCCTTCGAAGCAATCATCGACGGCGGCAAGCGCCTCCTCGACCGTCATGGCGACGGTGACGCCCTTGCCGGCGGCGAGCCCATCGGCCTTGACGACGATCGGGGCGCCCTGCGCACGAATATAGGCTTTCGCTTTCGGCGCATTGTTGAAACGCTGATAGGCGCCGGTCGGGATATCGTAGCGGGCGCAGATATCCTTGGTGAACCCTTTGGAGCCTTCCAACTGCGCGGCCGCGGCGGAAGGCCCGAACACGGCGATGCCCTCGGCGCGCAAACGGTCGGCAAGCCCGGCGACCAGCGGCGCTTCCGGACCGACGACAACGAAGTCGATGGCCTTTTCCTTGCAGAAGGAGACGATCGCGCCATGGTCTTCGACGTCGATGGCGGTAAGCGTCGCATGTTCGGCAATGCCTGGATTGCCGGGCGCGGCGTAGAATTCCGTCATCAGCGGCGATTGTGCCAGCTTCCAAGCCAGTGCATGCTCGCGTCCGCCCGATCCGATCAACAGAACTTTCATGGCTTGCCCTTCTCTAGAGCGATTCAGCGTTTCACGGAATCGCTTTCCCGCTCTATCCCTTTGTTTTACGCATTCCGGACGGAAAACCGCTTCGCACTTTTCCTGGAACGCTCTAACGTCTACTTGCGCGGTTAAGGGCCGTTGGACCAAAGGTCAAGCGGCAAATCCTGTGGAGGCCCAGGCTACAACATTGCCACGCCTTTTTGTGGCACTATGGTCCCCGCACTTTTATCAAGTTCAGAGAATCATATGGCCGCCGATATTCGCTCCCTTGCCGCTACCATCGCCACTGAGATCAATTCGCGTGCGGATCAGGCCAAGGCCGCGATCGAGCTTCTCGACGAAGGCGCAACGGTGCCGTTCATCGCCCGATACCGGAAAGAGGTGACCGGCGGTCTCGATGACGGTCAGTTGCGCACGCTTGCGGAACGCCTCGTCTATCTGCGTGAACTGGAAGCCCGCCGCGCGGCGATCGTCGAGTCGATTACCGGCCAGGGCAAGATGACCGACGAGCTGATGCGCAAGATCGCCGTGGTCGCCACCAAGGCCGAGCTGGAAGATCTTTATCTGCCCTACAAGCCGAAGCGTCGCACCCGTGCTGAAATTGCCAGGGAGCGCGGCCTCGGCCCGCTTGCCGATACCATTCTTGCCGATCGCTCGAAGGAGCCGGCGGCCCTTGCCGAGGGCTTCATCACCGCTGACGTACCCGACGTGAAGACGGCGCTCGAAGGCGCGCGCGACATCATCGCCGAAGGCATTGCCGAAAATGCCGATCTGCTCGGCAAGCTGCGCACCTATATGAAGACGAATGCTATGTTGAAGGCCAAGGTCGTCGACGGCAAGCAGGAGGCGGGGGCGAAATTCGCCGATTATTTCGACCATCAGGAACGTTGGGCCACCGCTCCCGGCCATCGTGCGCTCGCCATGCTGCGCGGCTGGAATGAGGAGATGCTGACGCTGACCATCGAGGTCGACGCCGATGCCGTCTCGCCGAACAAGCCGGTCGAGCGGATGATCGCAACGGCTTACGAAATCGGCACGAGTAAACCCGGTGACCGCTGGTTGACAGAGGTGGCAAGCTGGACCTGGCGGGTAAAGCTCTCCATGTCGCTGTCGCTCGACCTGATGCGAGAGCTGCGCGAACGCGCCGAAGAGGAGGCCATCCACGTCTTCGCCCGTAATCTCAAGGATCTTTTGCTCGCGGCACCGGCCGGATCGCGCGCGACCATGGGCCTCGATCCGGGCATCCGCACCGGGGTCAAGGTGGCCGTGGTCGACGGCACCGGCAAGTTGCTGGAGACGACGACCGTCTATCCCTTCCCGCCGAAGAACGACGTGCGTGGTACGCAGGCGACTTTGGCCGCACTCGTGCGCAAGCACAAGGTCGAGCTGATCTCCATCGGCAATGGCACGGGCAGCCGCGAGACTGAAAAGCTGGTGGCCGATATGCTGGCCGACCTGCCGGCACCGAAACCGACCAAGGTGATTGTTTCGGAGGCAGGCGCATCCGTCTATTCCGCTTCGGAAACGGCGGCGCTGGAATTCCCGGGTCTCGACGTGTCGCTCCGCGGCGCCGTCTCCATTGCTCGTCGCCTGCAGGATCCGCTGGCGGAACTCGTGAAGATCGAGCCAAAGTCGATCGGCGTTGGCCAATATCAGCACGACGTCGACCAGCAGAAGTTGTCGCGCTCTCTCGATGCCGTCGTAGAAGATGCGGTGAACGCGGTCGGTGTCGATCTCAACACGGCGTCCGCGCCGCTGCTTGCCCGCGTCTCCGGTTTAGGCCCGTCGATTGCCGACGCGATCGTCAAGCATCGCGACGGGGAGGGACGCTTCGAGACCCGCCGCGACCTCCTGAAGGTTGCCCGCCTCGGCCAGCGCACCTTCGAGCAATGCGCCGGCTTCCTGCGTATTCCCGATGGCAAGGAGCCGCTCGACGCCTCATCGGTGCATCCGGAAGCCTACGGCGTGGCCAAGCGGATCGTGGCCGCCTGCGGCCGTGATCTGCGCAGCCTGATGGGGGATGCCGCCGCGCTGAAAGCGGTCGATCCGCGCCAGTTCATCGATGAAAAATTCGGCCTGCCGACGGTGCGCGATATCCTCGCCGAACTGGAAAAGCCCGGCCGCGATCCACGCCCGAGCTTCAAGACCGCGACCTTCGCCGAAGGGGTCAACGAGATCGGCGATCTCAAGCCCGGCATGTTGCTGGAGGGCACGGTGACGAATGTCGCTGCCTTCGGCGCCTTCGTCGATATCGGCGTCCATCAGGACGGCCTTGTCCACGTCTCGCAGCTCGCCGACCGCTTCGTGAAGGACCCGCATGAAGTGGTCAAAGCCGGCGATGTCGTGAAAGTGAAAGTTGTGGAGGTAGACGTCAAGCGCAAGCGAATCGGTCTCTCCATGCGTAAGGACGGCAGCGCCGTGGCGGCGACGCCTGCGAATCAAACGCGCGAAAAAAGTGGTGGGCACAACGCTGGCGGTAGGCGTGACAGCGGTCCGAAACCGGAGCAGCGGGGTAGCTTCGGTGCCGCTCTGGCGGATGCACTCAAGCGAAAATAAGTACTTAGCGAGACTCAGTGCAAGAATGCCACACTCCGGCGAGTTGTTGCCGGAGCGCCAACGAGTGCGAAAAGGTGCGCTTGCCACAATGATGTGACGCGCTAAAGTCAGAGTCGATATCATGTCATCATAGGCGAGGCGTCCATGGCGTCGGCACTCTTCTCGATTGTCAAAAAAATCGTCCGTAAAGGCTCTCTGAAACTTACACTGGCGTCCGGCGAGACGCACATGATCGGCGATGGGTCCGGCGAAACGGTTGCCGTCCGCGTCGCCGACCAACAGGCGGAGGACGCGATTGCCCGCGATCCGACCCTGAAGCTCGGCGAAATGTACATGGAAGGTCGGTTCATTCTGGAGCAGGGGGATATCTATGAATTCCTCTCGCTCGTGAAGCAGAATACCACCAACGAGATTTTTGACCTGCGCATGGCCGCACTCTTGGTCGGCCGCATCGCCTGGCAGCAGATCAAGAGCCGCGTGCCGATCAACCGCAACAGATACAATGTTGCGCATCACTACGATCTGTCGGCCAAGCTGTTCGATCTCTTCCTCGATGAGGACTGGCAATATTCCTGCGCTTATTTCGTCCCGCCTGGCATCAGTCTGGACGAAGCGCAACTGGCCAAGAAGCGCCATATCGCCGCCAAGCTCCTCGTCGAGCCGGGCCAACGCGTTCTCGAGATCGGCTCCGGCTGGGGCGGCATGGGCATGTATCTTGCCGAAGCCAATCCCGGCCTCGATTTTACCGGCATTACGCTCAGCGAGGAGCAGCTCAAAGTCTCGCGCGATCGCGCCGCCAAGCGTGGGTTGTCCGATCGCATGCGCTTCGAGCTTCAGGACTATCGCTATATGACCGGCAGGAAGTTCGACCGCATCGTCTCGGTCGGCATGTTCGAGCATGTCGGCATCGGCAACTATGGCAAGTTCTTCGGCAAGGTCTTCGAATTGCTCGATGATAACGGCGTCATGGTGCTGCACTCCATCGCCCGTCCGAAGCCGAGCTTCGCCACCAATGCCTTCATCGAGAAGTATATTTTTCCGGGCGGCTACATTCCATCGGTCGGGGAGGCCTTGGCGCCGCTGGAAAAGGCGGGGCTCATGGTCAAGGATGTCGAAATCCTGCCGATGCATTATGCCCATACGTTGCGGCACTGGCGCAATCGTTTCGTGGCACGCAAGGCCGAGGCTGTCGCGCTCTACGACGAGAAGTTTTTCCGCATGTGGGAGTTCTATCTGGCCGGCTCGGAAATGGGTTTCCGCTGGGATGAACTCTTCATCATGCAGATCCAGATTGCCAAGAATCAATTCGCTGTTCCCGACAACCGCAATTACATTGCCGAGCGAGAAGCAAAACTCAGGTTATTCGAATCGACCAGAGCGCCGCTGGAAAAGGTGACGTTCTAAAACGTTCGCCGCTGTTACACCGGGCATGGGTTTCCATGGCCCGGCGTTTTGATTTTTGCCTGCCGGATAGGACGGTGCCCATGTTATTTGACCATTTGAATGGTCAGATTCTCGCAATACCCATGATTGAATAGCCTGTGTCGGAATTAAATCACCGCGACACATCGGCGCAAGCTCGGATCCGATGAAATCGCGCCGAAAGTTTCGCCGTTAATCCCCTAAATCGGTCGCGTTTGGTTAAGAGAGCGGTAACGCGATCGGGATAGTTTGCGGCAACTCTGAGGGCGTGTTTGGCCCTTTGTATTGCGTATCATGGAGTTGCATTGTGTTTGGGAAATCGCGTCTGTTTTTCACTCTCGGCCTGTTCGTCGCCTCTTCGGGCGCCGCTTTCGCCGGGGACGGCCAGCACTTCTGGTCGGGTGACTGGTATCTAAGCGTCGGCGCAGCCGGTTTCACGGCGCCAAAATTCGAAGGTAGCAAACACAACAAGCTGCAATGGTCGCCGCTGATCTCCGTCGGCAAGCAAGGCCCAGGTCCGCGTTTCTCTTCGCGCAACGACAATCCCTCTTTTGCGCTGATCGATAATGATGGCATCCGGGCCGGTATCGTCGGCAAATTCGTGCCGAGCCGAGATTCCAGCGACGGTCATGAGCTGAAGGGCCTGAAGAAGGTCAAGTGGGGCGCCGAAGCCGGCGGTTTCGTCGAAGCCTATCCGACCGATTGGCTGCGTGCCCGTGTCGAAGTCCGTCAGGGCATCCGCGCCCATAGCGGCGTTGTCGCCGATGCCGCCATCGACGCCTTCACGGATATCACGCCGGAACTTCGCCTTTCCGGCGGCCCGCGCATGACGCTCGCTTCCCCCGACTATTTTGACACCTATTACGGCGTTAACGCCAAGGAGTCGGCGGCATCCGGTCTCAGCCGTTACAATCCGGGCGGGGGTATAAAGTCCGTCGGCGCCGGCGGTGCGCTGACCTGGAAGGCGACGCAGAACTGGACCACAAGCGCCTTTGTCGAATACAGCCGTTTGACCGGCCCGGCTGCCGACAGCAGCCTCGTACGCGAGCGGGGTGACCGCAACCAGTTGCTGGTGGGCGTCTCCGCCAGCTACAAGTTCAACTTCACGCTGAACTGAAAAGAGCGGGGTGGCAGCCCCGCCGCTTGACCGCGGGCGCCAGATATCACTACTAGTCGTCTATGCAAAAGACAGGCGACATCAATGGGCGCGTTGCAGACGCGCCCTCCGGCAACTGGGTTTACCGCATCCTGCCCCCAGCGCTTTGGCCCTATGCGCAGCTTGCGCGCTGGGACAGGCCGATCGGCTGGGAGCTTTTGATGTGGCCGTGCTTTTGGTCGGCCACGTTGGCGGCCAATGCAGCCCTGGCAACGGGTAAGGCGTCGCCCGGCTTTCTGCTGATCTACCACCTCTTTCTCTATTTCATAGGCGCCGTCGCCATGCGCGGTGCCGGCTGCACCTATAATGATCTGGTCGATCACGAGATCGACATGGAAGTGGCCCGCACGCGTTCGCGCCCGCTGCCCTCCGGCCGCGTCACACGCTGGCAGGCGAAGGTTTTCATAGCGCTGCAGGCATTGGTCGGCCTTCTGGTCCTGTTGCAGTTCAATTGGTTCAGCGTCGTTCTCGGCGTGCTGTCACTTGCCATCGTCGCGCTCTATCCCTTTGCCAAGCGCTTTACCGATTGGCCGCAATTCTTCCTGGGGCTGGCTTTTTCCTGGGGTGCGCTGATGGGCTGGGCCGGGCTGTTCGGCAGTCTGTCGTTTGCTCCCATCGTACTCTATGGCGCCGCCATCCTGTGGACGATCGGTTATGATACGATCTATGCCCATCAGGACAAGGAGGATGACGAGCTGATCGGCGTCCGCTCCACCGCCCGGCTCTTCGGCGACAAGACGCGCCTGTGGCTGGTTGGCCTTTACGGTGCGACGTTGGTTCTGATGCTGTTGTCCTTTGCGCTGGCGGGAGCAGGCTGGCTCTCCTATGTCGGCCTTATCGTCGCCGGCGGCATGTTCGCCTATCAGATCGCCGTGCTCGACATCAACGATGCGCAACAATGCATGATCCTGTTCAGATCCAACGGCAAGGTCGGCCTCATCATCTTCGCGGGCCTCTTCCTGTCGTTTCTATTTCTCGTTCCGTGATGAAAACGGGCCGCACAGCGGCCTTGCTGGCAGCGATGGGTGCTTAGCGTGGGATATGCATCCGGTTGGCTCAAGAGGCGGATATAGAGGCCATCAGCGCCGTGATATTGTCCGCTCTTCGCGAAACCAATTCGAAGGATTATTCGCCGGACATAATCTCCCGCGTTGCAGAGAATTTCACTCCTGCCGCTGTGCGAAAACTCTTGGACAGCCGGATTGTTTGCGTGGCGACGAAAGACGAAAATGTCGTTGGCACAGCCAGTCTCGATGGCGCGGTGATCCGCACTGTGTTCGTGTCCCCCTCGATGCAGGGACAGGGAGTGGGGACCCAACTGATGGCCGAAATAGAGTTGATAGCGCGTAATAATGGAATCGCGACTCTTGCCGTTCCCTCGTCCGTTACTGCGCAGGCTTTCTATGCCAAGTTGGGCTACAAGGCTATAAGAGATAACTTCCACGGGAATGAACGGACGATCGTTATGGAGCGTTCGCTAGAGCAATAGCTATATCGGTCGCAAGGCTGAACGTCCTGCGGCCGATCATAGGCAATATGCCGAGATTTCGATTCGGGTACTTTAGCTCCGCGCGATGATCTCGCGGCCTTCGATCTTCATCTTGACACCGAGCTTGCCTGTCGTGCGGCGCACGAGGAAGCGCGGCCGGCGATTGGCGAAATAGGAGTGACGGCGACGGGGCTGGAGGTCGCGGGTGGAGACGCCGCCGAGATGCTCTTCCAGCGGACGGGCCACACCGTCGGCTTCGATCATCATCATCGGAATGCGGAAGGCTTCCGACCATGAGCGCCAGTCGGCGGCGATGTCGCTCAAATCATGGGCGACGAGGAGGGGGATGCAGAGGTCGGGATCCTCATGATGCAATTCGAGCGTCACAGTGACTTCGCCGTCGCCATGGTCGATGGCGCGGGCGGCGACGCCCTTGAAGGCACGCTTCGGTAATGCGACCGACAGCGGCAGGCCGCTGGACGGCAATATTTTGCGCAGCACCGCGCCGCGCTCGTCGATCGTGATGGTGACATCACCCGCGGTACCGCGCATGGCGTAGCTGACCTGTTGCGGAAAGCGCGTCGGATCAAGCCGCAGTGTGGTTCCAGCCCAATCGGGCTTCAGGACGGTATTTGTCATCTAATCTCTACCCTTGCTTTACCTGAGAGCCGGTTTTCCGGTCTTCTTACGGAGAACTTCATGTCCTCTCGTTGGGTGCAGATTAGGCGGCCCCCCTTCCAGACAGCTTAAAAATCGCGGTTAAGAAAACTTTGCATCCTCAAATGGTTAGCAAAATCGAATGTGGCAGGGTTTCCATAAAGTGAATGCTCGACTGGCCGTCCCTGTCCCGATCTGACGCAGGCGGCGGAGGAAGTATTGTAAGTCTCGGGTAAGGTTTATCTGCGATACTGTCGGTAGATTCGTCTGCATATATTAGAGATTTATTGGGGTTCACGCTGATGATATCCACCTATCTTGGCTATTCGATCGCGACCCGGAGCATGGCGACGACGCTCAAACAGGTGGCAACGCAGCCTGAGAGCAAGCGTGAGATCGATTATTACAATGCCAATATTGGCAAGGTCACCAGCGTCGACGACTTCATGAATGACTATCAGCTCTATAGCTACGCTATGGAAGCCTACGGCCTTTCGGACATGACCTATGCCAAGGCCTTTATGAAACAGGTGCTGACCAGCGACCTCAGCGATTCCAGCAGTTTCGCAAACAAGCTGACGGATACGCGCTACAAGGAATTCGCCGCAGCGTTCAATTTCGGCACGAGCAGCTCCTCTTCGGCGCAAACCAGTGCGCAGGAAGACGATATGGTCGGCCTTTATAAGCAGTCGTTTACGACTGAAGAGACCAACGCCCAGACTGAAACAAGTTATTACAGCCAGCACATCAGCGACGTTAAGACCGTGGATGATCTCCTCGGTAACACGCGCTTGAGAAACTATGTGCTGCAGGCCTACGGCATCGACCCGACGAATGTGTCGAATACATTCCTCAAGAAGATGCTGACGAGCGACCTTAGCGATTCCAGCAGCTTCGTAAACCAGAACGGCAGCGCCGCCGACAAAGCGATCGTCGCCGAGTTCAATTTCAATGCCGACGGAACCGTGAAGACGACGACGGCGGACGCCGATACGACCTACTATCAAAACCAGATCGGCTCGATCACCTCCGTCGATGAGCTTACCTCCAATCCGAAGCTGTTCGACTATGTCAAAACCGCTTTCGACATCCCATCCTATATCACCGCCGCGCAATTCAATGCCTCGGCCGAGGATGCGAGTGTTGCGAAATCGAACGGCCTGACCAGTGTGCTGGCGCAGTTCAATTTCCAGTCCGACGGCACGGTTGCCAGCGGCGGGCAGGCGCAGACCGCCACTCAGCTCAGCACGACGACGTCAGCCTACGCGACCAATTATCCCGGCGGCCCGCAGACGCTCGGCCAGACGGCCGACGTCATGAGCGCTTACAATTCGACCGTTCCTTCATTCACGACCGATGTCGGCGCCACGGATAACGATCTTTATTATAAGGATCATATCGGCTCCATCACCTCGGTCGATGAGCTGACCTCGGACACCCGGCTCTTCAATTACGTCAAGACGGCCTATGGGATCGATGCGAGCACCCCCGCCATTGTATTCAAAAACGCGTTCGCCGACTCCACCACTGCCTCCATTTTCGGTCTCACCGATGTTGTTGCGGCCTTCAATTTTCAGTCCGATGGTACGCTGGCGTCAGGCGACGTGGCGCAATCTCAGGCTGAGATCGCCGCGGCGTCGACCGCCTATATGAAAAATTACACGACGTCGCAGTCGTCGCTGACGACCGACGCGGTCAACAACTACAAGACCCGCATCGCCAACGTGAAGACGATCGACGATTTCTTCAAAACCAACGCTGCCGCTGACAGCGATACGTCCAATGACGATCTTCCCGAACTCTACCAAATGGCGCTGCGCGCCTATGGTATCAGCCCGGATGAGATGTCGAAGACGCAGATGAAGAAGGTTCTCGAAAGCGATCCTTACGATTCGAAAAGCTATGTCAGCTCGCTCAAGGACGCCCGTTTCACCAATCTCGCCAAGGCCTTCAATTTCGATAGCAAAGGCAACTTGAAACAGCCTGTTCAGTCTTTGTCGCAGACTGAGATCAACAGCTACATCTCCAAATATTCCAGCAGCGTCACTACAGGGCTGACCGGTGCTCAGGAAACGAGGGCTTCGGATGACGCAAAGACTGCAGCTACCTATTTTGCGACCAATATTGTCAAGGTCACCAGTGTCACCGACCTTCTGGCCGACAGCAAGCTCACCGATTTCATCCTGACGGCCAACGGTATCGACCCGAAGAGCGTCACCACTGCGACGCTGAAGAAGGCCTTCGCCTCCGATCCGAGCGATTCCAAGAGCTTCATCAACACCGATGATGGCGCGCAGTTCAAGAGTATCGTCGAGGCGTTCAACTTCGACACGGACGGAAATCTGACGGATTCGAAACTGGGGACTGCGCAAAACCAGGGCGCGATCGACCAGACCAACGACCTCTTCCTGCACCAGACCCTCGAGGATCAGCAGGGAGAGAGCAACCCGGGCGTACGTTTGGCGCTTTATTTCCAGCGCAAGGCGCCGGACATCAATTCCATTTACGATATCATGAGCGACACCGCGCTCTATCAGGTCGTTACGACGACCTTCAACCTGCCGAGTTCGATCTCGTCGATGGATGTCGATCAGCAGGCCAAGCTGTTGGACAAAGTTCTCGATGTCAGCGATCTGAAGGACCCCGATAAGGTCACCAAGCTTCTGCAGCGGTTCTCCGCCATGTACGACATGGAGAACAATACGACCTCGTCGACATCGCCTGCCCTGTCGATCTTGACGGGTTCCTCGACCGTCGGCATCAGCGCCGATACGCTGCTGTCGATCGCTCAGCTTTCCAATAAATAGCGAGCCGTTCCGAAAAAATGATGGTTGCTTCGCGCCGCTTCGATGTGCGGCGCGAAGTCGTTGACGCGTCCGTTACGGAGGTGCCGGTGGGTCGCTTCGCAGGTTCTACCCCCGCCGAATAAGAGTGCATTCGACGCCGATAAGAAGGAACTTATTAACCGTCTTTGCCCTATTCGATTTGGGAAGCCATCGGCAATATCAATGACTGGGTTGCAGGTCTCATGCGTCTTTCTCGAACGAACATTTCGAATGCGGCAACCGGCTTCCTGCAGGAGGGAGAGCCGGACCCGGAGCAGGTTGCGGAAGAGGCCCGCCGGGCCGAGCAGATCGCCGCTCGCCGCGCTTTCCTGGAAGAAAAGATCCGCAACGCCCGCGAGGCAAAGCAGCGCGCGGAAGAACAGCGCCGCAAGGAAGAATTGCGGCTCGCCGAAGAGGCACGGCTGCGGATAGCCGCTGCGCCAAAGCCCGTCGTCGAAGCCTTGCAAACCAGCACGGCAGCGGGCGGCCCTATCATGCCCGTCACGCCGCATGGGATCTCGGCCGAGGAGCTTGCCTCACCCGGCTGGCAAAACGCCTTCCTGATGGGACCGAACGTCCGTTTCACCCGCACGCGAGAAGCCGAGATCATCAGCCGACGCCCGCCGGCGGAGCCTGCGCCCGCCCCGGCACCCGCGCCTGTCAACCAAGCCGCCATGCGCGTCATTGAGACGCCGGTCATCGAATCACAGGTCTCGATCGATAGTTCACAGATGGAACAGGCGGCCGATTTCCAACTGCCGCCTTGGGAAGACATGCCGTTCGCGGCTGAGACCTACAAGCCTACCGTAATTCAGAAATCTCCGGCGATGGAGCCGGACGCATTGGAGATGACCGTCATCGCTACCGCATTTCATAAAGCTCCAGCGATCGCGCTGGATGCCTCGCCGTCATTGCCGAAAATTGCAGAATCCGTTGCCGCGCCCATGGTCGAGTCGCGGCTCGTCAATCTCTCCGATTTCGCCTTCTGGGATGCCATGCCCTTCGAAAGCGAATTTCTTGCCGCCGTCAGAGGCACGCCGGTTCAGCCGGTAGTCGTTCCGGAGATCCAGTCTCGGGTCGAATCGATCATCGCGAAATTCCGCGTCGTCGAATGCCGCCGCCCTTCACCCGCCATGGCCTCATCGCCAGAAGCCGAGGTTTCGCCTGTTATAGCGGCCGGTGTCTCCGCCGAGCCTGCTCCGGCTGTTGAGCCGGCCCCCGTCGGCACATTCGTAATGGACGAGCTTGCCGCGCTGGAAGCCTTGGCACTGGCGCCGGCCGCGATCGAGGCTGTCGCGCCGACGATCACGGAATCAAAGGTGGCCGAACCCGCTGCGTTCGTTCCGCCCGCATTCGTCACCGCAGTATTCGCGAGCGAATCCCAGACCATCGTCGAAGCCAAACCGGTGCCGGCCGCGAGCTTGCCTTCTCCGGCTCCGGTCATGGTCGTCGCCCCGATGCCGGTTCGGAAGTCGGTGCCAGCCGCTGCCGCTCCCGTGGTCGAAGCAAAGCCGGTCATTCCCGCCGTCGAAGCCGCCAAGCAGCGATTGATCGATCCGCCGCCGTCGCAGATTACACCGCGCAGGCCTAACGCCTTGGCTCTCCCGGAGTGGCGGCCGATCGCCCCCCACGGTGAAGGTGAATATGAGCTGCCGCCCCGCGAACTGCTGCAGGAACCGGTCGCCCGGACCGGCGTGATCATGACGCAGGAAACGCTGGAGCAGAATGCCGGCCTTCTTGAAAGCGTGCTCGAGGACTTCGGCGTCAAGGGCGAGATCATCCATGTTCGTCCAGGCCCGGTCGTCACCCTCTATGAATTCGAGCCGGCCCCCGGTGTCAAATCCTCGCGCGTCATCAATCTCGCCGACGATATCGCCCGTTCCATGTCGGCGCTGTCAGCCCGCGTCGCCGTCGTTCCCGGCCGCAACGTCATCGGTATCGAACTGCCGAATGTCACCCGCGAGACCGTCTATTTCCGCGAGATGATCGATTCGCCCGACTTCGAGAAGAGCGGCTACAAGCTCGCCCTCGGCCTCGGCAAGACCATCGGCGGCGAGCCTGTCATTGCCGAACTCGCCAAGATGCCGCATCTGCTCGTTGCCGGCACCACCGGTTCAGGTAAATCCGTCGCCATCAACACCATGATCCTGTCGCTGCTCTATCGCATGACGCCGGAACAATGCCGTCTGATCATGGTCGATCCGAAGATGCTGGAACTTTCCGTCTACGACGGCATCCCGCACCTCCTCACCCCCGTCGTCACCGATCCCAAGAAGGCCGTGATGGCGCTGAAATGGGCCGTGCGCGAGATGGAGGATCGCTATAAGAAGATGTCGCGCCTCGGCGTCCGCAATATCGATGGCTATAACAGCCGCGTTGCTTCCGCCAAAGAAAAGGGCGAGACGATCCACGTCATGGTTCAGACCGGCTTCGACAAGGGCACCGGTGCCCCGATCGAAGAACAACAGGAAATGGACCTGACGCCGATGCCCTATATCGTTGTCATCGTCGACGAAATGGCCGATCTGATGATGGTCGCTGGCAAGGAGATCGAAGGCGCGATCCAGCGTCTGGCGCAGATGGCGCGTGCCGCCGGTATTCACTTGATTATGGCGACGCAGCGTCCCTCGGTCGATGTCATCACCGGCACGATCAAGGCGAACTTCCCGACCCGCATCTCCTTCCAGGTGACCTCGAAGATCGACAGCCGCACCATTCTGGGTGAGCAGGGCGCCGAACAACTCCTTGGCCAAGGCGATATGCTGCACATGGCCGGCGGCGGCCGCATCTCCCGTGTTCACGGCCCCTTCGTCTCGGATGAGGAAGTCGAAAAGGTCGTCGCGCATCTGAAGCTGCAGGGCCGCCCGGAATATCTCGATACGGTCACCGCCGACGAGGACGAAGAAGACGAGGAAGAAGATACGGCTGTCTTCGACAAGGGCGCGATTGCCTCCGAAGACGGTGACGACCTCTACGAACAGGCGATCAAGGTCGTCATGCGCGACAAGAAGTGCTCGACCTCCTACATCCAGCGCCGCCTGGGCATCGGCTACAACCGCGCCGCGTCCCTGGTCGAACGCATGGAAAAGGACGGCCTTGTCGGCCCGGCGAACCATGTCGGCAAGCGCGAGATCATCTCGGGCAACCGCAATGGTGGCGGAGCGCAGCCGAGCCATGAGGATTTTGATTGAGAAAATACCTTCTCCCCTCGGGGAGAAGGTGCCCAACAGGGCGGATGAGGGGGCCGAGGGATGAAATCCCGAGGGCCTTGAGCGACAAGCGAAAGGCAGCCTTACGGTGCAACGCCCCCTCAACCTGCGCTAACGCGCATCCTTCTCCCCGCCGGGGAGAAGGTGATTAAACCCGCAAAACCTTCCCCGGATTCATCACACCCGCCGGATCGAACGCCATCTTGATCCGGCGCATCAGGTCGATCTCGATTTCGGGGCGGATCGAGCCCAGTTCGTCGCGTTTCAATTGGCCGATGCCGTGTTCGGCGGAGATCGAGCCGCCATGTTCCAGCACCAGCCCGTGCACGATCTTGTTCATCTCGCGCCAGCGGCCGATGAATTCCGCCTTGTCGGCTCCCACGGGCTGCGAGATGTTGTAATGAATATTGCCGTCGCCCATGTGGCCGAAGGCGCAGATGCGGGCGCCGGGCATGGCTGCCATCACGGCTATCGCCGTCTCGTGCATGAATTTCGGGATTTGCGCGACCGGCACGGAGACATCGTGCTTGATCGAGCCGCCCTCCGGCTTCTGCGCGTCCGACATGCTCTCGCGCATGTGCCACAACGCCTTCTGCTGCGCCTCGGAGCTGGCGATGGTCGCGTCCTGAACTAGGCCAGCCTCGTAACCCTGTTCCAGCAGCGTCGTCGTCATCCGCTCGGCGGTTTCAGCCGAATCCGACGTGGAGATATCGATCAGCACATACCAGGGATGCACCGTTTCCAATGGATCGCGTACGCCCGGGATATTGCGGACAGTGAATTCGACGCCGATGCGCGGCATCAGCTCGAAACCGGTCAGGGCCGGGCCGCAGAGGCTGGAGGCATTCTTGAACAGCGTCAGCGCATCCTCGACTGACTGAATGCCGGCAAAGGCCACCTGATGGCCGAGCGGTTGCGGGAAAAGCTTCAGTACCGCGCCGGTGATGATCCCGAGCGTTCCTTCGGCGCCGATGAAGAGGTCGCGCAGATCGTAACCGGTATTGTCCTTTTTCAGCCGTCGGAGGCCGTTCCAGATTTCGCCGGTCGGCAGCACCACTTCCAGGCCGAGGCAAAGCTGGCGCATGTTGCCATAGGCGAGGACGGCCGTGCCGCCGGCATTGGTGGAGAGATTGCCGGCGATACGGCAGGAGCCCTCGGAGCCGAGCGACAGCGGAAACATGCGGCCATGCTCTTCCGCCGCCTTCTGCACATCGGCCAGGATGCAGCCGCCATCGACGATCATGGTATTGCCGACCGGATCGATATCGCGGATGCGGTTCATCCGCTCCAGCGAGAGGATGATGTCGGAGCCGCCCTCGCGCGGCGTCTGGCCGCCGACAAGGCCGGTATTGCCGGTCTGCGGCACGATCGGCGTACCGGTCTCGCTCGCAAGCTTCATGATGGCCGAAACCTCTTCCACCGAGCCGGGCTTCAAAAGCAGCGGCGATGCGCCATGATAGAGCCCGCGATTTTCGATGAGATGCGGCGCCATATCGGCCGCCTCCCGCAACACATGCTTTTCGCCGACGATCGCGGCAAAGCGATCGAGAAGGGCGGAGGAGGGGGCGGAGCTGCTCATGGCGTGTCCTTTGCCGATTTGTCTTTGACCGGATTTACTCTCTGGGCGCGGCCGCACGGCGCAGCCGGTCGTTGATGGCCTCGCCGAGACCTTCGTCGGGAATGCTGGAAAAGGCGATTGTTGTCGCGCCGGTGGCATCGGCGCGTTTCATGAAGTCGAAGAGATTGGCGGCGGCTTCCGAGAGATCGCCCGACGGGCTGAGATCAAGCACCATGGCCGCCTTCTCCACCCCGGCAATGTCTGGCCGGCCGAAACGGATCAGCGCCTCGCCCGGTAAAACAGCCGTCGCGTCGAGCCGCACCGCGGCGCCCGGCGCATAATGAGAAGCAAGCATGCCCGGGGCCTCGATGGCCGGCGAGGCACCGTTCTTTCGCTTGAGCGGCTGGCCTGCGACCCGCTCGATCTCTTCCGCCGCCAGTCCGCCCGGCCGGAGCAGCCGCATCTCTCCGTCCTCGACCTTGACAATAGTCGATTCGACGCCGACGACCGAAGCGCCGGCATCGAGGATGAGCGTAATCCTTTCGCCGAGATCGTCATGGACATGATCGGCGCTGGTGGCGCTGATCTTGCCGGACGTATTGGCGCTGGGGGCGGCGAGCGGCCGGCCGAAGGCTCGGATCAGTTCGCCGGCAAAACCCTGCGGCACGCGGATGCCGATCGTATCGAGCCCTGCCGTCGCCAGCGGATGAATATCGCTTTCCGGCCGCAGCGGCAGCACCAGGGTCAACGGACCGGGCCAAAAGGCTTCCGCCAGCTTCCGCGAGATCGGGTCGAAGATCGCATATCGTTCCGCCATGGCGAGATCGCTCATGTGGCAAATCAGCGGATTGAAACGTGGCCGCCCCTTCGTCTCGTAGATGCGGGTGATGGCGGCGGGATTGGTGGCGTCGGCGGCAAGCCCATAGACCGTCTCGGTCGGCAACCCGATCGGCAGCCCTTCGGCGAGCGTTGCCGACGCCTCGACTATCGCAGTTTCAGGGTGTTGGAGAATGTCTATGTGTCGTGCCATGGCCTGACCGGTTGCAGTTCAGGCAGTCATCATGCCTTTCGATCCATTTAGGCTTTTCAAGTTTGGGGATCAATGATCAAAGCTGGCGAATGATGTCGCGGAGCTGTTCATTGCGCGCGCCAAGCAGCAGCACATTGCGAATGGCGATCTGCGGATCATGCGTGTGGAAGAGCACGCCGTTGCCTCGGATCTCGCGATTGATCGTCAGTTTCTTTTCCGGCGATTCCTGATCCGGGTGGACGGCGACGGCAAAATACATCCGTGAATATTTCAGACTGATATTCTCGAAGAAATTGTCGTTCTGGCCGATACGGGCAAAGAAGTTGGCAATGTAGAAGGCCCAGCTCACCTCTTCATACTGCGCGAATTGCGTTCGCGCCGCTGTGACATGGCAATAGCCGAGATGCGGCGTGTCCTTCAGCGTGTGATGGAAGATCAGCTTCGGAAAGCGAATCGATTTGTGAAAGCTGTTCAGCCGGTCATGGGTTTTTTCGCCGGCGTTCCGCAACTTGTTCGCCGTGCGCTCGGCCACTTCCTCATACGAGAGATAGCGCCGCTCTTCGGCCAGCCAATGCGCCCTGTCGCGCGTGATACGGCCTGTGCGCAGGAATTCGCTGTGCGAGGCTGCCGGCAATTCCGGTTCCGGCTCTGCCGGCTTCTTGGCGTCGAAATATCTGAGCTTGGCCATGCGGCACTCACGTCTGGATATGGATACCAGTTGATAGATCGCCTAGCTTGAGCCGGGCTTAAGCGTGCCCAGCGCTCACGGTTTGAAGAGGATCAGAACCATGTCGGGTATCACCGATCTCAACCTGCTGATTTCCAGCATGAAGCCAAATCTGATCGAAGGCGAATTCGTCTTTTGCAGCCTGCCGCCTTCAGCGCTGACGGACTACGTCCATTTAAAACCGATCGGAATGTTTCAGGAAAAGGAAGGGATGACGTTGATCCTTCCGATCGAGGCAGCCCGGCAGGCGGGGCTTCCGGCTGACCCGGCGATGCGCATGATCTCACTCGACGTCCACTCCTCGCTGGAAGTGGTCGGCCTGACCGCCGCTTTCGCCACGGCACTTGGAAACGAGGGCGTCAGCGCCAATGTCGTTGCGGCCTATTATCATGACCATATTTTCGTGCCGACCGCCGATGCCGAGCGTGCCGTGGCGGCGCTGAAGGCGCTCTCCTGCCGCTCTAAAAATCCTGATAATTCAGCTCGTTGATCTCGACCGGCTTAGACTGGGTGGTTGCGGCGGTGACGATGGGATCGATCATCAGCGAGACGAGTTTCTGCAGCGGTGCGGTGCAACTCGGCCCCTTGGCAATGATCATGGGTGCGGGCTCCGGTTTGGCGGGCAACAGATCGCCCTGCGGCCATATCTTGGCGAGCTGCACCTTCGTCATCTGCACGACGTTGACATCGATATCGGTAAGCGTCCCCGGCACCCGGTAAGGACAGGTCTTCTCCGAGCAATTGTCGGATGAGGAGAATTGCCAGAGCGCATAATTGTCCCAATTGCCGAGCGGGAAAGTGCCCGTCACATCCGGCTTGTAGCGGGCATACCAGAGCGGCAGCCGCGACAGGATTGGATAGTCCTCCCGATGATCGGCGATATACTTGGCGGTGTTGTGATTGGTGTAGAGGATGGGATAGCGGCCGGTTCTGACCTTGATATGACCGACGAAGATCTGTGCATCGTCTAGCGACATGAACTGCGTCGCGTCGAGGCCATCGATATCGAGCACCATCAATTCGTCCGGTTTCGGATCGGCATAATCCAGAAAATGATTGGCCTGGTCGATCGGGTTGCCGGGCCGTCCGAGGTGGTAGGCGCCCCAGAGCAGGCCGTTCATTTTTGCGAGCACGCGGCGGGTCTGATATAGCTCGCGGCTGACAGCATATTTGCGCCACATGGTCTTGCAGTGCGCGAAGGTGTCGCCCGCATGATCGCCCGTGCAGCTAAAGCTCTCGGGCAGGCCGTCGGAAGCTTTCGAGATGAAGGCGGCGATGCGCTTGTCCTGCAGAAGCTGATCCCAATCGATGGTATTCAACTCGTAGGCATCGACGATAAGGGCGTTCTGGGGATCGTTCCAGGGTTGGTTTTCAGCGGCCGCGAGGCGGGAAGCCAGTCCCAGCAGCGCCAGAACCATCAGGAAACTGCAAATCAGAGGGTGAGTCTGCCGGTATCCCTTCATGAAATAATGGTAAGGATTGGTGGTTAATCCTTGGTTAAGAGTGAAATCGCTATAAATTGAGCTTGGGGTCCGCGCATAACTCCTTAAATTGGTAGGGATTTAAGGAATGACTACCGCGTCTTTGCGCGTTCGCATGGAGGCGCTACGCGGCAGGTAACTCGAGCCTGTCTTGGGGAACTTCCCCAATACGGAACGTTATTTGCGTCAGCACAAGATAAGCCAGGGAATGGAGATATAAATGCTTGGTTTCCGTGCAAAAATTGCGACCATTGCTGTTTCGGCCGCTGTGGCTCTGACGAGCTTCACCCCGTCCTTCGCAATGCAGATGCCCGCCGCACCCGCTGCGGCAGTAGATAAGGCTGCCCCTACCGATATTCAGCAGGTTCAATGGCGCCGCTATGGCGGTTATCACCGCGGGTACTATCCCTACTATCGCCGTGGCTGGTATGGCGGCTATCGCGGTTATCCGCGCTACCGTTATGGCTATCGCTATTATGATGGCTATTGGTACCCGCTGGCGGCCTTCGGCGCCGGAGCCATCATCGGCGGTGCGATTGCCAGCCAGCCGCGGTATGTCGCCCCGGCTGGAGGGATCAACCCACGCCATGTCGAATGGTGCGAGGCGCGCTATCGGTCCTATAGGGCTTACGACAATACGTTCCAGCCCAATCGTGGTCCTCGGCAGCAGTGCTACTCGCCCTACTATTAGGCGAGAGTTTTAGTTCCTCAATGCAAGCCGCCCGGTTGTCCGCCGGGCGGCTTTTTACTGATGGATATGTTGCCATCAGAGAATGTTGACCCGCTTCAGCAGCCACCAGGATAATACCATCGAAGCGATGATGAGCCCGACGGCATACTCCGTGCCGCCGCCACCGGTTGAAAACGGCAAATTTGATGTGTTCATGCCGAAAAAGCCGGTGACCAGAGTCGGCGGCAGCAGGAAAGCCGTCATGATCGACAGAATGTAGAGATGGCGGTTGATCTCGGAGGAAAGCTTCGAGTCGATTTCTTCGTGCAGCAGCCTGGCGCGCTCCTGCAACGCATAGACGTCGTGATCGACCGCCTCTAGCCGGCCGGTCAAGCGGCCAGCGACATCCTCGAAGCCGAGCGGCATCTCTTCGTCATCTGATGCTGCAGCGCGCCGCATCAGCGTCAAAACGGTACGCAAATGCCGGTGCAGGCGCACGATCGTCCGGCGCACCGGCGCCAGCCGTCGGCGTTCATCCCGTGGCGCGTTGTCGTAGACGAAATCCTCGATGAGGTTGAGCTCTTCGGTCATCTCCATGACCAGCGAGATCAGGGTACGCTGGAACTCGACGACCAGCAGTTCGAAAATATCGAGCGGCCACGTAAATTTGGCAGCGTTCTTTTCGATCATCATGCGCGCCCGCTCGACGCTGCGTAGCGGTTGCAGCCGGGTGGTGATAAGCATGCGGTCGGTGACCACAAAATGCAGCCAGCCGATGTCGCGCGTGTCCTGATCGAATTCGCGCTGGAAATCGACGAGCGTACCGAACAGCATCTGCTCGTCGACGGTGAGGGTCGCATGCGTCTCATGCGTGGTGAGCGCCATACGGGCCGCTTCGTTCAACCCCGGCACATCCTCCAACAAGGCAGGCACCCGAGCATCGACAAGGTTGAGATGCAGCCACAGGAAACCGTCCCCGGCAAACAGCACGGCGCGATCGGTATCATCGGACAGCCGCTCCGGCTTACTCGCGCCGGGGCGCAGACGATAAGCCCAGACAAGGCCGGGTATCGTGGTGACTGACGTGATCGTGTTCATGGCCGGGTCGTTCGTGTCCATAAGGGAATTGCCATAGTCATTGTTCATGACAATCGTTTATGCAAGTCCCGGCTGCGGCGCGACAATCAGACGAGAAGGCGGATATGCCGCAATTTTGCTCTCGAAGGAAATCTCAAAATTGACGTTTACGTAAAAATCAAATAGCTATAAACATCATGTGGCCGATAGCCTGGGTGAGGTAGACTGTCGGCATCGTCACTGCGGAGGAAGACTAATGTACAAGGCGCCGGTCGAGGAAATCGCGTTTACGCTGAAGCATGTCGCTGGCATGGGGCAGGCGATGGAGGAGGGGCGTCTCGGCGATCTCAGCGGCGATGTCGTTGACGCTATCCTGACGGAGGCCGGCCGTTTTGCAAGTGACGTGATGGAGCCGCTGGCCGAAATTGGCGATCGGCACGGCGCGAAGCTGGTTGATGGCAAGGTGGTGCTGCCCGCTGGCTGGGAGCAGCTCTATCGCGACTGGGTTGCCGGCGGCTGGAATGGGCTGACGGCGCCAGAGGAATTTGGCGGTCAGGGCCTGCCACATATGCTGAATATCGCGACGCTGGAAATGTGGAATTCCGCTTCTATGGCCTTTGGCCTCGCGCCGACCTTGACCATGGGTGCAGTCGAGGCGCTGCTCGCCCACGGTAGCGAAGACCTTAAGCGCAAGTATCTGGCAAAACTGGTCTCCGGCGAATGGGCCGGCACGATGAACCTGACCGAGCCGCATGCCGGCTCCGATGTCGGCGCGCTGCGCACTCGCGCCGAACGCCGCGACGACGGTACCTATCGCCTGTTCGGCCAGAAGATTTTTATTACCTGGGGCGATCATGAGGCGGCGGAGAATATCGTCCATTTCGTGCTCGCCCGCCTTCCGGACGCGCCGGCGGGCACCCGCGGCATTTCCCTGTTCCTCGTGCCGAAATTCCTTGTCGGCGACGATGGCGCACTCGGCGCTCGCAATGATTATTTCGCCCATTCGCTGGAGCATAAGCTCGGCATCCAAGGCTCGCCGACCTGCACGATGATCTATGGCGACGGCAAATACGGAACCGAAAAGGGTGCCGTTGCCTGGCTGATCGGCGAGGAGAACAAGGGGCTGGCCTGCATGTTCACGATGATGAACAATGCCCGTCTCGCCGTCGGTATCCAAGGTGTGGCGATCGCCGAGGCTGCGACGCAGAAGGCCATCGCTTACGCAAAAGAGCGCACGCAAGGCCGGGCGCCGGGTACGACGACCGCAGGCATGAGCCCGATCATCGAACATCCTGATGTCGCCCGCATGCTGCTGACGATGAAAGCGCTGACGCAGGGTTCGCGCGCCATCTGCTATGCCTGCGCCGAGGCGATCGACATGTCGCATCGCGATGAGAGAAGGGCACAGTATTGGCAGGAGCGGGCGGCCCTGCTGACACCGATCGCCAAATCCTTCTCCACCGACGCCGGCGTCGATGTCGCCTCGCTCGGCATTCAGGTGCATGGCGGCATGGGTTTCATCGAGGAGACGGGCGCGGCCCGCCTGCTGCGCGACGCCCGCATCGCGCCGATCTACGAAGGCACCAACGGCATCCAGGCGATCGACCTTGTGACGCGTAAGCTGACAATTACCAATGGGGACCATGTGCGTGGCTTCACCCACGAGCTGCGCGAGATCGCCGATGCCGTTGCAAGATCCAATCTGGACGGCTTCGGCGAGACGGCTGAACGGCTCTACGCTGCCATCACCGATCTCGAAGCGGCAAGCGAATGGCTGCTGGTACGCCAGGCGGAGGGCCGTATCACTGAGGCCCTGGCAGGTGCCACATCCTATCAACGGCTCTTCGGCCTCGTACTGACGGGCTGCTATCTCGCCAAAGGCGGTTTGGCCGATGTTGCAGACGGCGAGGAGGAAAAGCGCATCGCTCTTTGCCGCTTTGCTGCGGAAAACATGCTGGCCGAAACCACCGCACTCACCGATCGCATCGTCGCCGGCGCTTCCAGCCTGGAAGCCGCGCGCATCGCTCTTGCCTAAGGACATTCACTTGACCGACCACATCCTGATCGAACGCCCTGAGACCGCGCCGCATGTGCAAGTGATCCGCTTCAGCCGGCCGGAAAAGAAAAATGCCTTCACCCGCGCCATGTATCAGACAATGACCGACGCGCTGCGGGCAGCGGATGAGATCTCGGATGTCCGCGCCATCGCCTTTCTCGGCAGCGAAGGTTGTTTTTCCGCCGGCAATGATCTTGCCGATTTCCTGGCATTCGCCATGAGCGGCACCATGGGCCGCGAGGTGCTGGACTTTCTGGCCGCACTGGCAACGGCGAAAAAACCCGTCGTCTCCGGCGTCGACGGCCTGGCGATCGGCATCGGCACCACGATCCATCTCCATTGCGACCTGACGATCGCCTCCGACCGCAGCCTGTTCAAGACCCCTTTCGTCGATCTCGCCCTCGTCCCCGAAGCCGCCTCCAGCCTGCTCGCCCCCCGTGTCATGGGCCACCAGCGCGCCTTCGCTCTGCTCGCTCTCGGCGAGGGCTTTTCCGCCGCGGAAGCAAAAGACGCCGGCCTGATCTGGAAAATCACCGCGCCGGAAGCGCTGGAAGCCGAAACCCTCTCGGTCGCCGCCAAACTCGCCGCCAAGCCACCCGAGGCTCTGCGGATCGCCCGCGACCTGATGCGGGGCTCCACTGAGGATGTGCTCGCCCGCATCGAGGAAGAGGCTAGGCACTTTGCGGCGCAGTTGAAGAGCGCAGAGGCTCGGGCGGCATTCGAGGCTTTCATGAAGCGGTGAGGGGTTCTTTTCCCTCATCCGCCCTCGTGGTTCGAGACGGCCCTGCTTCGACAGGCTCAGCAGGGAAGGCCTATTTCTCCAGCGCCGCCACCACCTCGACATGCGAGCTCCAGAGGAACTGGTCGATCGGCGTTACCCTTGTGATGCGGTAGCCGCTTTCGACAAGCAGGGCCAGATCGCGGGCGAGCGTCAGGGGGTTGCAGGAGACGGCGACGATTTTTTTGACGGTAGAGCGAGCCAGTTCCTTGCTCTGGAACTCCGCACCGGCTCGGGGTGGATCGAAGACAACGGCGTCGTAGGCTTTCAGCTCCTGCGCCATCAACGGTCGGCGGAAAAGGTCGCGGCGTTCGATGGTCACCGGTTTCAGCCCCTGCGTGTTGCGCGCTGCATGGTCGAGCGCTGCCAGCGGCTTGTCTTCGCCTTCGACGGCATGCACACGGCCGATGCGCGCAAGGCGCAGCGAGAATGTGCCGCTGCCCGCGAAGAGATCGGCGATGCGCTTCGCCTTGCCGACATGGGCGGCGACCAGATCCGCCATGGCCTCTTCCGCCGGCTTCGTCGCCTGAGTAAAAGCGCCCGGCGGCGGCGACACCTGTACGCCGCCGAACTCGACCATCGGCTTCATCGGCTCGACCAGGATTTCGCCGTTCAAAGAGACGCGGGCAATGCCGCGAAGGGTGAGAACGGTCTCGATGGCACTGCGGCGCTGCTTGTCGGAGAGCTTCTTGATATCGTCGACAGCGATATCGAGACCGGAGAGCGTCTCCAGAACGGAGATGCGAAACGCCTCCGCGCTGACGGCGAGTGCAGCGCCCACAGCCCTGATCGCCGGCAGCCGCGACATGATCCCGGCCGACGCGATCGGACATTCCTGAATGGCGACGATGTGATGACTTTCGGCCTGATTGAAGCCGATCAGCATCTCCTTCTCGGTCTTGCGCGCGGCGAAGACGACACGCCGGCGCTCGCCGGGATGGGCAGCGATAATGTCGTCGACCTCGGGTGCCAGCCCCTTGGAGCGCAGCGCATCGACCACCAGCTGGCGCTTGAAGGCGCGATAGGGCTGATCCGCATAATGCTGCAGCGTGCAACCGCCGCAGGTGCCGTTGACGCCCTCCGGGCCGAAATGCCGACAGGGTGGCTCCTGCCGGTCCGGCGAGGCCGATGTGATCGACATCAATGTGCCATGGCTCTTCACTCGGGCGATGGCAACCGTCTCGCCGGGTAGCGTGAAGGGCACATAGATCGGCCCGTCAGTGCCTTGCGCAATACCGTCGCCCTGGGCGCCGAGCTTCTGGATAGTTACGGTTTCGGTGCTCATGGCTTGATCCCTGCGAGAAGAAATTCCTGATTGCCGTCGCCACCCGCGATCGGCGAGGGGATGAGACCGAGGCTCCGCCAGCCCACATCCTCGACGAACCAGCGTTCCAGCTCTGCCGCGACCGTCGGAGCGGAGGAGGGGTCCTTCAACAGGCCGCCCTTGCCGATCGCCTCGCGTCCGGCCTCGAATTGCGGCTTCACGAGCAGCGCGCAGTGCGAGCCCGGCTCTGCGAGTGCCAGGGCAGGTGCCAGCGCCAGCTTCAGCGAGATGAAGGAGACGTCCGAGGCGACGAAGGTTATGGGCTCGCCAACATCTGCGGCCGTAAGGTTGCGGGCGTTCAGGCCCTCTATGTTGGTGACGCGCGGATCGGCTGAAATGCGCGGATGCATCTGCCCGTGGCCGACATCGATGGCGGTGACATGCGCGGCACCCCGCTGCAGCAGCACTTCGGTGAAGCCGCCGGTCGAGGCGCCGACATCCAGACAGTGCTGCCCTTTTGGGTCGAGCTGAAAATGATCGAGCGCCGCCACCAATTTCAGCGCGGCCCGCGACACATAGTCCTGAGCCGGATCGTCGATCGCGATCTCAGCATCTTCGGTAAATAACGCCCCCGGCTTGCTCACCACCTTGCCGTCAACCGTTACCGTGCCGCGCTGAATGGCGTCGCGCGCCCGCGAACGGCTGGCGAAAAGCGAAAGGGAGACGAGAAGCTGGTCGAGGCGTTGCGGTTCGGACATGGGCTGTCCATGCCGGGCAATGGTCTGCGTTGCAAGCATTTTGTGTTGATGGCGGCCGATCTCGGCGTTGACGCTATGCGGCATCTGACCATAATCGCTACAAACCGGCGGTTGATGGGGGCTCGAATGCGCGGAATTTGCGGTTATGCGACGGCTATGGCGATGATTGCTATGCCGGCCTTGGCGAATGATAGCATGGCTGAGCTCAAGACCGGCGGCCTCGCCTATGTCCGAAGTGGCGATATCAGCATGGAGGACGAAAAGCTCTTCATTTCTCCGACCGAGGTGAAGGTCGATTACATCTTCGAGAACACCTCGGATAAGGATGTCGAAAGCGTCGTTGCCTTTCCCATGCCGGATATCGAGGGCGTCCTCGATAGCACGGTCGCCATCGAGGACGCCGATGCCGACAACTTCCTCGATTTCACCGTCATGCAGGACGGCAAACCGATCACGCCGACTCTCCAGCAGAACGTGACAGTCGCCGGTATCGATATGACGGCGGAGCTGAAGGCGCACAATATTCCACTGCGACCGCTCGGCTCAGCCGCGTTCAACGCGGTTGCGAAGCTGCCGCCTGATGTGCTCGAGGACTGGACGGCGCGGGGCCTCATTACCGATGACGAATATGATGATGACGGCCAGGGCATGAAGCATCATCCGACGCCGATCTGGACCTTACACACGACCTATTGGTGGCGCACCAAGTTTCCGGCCGGCGCCAAGATCAGCGTCCAGCATCGCTACAAGCCGAGCGTTGGCGGCACGGTCGCCATCACCTTTGCTGGCGACGATGACTACAAAAAAGAGCAGCTCAAAACCTATCAGACCAAATATTGCGTGGACAACGCTTTTCTTAAAACTGCCGCTAAACTATCCGACGCCGCCGACAAGGGTGGCCGCGGCTATACCGAAAGCTGGATTTCCTATGTTTTGAGCACAGGCGCCAACTGGTCCGGACCGATCAAACATTTCCAGCTAACCGTCGATAAGGGCGGCCCGGACAACTACGTCAGTTTCTGCGGCAGCGGCGTCAAAAAGACCGGCCCCACGACCTTCCAGATGACAGCGGAGAATTTTTCTCCTGAGCATGACCTCGATATTCTGATCCTCAACGCAGTACCTCGGAATTAGGCTTTTACTGCGCCGCAGGGAGTTAAATGATTTTAAAGCGGTAGCATCTACTTATGCAGAGGATTGCGATTGTCTTCTTCAGGGATAATCGCCTGCCATGACGGCTTCGCGCGTTTTGCGCCCAATCATGCCTCTTCCCTAAATTTTCGAGCATCCGGCCGCGCTCTCCCAGCGGGTTCGTCGATGTGCTCTAGGACCAGCGCTCAGGAGGCGCTCGCCCATGTTTGCGAAGAATCTTTCTTTGAATGGCAAACTCGCCATCACCTTTGCCGCACTCATCGCTCTCTTCGCCTGCGTTTCCGCATTCGTTTACGCCAAGGAAGAAGTATCCACAGGGGCCGCCGCCGAACAGCTCAAGTCACAGCAGCTCGTCAATTTGATCGACGATTCCCTGCAGGCCATGCTGGAACAGGCCGTCAACTTGCGCGGCTTCCTGCTGTTGCGCAGCAATAGCACCTACGGCGACGTCGGCACCAATCGCGATCGCATGCTGAAGAGCATGGCGGCCGCCAAGGCGGTTGCCGCCAATGAGCCTGATCTGCTTTCGGCGATCGACGCCATGCAGAAGGCCGCAGACCTCTATTTCCACCAGCTCGCCGAGCCGCAGATGAAGGCGCGCAAGGAAACGGAGATGCCACTCGATCAGATCGTCAAGATCGGCCAGAACGAAACCAAGGGCCAGCTCGACGGCTTCCGTGAGGCGGCAGCCAAGATCAAGCAAGCTGCCCGCGCCAAGGCTGATGCCTTGTCCGCCATCCAGGACGAAGCCAACAGCGATCTTCGCATCACGCTGATTGTCGGCGGCATCGTCGCCTCGCTGGCCGCTGCCGTGCTTGCCTGGCTCCTCGCGCGCACCATCGTTCGCCCGATCGTCGGCATGACCGCCGCCATGGGCCGGCTTGCCAGCGGCGAGCATAATATCGATGTGCCCGCCATTGGCCGCGGCGATGAAGTCGGCCGCATGGCCGACGCCGTCCTCGTATTCAAGGATGCAGCGATCGAGAAGCTGCGTCTTGCGGGCGAAACCGACCGCATGCGCGGCGATGCCGAGCGTCAACGTCGGATGAGCGACGAGCAGAAGGCCCGCGAAGAGGGCGAGATCCGCTTCGCCATGGAAGGATTGGCCGGCGGACTTGCCGCCCTTGCCTCTGGCAATATCACCGCGCGCCTCGACCGCGCCTTTGCGCCGCAGTTCGACGGTGTCCGCGCCGACTTCAACAATGCCGCCGAAAAGCTGGAGGCCGCCCTGCAGTCGGTCGGCCGCAATGCTTCGGCGATCAATGCCGGTGCAGGCGAAATTCGCTCGGCTGCCGACGATCTTGCCCGCCGCACCGAGCAGCAGGCCGCCGCTGTCGAAGAGACAGCAGCAGCCCTTGAGCAGGTGACGACGACGGTTCGCGATTCGGCCAAGCGCGCCGAAGATGTCGGCCATCTCGTCGAACGTGCTCGCGAGGGTGCTGAGAAGTCCGGCGAAGTGGTGCGCAAGGCGGTCTCCGCCATGCAGCAGATCGAAAAGTCCTCGGGTGAGATCAGCAACATCATCAGCGTCATCGACGATATCGCTTTCCAGACCAACCTTCTGGCCCTGAATGCCGGCGTCGAAGCCGCCCGCGCCGGCGATGCCGGTAAGGGTTTTGCAGTCGTCGCCCAGGAAGTCCGCGAGCTCGCACAGCGTTCCGCCAACGCCGCCAAGGAGATCAAGGCGCTGATCACCACGTCGAGCGATCATGTCAACACCGGCGTCTCCCTGGTCGGAGAGACCGGCAAGGCGCTGGAGCTGATCGTTTCCGAAGTGCAGGAGATCAACCGCCACGTCGGCGCCATCGTCATCGCGACCCGCGAACAGTCGACGGGCCTGCAGGAGATCAACACCGCCGTCAACAACATGGACCAGGGCACGCAGCAGAATGCCGCCATGGTCGAGGAACAGACGGCGGCGAGCCACGCACTCGCCCGCGAGGCAGCCTCCCTCAACGAACTCCTGCACCAGTTCCGCCTGAATGACATGCCGCGTGAATCCAAGCGTCCAGCGGTCGTCACCGCCCAGTCGCGCCCGGCTGCTTCGCCTGCGAGGGCATTGGGCCGCACGGTGGCCAAGGCATTTGGCGGCAAGGCTGCTGCGGCTGTTGCCCAGGATGAGTGGCAGGAATTCTGAGCAATTCCAGGAAAAGTGCGTAGCGGTTTTTCGTCCGGAATTGCGTGAAAACAAAGAGATTGAGCAGTTCAGCGATTCCGTGAAGTGCTGAACTGCTCTGAGCCGGGCGTCTTGATGACGCCGATCTCCTGACGCTTTTTTCCGAGCACCGGAGGCTCGGACGGAAAGACCATTTTGATCGGTGAACTGTCTCGCTCATTTCGGGGCGAGACAGATACCAATGAGTAGCAATGGCCGAGGGTGGTTATGACCCTTGGCCAATGCACTTTAGTACTTCGACGGAACATAAAGCTCTGGCGGTAGCACCTTGCGCTCATAGTCGGGGTTGAAGACGCGCTCCGGTAGGGTGATGTCCTCGTGAGGCACGTCCTCATAGGGAATTTGCCTGAGCAGATGGTCCATGCAGTTCAGGCGGGTGCGCTTCTTGTCATTGCCTTCGACGATGTGCCAAGGCGCTTCCGGAATGTTCGTGCGAGCAAAGGTTTCTTCCTTGGCCTTCGTATAGGCTTCCCACCGCACGCGGGACTGTAGATCCATCGGCGATAGCTTCCACTGCTTCAGGGGATCATGGATGCGCACCAGAAAGCGAAGCTGCTGTTCTTCGTCGGTGATCGAAAACCAATATTTGACAAGCCGGATCCCGGAGCGAACCAGCATGCGTTCGAACTCGGGCACGTCGTTGAAGAACTGCTGGACCTGATCTTCCGTCGCGAAGCCCATCACACGCTCGACACCGGAGCGATTGTACCAAGACCGGTCGAAGAGAACGATCTCACCGCCCGCCGGCAGATGGGGCACGTAGCGCTGGAAATACCATTGGGTCTTTTCGCGATCGGATGGCGCTGGCAGCGCGACGACCCTCGCAACGCGCGGGTTGAGCCTTTGGGTGATTCGCTTGATTGCTCCGCCTTTGCCCGCCGAATCTCGACCCTCGAAGATCACGACGACCTTTTCCTTGTGATAGGTCACCCAATCCTGCAGCTTGATTAGTTCGGCTTGCAATGACAGCAGGGCGCGGAAGTAGTCGATGCGCGGCATCGCAGCCGGATGCGCTTTCTGGTAGATTTTTCGGATCTCTTCGGAGAGAGCAGGTTCCGAGAGTTCCAACTCATAGTCTTCATCCAGCGTATCGGCCAATTCCGCTTCGAGCCAGTCGGAATACTCATGTTCTTTGTCTGGATTGCTCAAGGTTCTCTCCGCTTCTCTATGACAGCTAATGTGATAGCAGTCGAATGCATGATCGCTATCAAAGGCGCGACCATGCCTGCCCCTGCATTGCTGCAAGTTCCGCTTTGTTCATGACAGTTGGATGACTGATTGCGGCGAGACGGAGAGTAAGGGCGCCCGGAAAACCCAGGCCGACCCCAATAGGAATGCCAGATGAGTGCCGGAAGCTTGATGCCCGGACAAACGATATAGCGATAGCGAGGGAGCCGAGCTTACCCGGCGACCTCGATCATTCGGCTGCGGCCCAGCGCCTTGAACACCGTCTGCACGATGCCGGCGCGGTCGAGGCCGGCTTTGGCGTTCATGACTTCGGGCTTGGCCTGCTCCATCCAGATATCGGGCATGACCAGCGTGCGGATCTTAAGGCCATTGTCGAGCAGGCCTTCGGTGGCGAGGAACTGCATGACCTGGCTGCCGAAGCCGCCAACCGAGCCTTCCTCGACGGTGATCAGCACCTCATGATGGCTGGCAAGCTGGCGGATGAGATCGTGGTCCAGCGGCTTAGCGAAGCGGGCATCGGCAACCGTTGTCGATAGGCCGGCAGCGTCGAGATCTTCGGCAGCGGCTAGACTGTCGGCGAGTCGCGTGCCGAAGGATAGCAGCGCCACCTTCGACCCCTGCTTGACGATACGGCCCTTGCCGATCTGAAGAATTTCGCCGCGTTCCGGCAGTTCGATGCCGACACCTTCGCCACGGGGATAGCGGAAGGAGATAGGGCCGAGATCGTAGGCGGCTGCCGTGCGCACCATATGCTTCAGCTCCGCCTCGTCGGCAGCGGCCATGACCACGAAGCCGGGCAGGGTGGCGAGGAAGGCGGTATCGAAGGAACCGGCATGCGTCGGCCCGTCGGCGCCTACGAAACCGGCGCGGTCGATCGGGAAGCGCACTGGCAGGCCCTGGATCGCGACATCATGCACCACCTGGTCATAGGCGCGCTGCAGGAAGGTCGAATAAAGTGCCGCGAACGGCTTGAAACCCTCGGCGGCGAGGCCGGCCGCGAAAGTGACGGCGTGCTGCTCGGCAATACCGACATCGAAACAGCGGGCCGGGAAAAATTCCTGCAGCTTATCGAGTCCGGTGCCATTCGGCATGGCGGCGGTAATGCCGACGATCTTGTCGTCCAGCATCGCTTCCTGCACCAGTGCATCGGCGAAGACGCTGGTATAGCTCGGTGCGTTCGGCTTCACCTTGGCCTGCGCACCGGTGATGACGTCAAACTTGTTGACGCCGTGATATTTGTCCGCTGCCGCTTCGGCGGGGGCATAGCCCTTGCCCTTTTGCGTCACCACATGGATCAGCACCGGCCCCTGCGCATGGTCCCGCACATTCCGTAGGACCGGAAGCAGATGGTCGAAGGAATGACCGTCGATCGGGCCGATGTGGTAGAACCCCATCTCCTCGAACATCGTCCCGCCGGTGACATAGCCTCGTGCATGCTCCACGGCGCGGGTAATGGCACGGTCGACATTCTTGCCGAGATAGGCGGTCAGCTTCTTGCCGAAATCGCGGAAGCCCATATAGGTGCGGCCGGAGGCAAGGCGGGCCAGATAGGCGCTCATGGCCCCCGTCGGCGGGGCGATCGACATGTCGTTGTCATTGAGGATGACGATCAGCCGGGCGTCGAGCGCGCCGGCATTGTTCAGCGCCTCATAGGCCATGCCGGCCGACATCGCGCCGTCGCCGATGACCGCAATGACGCGGCGGTCGGTCTTGTCGAGTTCGGCAGCAACCGCCATGCCGAGGCCGGCGGAGATCGACGTCGAGGAATGCGCGGCGCCGAAGGGATCGTATTCGCTCTCTGCCCGGCGGGTGAAGCCGGAAAGTCCGTCCTCCTGGCGCAGCGTGCGGATACGGTCGCGGCGGCCGGTCAGGATCTTGTGCGGATAACACTGATGGCCGACGTCGAAGATCAGGCGGTCGTTCGGCGTATCGAAGACATTGTGGATGGCGATGGTGAGTTCGACAACGCCGAGGCCGGCGCCCAGATGCCCACCCGTGCGCGATACCGCGTCGATCATCTCTTCGCGGAGCTCGCTGGCGAGTTGCGGCAAATCCCGGTCCTCCAGCTTTCGCAGGTCGGAAGGATAGTGGACCTGGTCCAGCAGGGGCGTCTCTGGCATATGTGTCAAGGCTGAAGCCTCTTTCTTGCTATTCTTGGGCGGCGGCCCGCCTTTATGTCAAAACAGATTGCGTCAGAAGGCGACGAATTCAAGGACTGCCAGAACAAGAAACATTTGGCATTGTTATGAACCCGTTAGCTTTCCGGCAAAGGAATAAACTCTTCCTCGTCTCCCGGCACGATGTCGAAACGGCCGGTGCGCCATTCTTCCTTGGCCTTTTCGATGCGTTCCTTGGAAGAAGACACGAAATTCCACCAGATATAGCGCTTCGAATTGAGCGCCGCACCCCCAAAAAGCATAAGATGACAGCCTTTCTCAGCCGCCTCTAAGGCAATAGCATCGCCGGGGCGGAAGACAAGGAGCTGATCCTGCTCGAAACGGTCGCCGGCAACGATCAATGAGCCGGAGAGAATATAGACCGCACGTTCCTCATGTTCGGCGCCGAATGGGAACTTCACGCCGGGCTGAAGCTGAAGATCGACATAGAGCGTGTCGGAGAAGACTTTGACCGGCGAGGTTACGCCCTCGAAGCTTCCGATAACCACGCGGCCCGTCGCACCGCCGTCGTTGATCGGCGGTAGATCGCTCTTTTCGGTATGGGTAAAGTCCGGATCGATCTCTTCCTTGTCGTCCGGCAGCGCGAGCCAGGTCTGCAGGCCGGACATCGCCAGCGGATGGCCGCGCAGATTGTCCGGCGTGCGTTCGGAATGCACGATGCCGCGCCCGGCCGTCATCAGGTTGATATCGCCGGGGCGAATGATCTTTTCCGTACCCAGGCTGTCCATGTGACGGATTTCGCCGTCGAAAAGATAGGTGACGGTCGAAAGGCCGATATGCGGATGCGGCCTGACATCCACTGCTTCGTCGGGTCTCAGCACCGCCGGACCCATACGGTCAAAGAAGATAAACGGCCCCACAAGCCGCCGTCGGCTGCTCGGGAGCGCGCGACGGACGGAAAAGCCGCCAAGATCCGTCGTGCGCGGAATGATGAGATGCTCGATCGCGTCGCAGGCGAAGGCATCGCCGGGCAGTGGATCTTTGCCAGGAAAGAAGGACATGGCGAGCGCTCCATTGAGTTGCCGATTAACTTAGCTGGAAAGAGCAACAAGTGATAGCAGAAGCTGCGGGGATGTTGCAGCCTCACCTATCGAAGAGGGCATGAGCCGATGACTGCATCATCGCCTGCTTTGCTCCCCAAAGTCAGGCATTCGCCGTCATGGCAGAGCGTCCAGCCGCTGGCGGTCTTGCCTGATGCGGCAAGCGACAGCCTTGCGATCGGCATCCGCTTTGGTTTCCAATTCCACCATCCATCTTTCAGGACAGCGTCATCTCCCGGTTCCATACCCGCACCGGAACCTTTGATCCAGGCCTCGGTCAGCACCAAACCGGCCGGTCGGACGCTCCAAGCCTCCCGCCATTCAGTTTTCTCGATCGAATGCGTCCATTGCAAGGTGAAGGCCGTCGCTGCGACCGTGATCAGCTTGCCGCCGGTGAGGATGCACAGGCTCATGGCGTAACCGGTTCCTGCGGTGGATGACGGTTGCGCCACCAATGAACGGCGATTACCGCTGCGCCGACGGCAAACCCCGCCTCATCCGTCAAGGGCAGCGCAACAATAAGGCTGACACCGGCGGCGAAGGCGAGCAGGCGTTCCGCCAGCGTCAGGCGCGCCAGCAGAAAGCCGACCGATGCTGCGCCCCAGAGCGCGATGCCGAAACAGGCTTTGAAGACGATGTAGGCGACTTCGACGGGATAACCCCACGCGGCCGCCAGCGGGCCTGCATCCTGCAGCATGAGCGCCGGTGTGTACACCGCCATGAACGGCACGGCGAAGCCGGCCGTGGCGAGTTTCGTCGCCTGCACCGCAATGCGCAGGCCCGATGCCTTCGCCATGGGGGCCGCGGCGAAGGCAGCGAGGGCAACCGGCGGCGTGAGGTCTGCCATAATGCCGAAATAGAATACGAACATGTGGCTGACGAGCAGCGGCACACCGAGTTGCAGCAGCGCCGGTCCCGCCAGCGATGACGTGATGATGTAGTTCGGAATGGTTGGAATGCCCATGCCGAGCACGAGACAGGTCAGCATCGTCAATACCAGCGAAAGGAAGAGATTGTCCTTGCCGATGCTGATGATCGCCCCGATGAAGGTGGAGGCGATGCCGGTCAATGTCAGCGTGCCGATAACGATGCCGACGATGGCACAGGCAATGCCCACCGGAAGCGCATTCTTGGCGCCTTCGGCCAGCGAATCGCGGCAGATGCCGAGCGTCTCGCGCCCTCCCTTGAAGAGGACGCAGGCAAGCACGAGGGCACCGATCACCAAGGCAAGGATGTTCACGCCGAATTTGGTGAAGGAAGCAGCCGCAAGGCCAAGGATGATCCAGAACACGCTCCGCAGAACCTTCGGACCGATGAGAGCCGAGAGCGAGGTTCCAAGAATGAGGACGACGACCAGTGCCAGCCCCATCGTCCCGGCATAGATCGGCGTATAGCCGGCAAAGAGGAGATAGACGAGCGCCGCGAGCGGCAGCACCAGCGGCCAGTGCTGCCGCACCGCCTGCCAGGGATTTGGCAGTTCGGATTTTTTCATGCCGCTCAGGCCGGCCTTGCCGGCCTCCAGGTAGACGATCCAGAAACAGACGCCGAAGTAGAGGAAGGCAGGGATCAACGCTGCCTTGACGATTTCCGCATAGGGGACATTGAGGGTCTCGGCCATGATGAAGGCGACGGCGCCCATGACTGGCGGCATGATCTGACCGCCCATGGACGACGTCGCCTCGACACCACCGGCAAAGGCGGAGCGGAAGCCGAAGCGCTTCATCAGCGGAATGGTGAATTGCCCGCTGGCGACGACGTTCGCCACACCCGATCCCGAGATTGTCCCCATCAGCGCCGAGGAGAGCACGCAGACCTGCGCCGGCCCGCCGCGCCAGGTGCCAACCAGACCAAGAGCGAAATCGTTGAAAAGGGCGAGCATTCCGGCGCGTTCGAGAAAGGCGGCAAAGACCACGAAGATGAAGATGTAGCTGGCCGAGACGTAGATCGGCGTGCCGTAGATGCCTTCGGTGCCGTAGCTGAATTGCTCGATGATCTGCGCGAAATCATAGCCCCGGTGATTGAAAGGCGAAGGCAAATGATTGCCCACGAAACAATAGAGGAAGAAGATCGCCGCAATGATGGTCAGCGGCAGGCCCATCAGCCGGCGCGCACTCTCGAAGACGAGAGCGATCAGGATCACGCCGACCGTAAGGTCGATCTCCGTCAGGAAACCGGCGCGCTCGATCAGCGCGGCATAGAATATCCAGTTATAGACACCTGTCAGGAAACCGATGATGCCGAGCGCCCAGAGCACCATTTTGCCAAACGGGGTTTTGGCGACGAGATTTCCGAGCAGCGCGAAGCCGAGCAGCAGCAGAAAACCGACATGCATCGCGCGTACGATCTGGCTGGGCAAGGTGCCATAGGCCGCCGTCCAGAGCTGGAATAGCGAAAAGCTGAATGCGATCCAGAATGCGACGCGGCCGGATAGCCCATCGCCGAATCCCTGCGGAAGGCCTTCGATCGGCTCTTCGGCAGAATGCGGTGCGAGATATTGCTGCCCGGACTCGATATCGGTCATTGCTGCCCCCGGCTTCGATGGGTTGGAATTTCCGCGATTGCGACGGTGTTGGCGGGTGCGCTTCGTCTGATTGAGATTCGACGCACCCAAACCGGCGTTATTTCAGAAGGCCTACTTCGCGGTAATAGCGCTCCGCGCCGGGATGCAGCGGCACAGGCATGCTCTCGAGTGCTTTGGAGCGATCAATCGCTTTTGCAGCGGCATGAGCGGCAGATAGCGGTCCGAGATTTTCGAAGAGCAGCTTCGTCATCTGATAGACGGTCTCATCGGGGACACCCTCATGCGTGATGAGAAAATTACCGACGGCTGCCGTTTCCACATCTTCGGTCTGACCCTGATAGGTGCCTGCCGGGATTTTCACCGAAATATACGGCGCTCCGATCTTGGCAACATCGGCGGCAGGCACGGCCACAACATTGATCGGTAGTGAGCTTGCCAGGTCGCGAATCGATGCGACGCCCAATCCGGCCGATTGCAGGGTCGCATCGAGCTGGCGATTCTTCATAAGTTCGACTGATTCCGCAAAGGGCAGGTATTCGGTCTTGCCAAGCTCTTTGTAGCTCATGCCGGCGGCCTGCAGGATGGCGCGGGCGTTCAGCTCCGTACCCGATTTCGGCGCTCCGACGGAAAGGCTCTTGCCCTTCAGATCGGCCAGCGTCTTGATGCCCGATTCTTTGGAGGCGACGATCTGGATGTAATTCGGATAGATCGCGGCTATGCCGCGAAGCTTGGTGAGCTTACCGGGAAAACCGGCCTCCTTGTTGCCTTCCCAGGCCATTTGCACGGAATCGCCGAGCGAAAATCCGATTTCGCCCTTGCCCTGCTGCAGAAGATTGAGATTCTCCACCGAAGCCTTGGTGGCCTGCACCTGCGTTCTGGCGCCAGGAATATTGTCGCCGTAGATTTTAGCCAACGCCACGCCGAGCGGATAGTAAACGCCCGATGTCCCCCCGGTCAGCACATTGATGAATTCTTCGGTCTTGGCGGTAGTTGCCGTAAGGATGCAGGTAAGAGCCAGTGTGCTGGCGGCAATGAAATTGGCTGCAGTACGTTTCACGATTGTCCTCCCCAATCAATCCCTCAACGGCGCTATCATGGGCGGAGAGCCGGATGGCGTCAATGAGAGGTTGAAGATCTGAGGATGCAAACCGGAGAACCGCTCTTCTGGCGAGCGCTATGCCTTATTGTCCATCCAGCGGTTCCGTTCCCTGCGGCTTGCCGGCCCGGTCGAGCCTGATTTTCTCGATGCGGTTCTCGGCTGCCGTGAGCAGGGCTTCGCAATGTTTCTTCAGCGCTTCGCCACGCTCATAGATGGCAATGGATTCGTCGAGCGCCACGTCGCCGCGTTCCAGCCGCGCGACGATGCTTTCGAGCTCCGCCACGGCCTTTTCGAAGGAATAGCCGGACACATCCACTTTGGCGTTTTCGCTCATCATCAACCCTTCATCATGCGCAAAATATGCAAGCCCGCCGATTCGGCGAGGCCTTCGAGATCATAGCCGCCTTCGAGCAGGCTGACGACCCGGTTCTTGGCGCTGCGGTCGGCGGCTTCCAGGATTCGCCCGGTCGCCCAGTCGAAATCCTCGCCGGTGAGATTGAGTTGGGCCAGGGGATCGCGATGATGGGCGTCGAAGCCGGCCGAGATGAGGATGAGGTCAGGGCGGAAATCATCGAGCGCCGGCAGCACGCGAGATTTGAAAGCCTCGCGGAAATGGTCGCCGCCGGTATTGGGCGAAAGCGGCGCGTTGACGATGGTATTATGCGCGCCTCGCTCGTCCTTTTTGCCAGTGCCCGGGTAAAGCGGCATTTGGTGCGTGGAGCAGAAGAGCACCGAGGGATCGTCCCAGAAGATGTCCTGCGTGCCATTGCCGTGATGCACATCCCAATCGACGATGGCAATGCGCTCGGCTCCATGGGCTTTCTGCGCATGGCGGGCGGCGATTGCCACATTGTTGAAGAAGCAGAAGCCCATGGCCTTGTTCTTCTCGGCGTGATGACCGGGCGGACGGGCCGCGACGAAGACATTGTCGGCCGCGCCCGAGAACACGTCGTCGACTGCGGCCATCGCGCCGCCGACGCCATGCATGATGGCCTGCAAGGTCTTCGGGCTGGCATAGGTGTCGGCTTCGAGCTGGTTGATCTCATCGTCGTCACCCCCGTCGGGGATCGAGCGCAGGACGAAGGTCAGGTGCTCTTCCGGATGGGCCAGCAGCACCGCGTCCTCGCTGGCGAGCGGCGCTTTGCGACGGTCCAACCTTTCGAAGTTCGGATGCTCCAGCGCGATATTCAGCGACCGCAGCCGGTCCGGCCTCTCCGGATGACCCGGCGGGGTAAGGTGTTCCAGAAAAATCGGGTGCTCGTAAAGACGTGTGCTCATGAAACCAATCTACAGACGAGATATGACATCTGCTACCGGACATGGGCAGTATCATCATAATGTCAACAATCCATCTTAACCACGTTGAGCTACCAACCGTTTACTTCTTGAGGCGCGATGTTAAGCTTTCATTAAGGTGCGAGCCGCGCCGGCTGAGGTTTTGCGTTATGATGGGTATCGAACGATCTGATGTCATCGAGATGCGGATACCGCCTCGCGATGTCGACAGGCAGGGGCAGATGTTCATCGCCTCCTACATCTCCCAGGCGGAAACGGCATTGTCGAATTTTTGGCGCGCGCGGCCGCTGGTGAACGACGAGCCGGCATACATCGCCACAAAGGCCTCGTGTGCGCTGCACCGGGCGTTGCGCTATGACGAACTGGCCCGTTTTTCGGTCAGCGTCAACAAAATCGGCGGCAAGTCGGTCGGCTTCCTGGTCATGGTCGAAACCGGCAATGAGCTCGCGGCGGAGGTGGAAATCCTCTGGCTCGCCGTGCGCGGCGAGGAACACGATCCCGTGCCGCTGCCCGAAGACACCCGCGACTGGCTCTACAAGTACTTGGATTGACCTTTTGGCTCAGCTCCGCTGCGGCAAAAGGGGATAGCCGACCATGACGGCGCGGCCGACGAGGGCGGCGACAACAGCCTTGACGAGATCGCCGGGAACGAAGCCCATCGACCCTTTGAACGCGTTGGTGAAGCCAAGATTGGCCGCGATCGCGAGCCAGGCAATGCCGAAGGCGTAGAGAACCACGACGCCGCCGATCACCGAAGCGATGAAGAAGCCGATGCCCTGGGCAAGTCCCGCCTGCTCGGCCTTCACCAGCCGCTCGGAGAGATAACCGGTGACGTAGGCGGCGAAGATCCAGCCGATGAAGAAGCCGGCCGTCGGGCCGGCGAAGAC
This sequence comes from Rhizobium sp. CB3090, assembly GCF_029714285.1. Lineage (NCBI taxonomy): Bacteria > Pseudomonadati > Pseudomonadota > Alphaproteobacteria > Hyphomicrobiales > Rhizobiaceae > Rhizobium > Rhizobium sp. CB3090. The sequence continues at coordinate 471,722 of NZ_CP121662.1, forward strand.
GGCAAGTCCGCCGCGGCCGCCCGATAGCACCGGCAGGCCGATTGCCACCAGCACGACGACGATCAATACCGCAACCGCGCCGCGCTTTGCGCCAAGTACCACGCCCGCAAGCATCACGCCGAGCGACTGCGCAGTGATCGGCACCGGAATGATGCCGATCGGGATCGGCGGCAGCAGGCCGAGCGCCACGATGATGGCGGCAAAGAGCGCAGAGAGGACGAGGTCGCGGGTGGTCATGACGGCTCCATTCGAAAACAGTGTCTTTTCAATGCCGCCGAATGCCCCGGGCGTCAATCGCAGCCGCGATATTGTCGGCATCCCGCAGGGTCAGGATGATCAGCGGCCCCAGCGTCGTCGTGAGGCGGATTTTAATCCCCCGCGCCTCATGCGCCTCTCGTATGGCGCGGTAACGGTCGAGGATTTCCGGGACGAAGCGCACGACAAGGCCGACCGCAAGACCGATATCGGCGGCCTTGAGCAGATCGGCCTTTTCCAATGGCGCGGCAAGCGCTGTAATCTCGTCGATGAAAGCGGCAATCGACGTCGTCGCCGTCACCACAGCCGCGAAAAACACCAGTGCGGTCAGCCGCAACACGGTGACGGCGGCGACATGGACGGGATTGAAGATCAGGCTGAACAGCGCCACGACGACAATGGTGAGAATGACCGGCCGCAGCCGCTTCAACGACTCGCTCACGGGTAACCCACTCTTGAAATAGAGCAGGGTGCCGATGGCGACGGCCAGGCCGAGCAGCGCGAGATTATCCGTCAGGAACAATAGGATACCGAGAGCCGCCAGCGTGTCGAGCTTGAGACGCGGCCCGATCCGGTGCATCCAGGTGTTGGCGTCGACGTGCAGCGTCTGCATCAGGCAGCCAACTCCTTGTAGCGGGCGATAGCTTCGGCCGGTGGCGCGTCGGCGATCAAGCGACCTTGATCAAACAGCAGCACGCGGTCGAAATCCTCTATCAGCGGCAGGTCATGGCTGATGACGATAACATGTTCCGGCAGGCCGGCAATGGTGGTCTGCACCAGAGCCCTGTTCTTGAGATCGAGCTGATTGGTTGGCTCGTCGAGGATGAGGATGTCAGGGCCAGTGACGAGCACGGAGCAGAGAGCTGCCATCTGCAGCTCGCCGCCGGAAAGTTCATGCGCCCGCCGTTCTGCCAGGTGGGAGACACCGAACCGGTCAAGAATGCCGTCCACCGCTGCCTCGATGTCGCTCTTGCCGAGCCCGCGAGCCTTGAGACCGAAGGCGATATCGTCACGAATGATCGGCAGGATGATCTGGTTCTGCGGCGACTGGAAGATATAGCCGACCTTTCCGAGCACGGATTTGGCGTCGGTAACGGTGTCGAGCCCGTCGACGGTGACCCGGCCGGTCGTCGGTTTGGCGAGCCCGTTGATCAGCCGTGCAAATGTCGTCTTGCCGGAACCATTGAGCCCGATCACGCCGATGCGCCGCTCGCTCAGCGCTAGGCTGAGCGGCGCAAGCGCAGGCCGCGGGCCGAAATTGACGCCGGCATTGTCGAAGCGGATATCCAAGCTGTTGCTCTGCTCCATCGTGATATCGCGGTCCTATAGCCCATCGCGAAGAATTATCAAATCAACGCCCGTTTGAAAGCATGGGAATTTATGCCTATGATCCATGCATGACGAATCTGCTTTCAAACCGAGATGCCCGCCGTGTCTTCCTCGCCAAGCAGGGGCTTTCCAATCCGCCGAACCGGGCCTTGACCAAGGCCGGGCTGCTGCAGTTGATCCACGATATCGGCTTCGTGCAGGTCGACAGCATCGCAACCGTCGAGCGGGCACACCACCAGATTCTGTTTTCCCGCAATCAGACCTATCGGCGCGAGCATCTGACGGAACTGCTGGAAAAGGATGGCGCGCTGTTCGAAAACTGGACGCACGACGCGTCCATCCTGCCGAGCGCCTTCTTCGTCTATTGGAAGCACCGATTCCGCCGCGAGGAAGTAGCAATCGTCGAGCGCTGGCGCAAATGGCGGGGCGAGGGGTTCGAAGCCGCTTTCGACGAAACCTATGAACGCGTCCTGAAAAACGGCGCCATCACGGCTCGCGAGATCAAGGACGACAATCACACCTCCGGCGGCTGGTGGAACTGGCATCCGAACAAGACTGCGCTCGAATATTTCTGGCGCACCGGCAAATTCGCGATTGCCGGCCGCACCAATTTCCAAAAGGTCTACGATCTCGTCGAGCGCGTCTTGCCAGAAAGATTCCACACGCCCGAAGTCGGCCATGACGAATTCGTCGACTGGGCCTGCCGCAGCGCCCTGCAGCGTCTGGGATTCGCCACGTCAGGCGAAATCGCCGCCTTCTGGGATTTGGTGACGCCGCAGGAGTCCAAAACCTGGGTCGAGACGCACCGCGACGAACTGACGGAAATATTGATCGAGCCCGCCGTGGACGGCAAGCCACGCCCTTCCTTCGCCTTCGCCGATTTCTCGGCAACGCTTGACAGCTTCCCCGAAGCGCCAGCCCGGATGCGCGTTCTCAGCCCCTTCGATCCGACGATACGCGACCGCAACCGCACCGAACGCCTCTTCGGCTTTTTCTACCGCATCGAGGTTTTCGTGCCGGAGCCGAAACGTGAATATGGCTACTATGTCTTTCCACTTTTGGAAGGAGACCGGCTGATCGGCCGGATCGATATGAAAGCCGACCGCAAAGCGGGCACGCTGGACGTTAAACGGTTATGGTTAGAGCCCGGTGTCCGGGCATCCGCCGGACGGCTGGGAAAATTGGAAGCCGAATTGGACCGGGTGGCGCGCTTTACCGGGGTGGAGAAGGTGGCATTTCTGGACGGGTGGCGCGGCTAGGACCTTCTCCCCGGGGGGAGAAGGAAGAATCAGCAAATCTCCGTCTTGGCGATCTTGATCCCGAAACCTTCCAGGCCGACATAGTGCCGCTCGCGGCTGGTGAGCAGTTTGATCGAACTGACGCCGAGGTCTTTCAGGATCTGCGCGCCGAGGCCGATTTCCAGCCATTCGCTGTCGCGTGCCTGTGCCTCGGCATGCGTCTCGTGGCCGGCCTGGCGGGATTTGCGGCCATTGTCGAAATGGCCGACACCCACCGAGCCTTCCCGCAGATAGACGATGATGCCGCGGCCCTCGTCGGCGATCTTCTTCATGTAGAAATCGACCGGACGGCGCTTGCCGAACAGGTCTTCGGCCACGCTTTCCGGATGCAAACGAACCGGAATGTCGATGCCGTCGCGGATATCGCCGAAGACGACGGCGAGATGCTGCATCGGGTCCCAAGGCAGCGAATAGGTATGTGCACGCGCCTTGCCGAACGGTGTTTCGATATCGAAGCTGGCGCCGAGTTCGATCAGCGTTTCCTTGCGCTGGCGATAGGCGATGAGGTCGGCGACGGAGATGAGCTTCAGCCCATTCCGTCCGGCAAATTCCACCACCTGCTGGCCGCGCGTCACCGTGCCGTCGTCATTGACGAGCTCGCTGATGACGCCGATCGGCGGAAGGCCGGCGAGCCGGCAGAGGTCGACGGCGGCTTCCGTATGGCCCGAGCGCATCAGCACGCCGCCTTCGCGAGAGACGAGCGGGAAGATATGGCCTGGGCGAACGAAATCGGTCGGGCCAACATTCGGATTGGCGAGATTGCGCACCGTCAGCGTGCGGTCATCAGCGGAAATGCCAGTGGTCGTGCCGTGCTTGAAGTCGACCGAGACGGTAAATGCGGTTGTATGGGCCGAATCGTTTTCCGCCACCATGGCGTTGAGATTGAGGCGCTTGGCCTCCTCGCGCGGCATCGGCGTGCAGACGATTCCCGACGTATGACGGACGATGAAGGCCATCTTCTCGGGCGTGCAATGGACGGCGGCAACGATCAGGTCGCCTTCATTCTCGCGGTCGTTATCATCCATGACTACGACGATCTCGCCGGCCTCGAAGGCTCGGATGGCTTCCACGACGCGCTTCTGATCATAGGGCATGAAAACGTCCTTATTTCAGCCGGCCGGTCTGGCCGCGGTCCCTGAGGTAATGATCGGCGATGGCGCAGGCAACCATCGCCTCGCCGATCGGGACGGCACGAATGCCGACACAAGGATCGTGGCGGCCCTTGGTGCGTACATCGACATTGTTGCCGTCGGCATCGATCGACTGGCGTTCCGTCAGGATCGAAGAGGTCGGCTTGATGGCAAAGCGCGCGACGATGGGCTCGCCGGTGGAAATGCCGCCGAGTATGCCGCCTGCATGGTTGGACAGGAAAATGCGGTTGCCGTCATTGCCCATGCGCATTTCGTCGGCATTTTCCTCGCCGGTCAGTTCCGCGGAGGCGAAGCCTTCACCGATTTCGACGCCCTTGACAGCATTGATCGACATCAGCAGCGAGGCGATATCCTGATCGAGTTTGCCGTAGATCGGTGCGCCGAGACCGGTGGGCACGCCTTCGGCAACGACCTCGACGACGGCGCCGATCGAAGAGCCGGCCTTGCGGATGCCGTCGAGATATTCCTCCCAGACCGGTACAATCTCCGGATCGGGAGCAAAGAAGGGGTTCTGATCGACCTCAGCCCAGTCCCAATTGGCACGGTTGATCTTATGCTTGCCGATCTGCACCAGCGCGCCGCGCACGGTGACGCCAGGTACCACGAGACGGGCAATGCCGCCGGCCGCGACGCGCGCTGCCGTCTCGCGGGCAGACGAACGGCCGCCGCCGCGATAGTCGCGGATGCCATATTTGACGTCATAGGTATAATCGGCATGGCCGGGGCGGTACCGACGCGCGATCTCGCCGTAATCCTTGGAGCGCTGGTCGGTGTTTTCGATCAGCATCGAGATCGGCGTGCCCGTCGAGATCATCGTCTCGCCGTCTTCATCCAGCATCACGCCGGACAGCACCTTGACGAGATCGTCTTCGCGGCGCTGCGTGACGAAGCGCGACTGACCGGGCTTGCGCTTGTCGAGCCAGACCTGAATGTCCTGAAGCTTGAAACGCAGCCCTGGAGGGCAGCCGTCGATGACGCAGCCGAGTGCCGGCCCGTGGCTTTCGCCCCAGGTGGTGACGCGGAAGAGATGACCGAATGTATTGTGCGACATGGGAAACGACCGGATTGCTGCGGCCCGGCGGCAGCCGCGCCTTTATCTCTTGGAATTGCGGCACACTCATAGGCCAAAAAGCTGCCGAGGCAAATCTTTCTTTCCATTGTGGCCGCGCAGGCCGGCACCTGCCGGCGCCTGTTATGGTAAACGAAGATTAATCCATGCTGTGGATTGTGAAAACACATTCATCAATTGGGCGACGAACGCCATTGTTGCGGGCAACTTCCGCCATATTCAAAGCGTTACCTGTGATCAATCAAATTTAGCACCGATATTGAGATTAAAGGGTACTCCCGATGCGCTTCTTTGTTGCGACCCTTCTGGCCACGGCAAGTCTTCTCGCTCCCGTCGCCGGTTTTGCCGAAAGCGCTGACGTCGAGGCGACGATCAAGAAGGTCGACGAGAAGAATTTCAGCATTACGCTGGACGATGGCAAAAGTTATCAAGCACCGCAGGACTTCGATTTCACCGGCCTGAAAGCCGGCGTGAAGGTCGTCGTCTTCTATACCGAGGTCGATGGCAAGCGCGTCATCAACGATCTCGACATTGTGCAGTAGGGATCGAAAAATATCAGCTTGGTGGCGGCTTTCAGATCCAGCCAATGATGTTTATCTCAGGATCGACCTTCAAGATACGATCCTGCGGAATTTCCGCGTCAGCGGCATCCTCTTTCGAGATATCGGCGATTAATCGGAACAGTGAGCGGATAACGCCGCCATGGGTGACGCAGACGGTCGGCCGATCGACCGAAGTCAGCCAGGATCCAACGCGCCAGGAGAGGATTTCGTAGCTTTCCGCATCCTCGCCGGGCGGGATGAAGTCCCACTTGCCCGCGTTGCGCTCGGCGAGGCGTTCGGCCTCGGTCGCCTTCAATTCCTTGAGGGTGAAGCCTTCCCAGGCGCCGAAGGAGACTTCTACAAGCCGCTCGTCGGTGCGGTAATCCCTGGGCGGCAGGCCCATGGCTTCGCGCGCGATCTCCATGGTTTCGCGCGTCCGCCTGAGCGGGCTCGCGACAAAGTCGAAAGGCTGGTTTTCGAAAGCGAGGATTTCAGCGAGCTCGATACCGTTCTGCCGCGCCTGCGCGCGGCCGATGGCATTGAGATCGATATCTTTCTGTCCCTGCAGCCGGCGCTCGGCATTCCAGTCCGTCTGACCGTGGCGTATCACATAGAGAGGCGGCACGGTCAGGCTTCCTGTTGATCAATCCTTGACGACGGCGATATCGGGCGCATCCACGGCCTTCATGCCGATGGCATGATAACCCGAATCGACGTGATGCACTTCGCCGGTGACGGCCGTGGAAAGATCGGAGAGGAGATAAAGCGCGGAGTTGCCGACTTCGTCGATCGAAACTGTCCGCTTCAGCGGTGCGTTATATTCGTTCCACTTCAAGATGTAGCGGAAGTCACCGATGCCGGCGGCGGCGAGCGTCTTGATCGGGCCGGCCGAAATGGCGTTGACGCGAATGCCGCGGCCGCCGAGGTCAACCGCAAGGTAGCGCACGCTCGCTTCGAGAGCAGCCTTGGCAACGCCCATGACGTTGTAGTTCGGCATGACCTTCTCGGCACCGTAATAGGTCAGCGTGATGATCGAGCCACCGTCGTTCATGATGCGCTCGGCGCGCTGGGCAACAGCGATCAGCGAATAAACGGAGATATCCATCGTGCGCGCGAAATTATCGCGGCTGGTATCGACGTAGCGGCCGGTCAGCTCATCCTTGTCGGAGAAGGCGATGGCATGCACGACGAAATCGATCTTGCCCCATTTCGCTTCCAGCGTGTCCATGACGGCGTCGATCGTCGCGGGTTCCGTAACGTCGCAATGGCCGGCCATGAAGGCGCCAAGTTCCTGGGCGAGCGGCTCGACGCGCTTCTTCAAAGCATCGCCCTGCCACGTCAACGCGATTTCGGCACCGGCTTCCGAACAGGCCTTGGCAATACCCCACGCTATGGAACGGTTGTTTGCAACGCCGAGGATGACGCCGCGCTTGCCTGCCATGAGGCCAGTGGCTTGAGCCATATTCTGCTCCCTTGAACTTTCGATTGATCCTGCCTATGGCATAGGCCGATCCCCTGTTCAAGCATCGGAAAGATCATCAACTGTTAGGGATCGTAACAAAGGGTGCGGTTGTCACTGAAATTTCACAAAAAAAGCCCCTCGCGCATGCTGCGCATCAAATCAGTAACTTTATCGTCCGGTTTTTCCCACAGCATCAAGCGCAATTCCACCACGAGATTGCCTTTTCCGCCGTGCCCGTCCGGCAGTCCCTGATCGGAGATTCGGATGACCTGATCCGAACCGGACCAAGGAGGGACTGTAAGCTTGACCGGACCGTTCAACCCCTCGACCATTGTCTCATAACCGAGCACCGCATTTTCGATGGTCACCGGAAGCGTCGTATGGACGTCGAGGCCATTGAGAGTGAAGCGGCTGTCGGCGGAGAGATGGATGGTGATCGCGACATCGCCGCGCTGCATACCCTGCAATTTCAGCCCCTGGCCCTTCAGATGTACGACCTGGCCGTTGGTGATATCCGTCGTCGCCTGAAAGCGCGCCTCCCGTCCGTCGGAAAGCGGTACGGTGATCCAGTTGCCCTTCAGCATATCTTCGAGTGTCACGGTCGCTTCCGCGGCGATCTCCGGCGCCTTCTCCGGCACCTTATCCTGGGTGCCGCCCGTAATACGGCGCACGAGTGAGCCGAGAATACCGAAGCGCGAGCGGAAGGCGGCTGGGCCAGTGCCTGTCGCAAGCTGCTCTTCCTCGGCAAAGGTCTCTTCAGCCTCGCCGTTGGTCGGTTCGCGCTGCTTTTCCGTCTCCGCGGCGCCGGCGGCAGTCTCCGACTGGTTCGGTGCAGCGCGGGCGGCCTTGGCACCGAAAATGCGCTCGACCATATCCTCGGGTGACTCGGACCCGGCGGCCTGCGGGTTGGCGGCTGCGGCAGCCTTCTGCGCCTTCTGAGCAGTGGCACGTGCGAGCTCTTCCATGATCTTTTCAGCGTTAGCGCGCGCAGCCTTGGCGCGCTCCGCGGCTTCGCGGGCTGCCTGTCGCTGCTGCATGATGGTCTGCTCTTTGCTTTGGCCTGTCGCCTCGGCCATACGCGCAACCTGATCGTAGCGGCTGCGCTTCTGCGGGTCCTTCAGCGTTTCATAGGCACGGCCGATCTCGGCAAAGCGCTCCGTTGCCGTGGGATCGCCAACATTATGGTCGGGATGCACGGCCTTGGCCAGGTTGCGCCATGCCGCCTTGATTTCATCCGCCCCAGCATCCCTCTTTACGCCAAGCACCTTGTAAGGATCGCGCATCATCGTAACCACCATTTTTGAAAGGTGTGCCCGGCCTCGTTGTGGCACCCCGAAAGAAAGAAAACACATGCATCGCGCCGCATCTTTCGCTCCCCCGGAAGCAAGAAGGTTGACGCGCATATGGTGTGATCCTGCGCGAGCAGTTGCTAATCAGTTGTTACGCCGGTCAGGCCGCGCCGATTCGATCTGCCGTAATGGTTAGCCGTTCGCTAAGTTTTGATATGAGATGTCGTCTGGGAAGCCACGCCGCCAAAAGCTGACGGCACCCGCTTGCAGATGGCATTGCGGCGGGCACGCTTATCGAGCTGCTTTTCACCATGAAATGAGAAACGGGACGGCGATCAGCCGGCCTGCTGGAAACTCAGCAATTGCCATTCGCCATCATTGAGAAGGCAGGTCTTGCCGAAGAAATTGGCAATACCCTCATAGGAGTGGCGGGTGGTGCGGAACTGGCGGCAGACCTGTCCCGAGGCGTTGTTTTCAACGATGGTGTCGATGACGCCGGCGCTGCCTGTCGAGGCGTTCGCCCAGGGCACGGGTTGTCCGTTCAGCTTGTTGAGGTCTGCCGAAGTCACGGCGTTACGCACCGTAGTCTCGTCGGAAACACTGTCGGTTGTCACGGGGGCGGTCGGGACGGTGCCAGTTGAAAGGCTCCGATCCACCTTCGCCGAACTCAGCGTGTCCATGCCGCTGCCGACGCAGCCGCCAAGAGAGAAAAGGGAGAGAATGGCAATCGCCATCGTCGCGCCTTTTGCAAGCTTGCGCTTTGTATGAACCGTCGACTTTGCTATGACTTCCACCCGAGTATCTTGGCCAGTATTGGGGCTGGCTGTTTTTAGGAAATGCGGAGAATTTGAGCTAATATGTCGGAAAACGAGTTAACAAGCGGTGACTTCACCGAACAGAACGAACCCTTCGCGCTTTTCGCTTCCTGGCTGCGCGACGCTGAAGCCAATGAACCGAATGACCCGAATGCGGTTGCCTTGGCAACGGTCGATAAGGATGGATTGCCAAATGTCCGCATGGTTCTTCTGAAAGGTTTCGATAGTCAGGGATTCGTATTCTATACAAATTTCGAAAGCCAGAAAGGCCAAGAAATTCTTTCCCAAAAGAAAGCGGCCATGTGCTTCCACTGGAAGTCATTGCGCCGGCAGGTCAGGCTGCGCGGCCTGGTTGAAGTTGTTAGCGACAACGAGGCCGACGACTATTTCAGGACCCGCGCCCGCGGCAGCCGCATCGGCGCCTGGGCGTCGAAGCAGTCGCGTCCGCTGGAGGGCCGCTTCGCGCTGGAAAAGGCGGTCGCCGAATATACTGCCCGCTACGCCATTGGCGATATTCCACGCCCGCCTTATTGGTCCGGCTTCCGCATCCGACCGCTCTCGATCGAATTCTGGCACGATCGGCAGTTCCGCCTGCATGATCGCGTCGAGTTTCGCCGTGATGTGCCGGAGGGCGCCTGGGAAAAGGTGCGGATGTATCCGTAACGGGATTTATGCCGACACCTAACAGGCTGTTGAAAATGGTGCTGCGCCAGCGCACAGGCCCAAGAGAATCATGTCCAACCCAAAAGCGCTCCGGCGGGTTTTTCAGCAGCCTTAGGGAAAAGTTTATAGTTGCATCGGTATCTGTCGATACATAGTGCGATGCAGCACATGATGGGCGCAGGAAGCGCCGACGTGCCGTCGGTTGAAGCTGCGATCCCCATCCAGGCGGCGGAATCGGACCCTGTCTGAGAGACACGATGAAGAACCTGAGAATTTCCACGCAACTGATGCTGTTGATCGGCGGGCTGATGTTCGCCTTCGCGATCGCCACCTTCTTCCAGATCCGCGCATCTACAACGAGCGCTATGAGATGCTGCGCGCCCAGACGCAGGCTGCCGTGTCGGTTCTCAAGCGCTACCACGACCTCGAAGTGAAGGGCGAGCTGACGACCGAAGAGGCGAAGGGCCAGGCTTACGACGTAGTCGCCAAGATCCGGTTCGAGCCAAACGGCTATATCTTCGGCTACGACTACGACGTCAACCGCGTGTTCTATCTGGACGGCAAGGACATCGGCAAGAATTTCGCCAATGCAACCGACAAGTCCGGCAACAAATTTCTGGCCGAGATGGTCCGGAAGGCCCGGCAGGGCGGCGGCTGGACGACCTATGAATGGCCGAAGCCAGGCATGGCCGAGAACCAGCTCTCCCCGAAGGCCGCCTATTCTGCCACCTTCGAACCCTGGGGCCTGATGATCGGCACCGGCGCCTATCTCGATGACCTCGACGCCACGATCAGGGAGAGCGTACAGGACGCCCTGTTCGTCGGGTTCGTCTTCGGCCTCGGCAGCATCGCTGCCTTCGTCGTCGTTCGCGGCGTCACCCGTCCGCTCACCGCGATCCATGGCGCGCTGGAAGCGGTCGCCGACGAGAATGTCACCATCGCGATCCCGCATACCGACATGCGCAACGAGGTCGGCATGATGGCCAAGGCCACCCATGCGCTGCAGGACAAGGTGCGCGAGCGCCACGCCATGGCCGAGCGCCAGCAGGTGCAGGATCTGGAACTCGATACCGAGCGGCAGCAGAACGCCGCTCTGCAGCGGCAGGAAAGCGAACAGCAGGCGCACGTGGTTTCGACGATCGGTGCGGCACTCGAAGAGCTCGCCGGCGGCGACCTGACCATTCGCTGCGGGGACCTCGGCCCGAAATACACAACTCTTCGCGACAACTTCAACGATGCGCTGTCGCATCTCGAAGCGGCGATGGCCAAGGTGAATGCGAAGGGTGTCGACATCGGCGGCTCGAAGGAAGAGATTCGTCGCGCCTCCAACGAACTCTCCCAGCGCGCCGAACAGCAGGCCGCCAACCTCGAAGAGACGTCCGCCGCGCTCGACGAGCTCACCGTCGCCGTCCGCCAGACGGCGGAAGGCGCGCAGGAGGCCGCCAAACGCGTCAATACGGTCTCGAACGAGGCATCTCGTTCGGATGCCGTCGTCGCCGAGGCGATCAACGCCATGAGCGGCATCGAGAAATCGTCGATCGAGATCAGCAAGATCATCGGTGTCATCGACGAGATCGCCTTCCAGACCAATCTCCTGGCGCTCAACGCCGGGGTGGAGGCCGCCCGCGCCGGCGAGAGCGGCAAGGGCTTTGCCGTCGTTGCCCAGGAGGTGCGAGAGCTTGCGCAGCGTTCGGCCGCTGCCGCCAAGGAGATCAAGGACCAGATCTCGCATTCGACCGGCCAGGTACAGAATGGCGTCCAGCTCGTCGGCCAGGCCGGCGAGGCGCTGAAGCGGATCTCCGACCAGATCAAGAAGGCAAGCGACATCGTCTCGAAGATCGCCCACTCGGCGGGCGAGCAGGATACCACCCTGCGCTCGATCTCGTCGGCGATGAACCAGCTCGACGCGGCGACCCAGCACAATGCTGCGATGGCCGAGGAAACCACGGCCTCGGCCGAGGCGCTCGCCAACGATACCGAGGAGCTGCTGAACCTCATCCGCAGCTTCAAGGTCTCCGGCAGCCAGGGCTACGGCCTGCAGCGCGTCGCACAGCAGATGCGCATGGCGAGCTGACGACCGCCGCCGTGATGTGATGCGGCCGCCGGAGCGATCCGGCGGCTTTTTCCTGTTTGGATGCCCGGGTTCGCCTCGTCGTTTTCTTCCCCTGCTAACGCATGTCTCGCAAAAGCGCGGTTTTGTGGGAACGACAGGTGCAAATTCAAGAGCGCAAGGAGCCCAGAGATCGCGAAGCGCTTTAGCGCCCCATCAGCCGCATGGGTATGCCGGAGGCAAGCGCCGATGCATATCGAGCCTTCTGGTAGTGCCCGTTCAGCGATAGCCGCGGCAGATGGGTGAGGGCAGCAGCACTTGCCGCTCCGATCGTCCCAGGCCGGGTCGTGACACCGACGGAAAAGCCGAGTTCCGCTGTTAGCCGGGCTTCGCGAGGAGAGACTGCGTCGGCCGTGCCGTAGGGATAGGCAATCGCCGCCGGCCGCCGGCCGATGATGTCAGCAACATAATCCGCTGACAGCGCCATTTCCGCTGCCGCTTCCGCTTCCGGCAGGCGAGAGAGCGCCCGGTGGCTCACCGTATGGGCCCCGAGCGAGGCGAGGGGATGACCGAGAAGCTGCTTCAATTCCTCTCGATCCATGATCGCTGAGCGCACGAGATCGAGCGGCTCCAGGCCGTTCGTTCGTGCAAGCTCGTCGATGCGGGCGACAGCTTCCATCTCGTTGTGAGCATGAACATAGGCGGCAAAGCGGGCAAACACGGCTTGGCGCTGGCCGGCCTTGCCAAGATCGAAACTCTCCATGCCAATGCCGAAATCGAAGATCAGGCGATCCAATCGACCGAGCAGGTCGGCCAGCGTTTCCCACCATATGCTGTGCGTCCGCTCCGACAGGCCTTGGGTGACGAAGATCGTGAAGGGGGTGCCGTGGCGGGCAAAGACCGGCAGTGCATAATCGAGATTGTCGCGATTGCCGTCATCGAGTGTGAAAGCAGCAAAGGGTGGCTTGTTGCGATCACTTGCGATACGGTCCGGCAACGCATCGAGGGCGATGAAATCATAACCGTCCCGTTTCAGCCGGGTGAGTGCGCGGTCGAGGAATTCTGGCGAAATTTCCAGATGTGCATTCGGCGCGAAGGTTCGGGGCAAGGGAGGACGGACATGATGCAGGGTGAAGATGGCGCCGAGGCCGGCGACGTCGCGCATCAAGCCGAGGTTTTTCAGAATTGCGGCGGTTTCCAGCCCGCCGGAGATGACCGCGCGCTTGAGACGGACTCTGGTACCCTGTTCCATGGGGATTGACTCGTTGACGAATGCCCATGCTGTAGCCCATCCGTCGTTAAATCTTGCTGAATCCACATCATCTTTTCAATGCGTTAACCGATATTTTACCAGCAAAGGCAAAATTGGAATTCTGTCGAGGATGTTGCCTCAATATCGCACCGAAATCAGGCTTTTGTCGCAAACGCGCACGATAGGTTGATGCGGTGTATCGGCATTTGTTTCAGTTGGGGACGAATATGAAGAAATTTTTGATGGCCCTTTCTGCGGCCGTCTTGCTGTTGAGCGCACCTGTGGCGAGCTTTGCGGGCAGCGCCTATTTCATTATGGATGCGAAATCCGGCAGGGTCTTGGCTTCGGACAATGCCGACGATCTCAATCATCCCGCATCGCTGACGAAGATGATGACGCTGTACCTGACCTTCGAAGCGATCCATCGCGGCAAACTCGGTTGGAACACGGCGATTCCAGTCTCGCGCAACGCCGCCGGCAAGAGCCCGACCAAGCTCGGCCTGAAGCCGGGCAGCACCATCACCGTTCGCGATGCCGTCAACGGCATGATCATCAAGTCCGCAAACGATGCTGCCACCGCAATGGGCGAAGCGCTGGGCGGCAGCGAAAGCGGCTTTGCCCGCATCATGACGCAGAAGGCGCACGAACTCGGCATGCGCCGTACCGTCTTCACCAATCCGTCCGGCTTGCCGAGCATGGAGCAGGTGACGACCGCGCGCGATATGTCGACGCTCGCCGTCGCGCTCATCAACAACTACCCTCAGGAATATCGGCTGTTCTCGCAATCGAGCTTCAGCTATCGCGGCAGGAACATTCGTGGCCATAACAATCTGATGTATCGCTATGAAGGCATGGATGGCATCAAGACCGGCTACACCAATGCCTCCGGTTTCAACATCGTCAGCGCCGTGCGCCAGGGCAACCGTCGCGTTATCGGCGTGGTGATGGGCGGAGCGACTGCTCGCGGCCGCGATGCTTTCATGGCTTCGCTTCTCAATCGCTATGTACCGAAAGCGACCTCCGTCGGGTCGTCGCGACTCGTTGCAAGCGTCGGCGGCGCCAAGCAGGTTGAGGTTGCTTCGGCGACGGATGACGTTGCTGTCGATGTCGATACCCAAACCACGGCCACGACGCGCAAACGTGCCGAGTTCACCCCTACTCCGACCCCGCTCGCCTATGCCGCCACGACGAATGTGACCGTGCCGGTGGATCGCCCGGTGGCGATGGATGAAATTCAGAATGCCGGCAAGCCGGCAGCCGGCCGCTGGCAGGTACAGATCGCGGCCACTCCGAATGCGCAGGCCGCCAAGGATTTGCTGTCCGAAGCTCAATCCAAGGCCGGCAATGCGCTTGCCAACGCTTCGCCCTATACCGAAGCCGTCGGCAAGGGCAGCAACACAGTCTATCGCGCCCGTTTCGTCGGTTTCGGCAGTCGCGATGATGCGAATTCCGCCTGTGCTGCGCTGAAGCGCAAAGACTTCAATTGCATGCTGCTGCCGAACAAGGGCTGAGTGGAAGTCAAGATTTGGAACTATCGAGACGGCGGGGCATAAGCTCCGCCGTCTTGCTATTTCCGGCAGAATCGTTCACTTCTGTTAAGAACATAAAGGGAACGATGTCGATGTTGTCAGGTCTGATCCAGCAGTTCGAAAAGGCTTCCGCCACTTATGCCGCCGCCAATGGATTGGAGCGCGATGCCGACTGGTTTGTTCTGAAATTGCAGGAAGAGATGGGCGAACTCACCCAGATCTGGAACAAGACGACCGGCCGGGGACGACGCAAGGGCATGACCGACGAGGAGTTGGCGACGGCGCTGGCCGACGAGACCGCCGATGTGCTCGGCCATATACTGCTGTTTGCCCACCGCAACGGCCTCGATCTCGCCGCCGCCGTCGAACGGAAATGGCGGTTCCGGCCGGAGGAGAGGGGATAAGCTGCGCCGTCTGAGCCGCTATGCTTTCGTTCCGCCGACCGTCACCTGATCCATCCTCAGATGCGGCTGGCCGACGCCGACGGGCACCCATTGGCCGCCCTTGCCGCAATTACCGATGCCGGTATCGAGCTTCATGTCGTTGCCGACCATGGAGACGCGCTTCATCGCGTCCGGGCCGTTGCCGATCAGCATGGCGCCCTTGATCGGCGCGCCGACCTTGCCGTTTTCGATCAAGTAGGCTTCGGTGCAGCCGAACACGAATTTGCCGGAGGTGATGTCCACCTGGCCGCCACCGAAGGAAACGGCATAAATGCCCTTCTTCACCGAGGCGATGATTTCCTCCGGTGTCTTGTCTCCGCCGAGCATATAGGTGTTGGTCATGCGCGGCATCGGCGTGTGGGCATAGCCCTGGCGGCGGCCGTTGCCGGTTGCCTTCATGCCCATCAAGCGGGCATTCTGCCGGTCCTGCATGTAGCCGACCAGCTTGCCGTTTTCGATGAGGACATTGTAGGCCGACGGCGTGCCTTCGTCGTCGACCGTAATCGAGCCGCGGCGGTTTTCGATCGTGCCGTCATCGACGACGGTCACGCCGGGAGCGGCGACCATCTGGCCCAGAAGCCCGGCGAAAGCCGAGGTCTTCTTGCGGTTGAAATCGCCCTCCAGCCCATGGCCGACAGCCTCGTGCAGCATGACGCCCGGCCAACCGGAGCCAAGAACGACGTCCATCGTGCCGGCTGGCGCATCGATCGCCTCGAGATTGACCAGTGCCTGGCGCAAGGCTTCGTCGGCGCCGCGGCGCCAGCTTTCCTGCGTGACGAAATCGCCGAAGCCGACGCGACCGCCGGTGCCGAAGGATCCTGATTCCTGCCGGTCGCCGTCTCCGACCATCACCGAGATATTGATGCGCGTCATCGGCCTGATGTCACGGACACGATGGCCGTCGGCGCGCAGGATATCGACCACCTGCCAGCTCGCGGCGATGGAGACCGTCACCTGACGCACCTTGCCGTCCTTGTCGCGCAGATAACTGTCGATCTCCTGGAGCAGCTTCGCCTTGTCCTCGAAGCTTGGGCTGCCGATCGGGTTCTCGTCGCTATAGAGTATCTTATTGGTGCGTTGAGGCGCGGCGGCGTAGGAGCCGGCATAGCCGCTGGTGACGGCGCGCACCGCATCGGCGGCGCGCTTCAGCGCCGCTTCCGAGAGATCGCCCGCATGGGCATAGCCCACCGCTTCGCCTGCGACCGCGCGTAGGCCAAAACCCTGCTCGGTGTTGAAGCTGCCACCCTTCATGCGCCCGTTGTCGAAGGTGAGAGATTCCGCCTGGGCATGCTCGACGAAAAGCTCGCCGTCGTCGGCGCTGGAAAGCGCTTCGGCGACGATGCCGCGCAGCTTGGTTTCATCCGTATCGAACAAGGTGAGGAGATCGGTATTCATTGTCAGGTGCTCCGTTCAGAGCCGATGTAGGTTTCGGATGACGAGAGAGCAAGCCCTGTCGACTTACGGAAGCGCGTCGTAGCCTTCGGCAAAGCCCTTGAGGTCGACGGGAATGCCGATGCCTTCCTCGGGCGACTGGAAGACGATGAAGGTGGCGGTCGCGCCGCTGCGCAGCGTTTTCAGCAGCTCGTCCTCAAGCACCACTTCGGCATAGCAGCCGTCCGAGAAGCAGCGCACGAAATAGGCACGGCCGATATCCTTACCGTCGACATTGAGGCCGAGCCCATTCGGCAGCAGCACGCCGAGCGGCGCCAGCACGCGAAGGATCTTCGACTTGCGGTCGGCGGTTTTCAGCACGACCACCGAGAGACCGACTTCCGGCCGGTCCTCGGCGATGACGTTCTGCATCAGCGCACATTGTTCGGTCGACGCGCCGGCCGGCTTGTCGCAGACCACGGACCACGCGCCATGGCTCGAGCGCACCGTACCCGGCGGTTGTGGAACCTGGTTGGTCGGAAGCTGCTGCGTATGCGCCGGCGGCTGCTGGCCCGGCTGCTGCGGTTGCTGGGTTTGCAGTTGCTGAGCCTGCGGCGCCGGCTGTGTTTGCTGTGCCTGCTGCGCCAGGACGGGTGCTGCGGCCGCGGCAGCTATGCTGACGCTGACAAACCAAAGCCGGGCGAGGGAACGAAAACCCATGGAAACCTCTAGATTCGAATCAGTGCCGCTATTGTTGAAGCTCAGGCAGGCAAATGAAAAGCCCCGCGTGCTGAATTCCAATCGACTGCGGCGGAAATACGACCTCTATCCCATTTTGCCCGGGCAATGCGATGGACCGGCGTGCAATTTTTCGTATGATGATGAAATGCTTGCCATGTTTCGGCGGGCGAGGGGAACATACTTCGCGCAAAATGCCGCACGGACAACTGTTGTGAGTTGTTGCGGAGTGCTCCAAACTGTGGTTTGAAGCGCAATGGACTGTAGGGATACTGCGTTTGAGATTGATCTGGGATCAAACGCTGGAGGGAGAGACATCGTGATTAAGAGGGCTTACGCAGCTCTGGCGGCTATCGCCTGTCTGCTTTTTGCGACCGGCAGCTATGCCGATCAGCCAAGACCATGGGAAACCGGCCTGCAAGAGGCAGCAACCGGCAACATGCATCAAATACGTTGGTTCGAAGCATACACGCTTTGGTTTATCGTTCCCATCACGCTTTTGGTGCTCGTCCTTTTGATCGTCGTCGTGGTCAAGTTCCGGGCATCGCGGAATCCGGTGCCTTCCAGAACGAGCCATAATACGCTGATCGAGGTCATCTGGACCGTGGGGCCGGTTCTCGTTCTTCTGTTCCTGGCCGTTCCGTCTTTCGATCTTCTGACCACGCAGCTTACGTTCCCGCAAAATCCTGACGTTACGGTCAAGGCGACGGCTACGCAGTGGCAGTGGAACTATGAATACGAAAACAGCGGCAATACGCCGCTGGACTTCGATTCCTTCCTGCTGAAGGATCAGGACCGTGCAGCCGCCGGCAAGGAAGACAAGTCGAAATATCCGCGGCTTCTCGCCGTCGACAACGAGCTGGTGCTGCCCGTCGGCAAGGTCGTCCGCGTCCTTGTCACCGCCGCACCGACGGATGTCATCCATTCCTTCGCGATGCCGTCTTTCGGCATCAAGATCGACGCCATTCCGGGCCGTTTGAACGAAACCTGGTTCAAGGCCGACAGTGAAGGCTTGTATTACGGCCAGTGTTCCGAGCTCTGCGGCAAGGACCATGCGTTCATGCCGATCGCCATTCGCGTCGTCTCTCAGGATCAATACCAGCAGTGGCTGACCACCGCTGCCGGCGACCTGAGCAAGGCCAACAAGGCCCTGATGGCCGCCGTCGATCGGCCCGCTACCGTCAACGTCGCTGAAAACACGGCCGAGTAAGAGGGATAGGGACAATGGCTACGGCACACGACGATCATTCGCACGCTCTTCATGACGCTCACGCGCATGAAGACCATCACGCTCACAAGCCCAGTTTCGCGGACCGCTGGCTCTTCTCGACGAACCACAAGGATATCGGCACCCTCTATCTGATCTTTGCGATCTTTGCCGGTATCATCGGCTTCCTGCTGTCGGTCGCGATCCGCATGGAATTGCAGGAGCCGGGTATCCAGATCTTCAGCGGTCTGGCCTCCATGGTCTATGGCTATTCTGGCGATGCCTCCATCGATGGCGGCAAGCAGATGTACAACGTCTTCGTCACCGCCCATGCGCTGATCATGATCTTCTTCATGGTCATGCCGGCGATGATCGGCGGCTTTGCCAACTGGATGGTGCCGATCATGATCGGCGCGCCGGACATGGCTTTCCCGCGCCTGAACAACATTTCCTTCTGGCTGATCGTTCCTGCCTTCCTGCTGCTGATCCTGTCGATGTTCGTCGAAGGACCGGCCGGCGCCTATGGCGCGGGTGGCGGCTGGACGCTGTATCCGCCGTTATCGGGCCTCGTCGGCCATCCCGGTCCGGCGGTCGACCTGGTGATCTTCGCACTGCATATCGCCGGTGCCTCGTCGATCCTCGGTGCGATCAACTTCATCACCACCATTCTCAACATGCGCGCCCCGGGCATGACGCTGCACAAGATGCCGCTGTTTGCCTGGTCTGTGCTGATCACGGCCTTCCTGCTGCTTCTGTCGCTGCCGGTTCTCGCCGGTGCCATCACCATGGTGCTGACCGACCGCAACTTCGGCACGACCTTCTTCGCGCCGGAAGGCGGCGGTGACCCGATCCTTTACCAGCATCTGTTCTGGTTCTTCGGTCACCCGGAAGTCTACATCCTGATCCTGCCGGGCTTCGGCATGATCAGCCACATCATCTCGACCTTCTCGCGCAAGCCGATCTTCGGCTATCTCGGCATGGCCTATGCCATGGTCGCGATCGGCGCCGTCGGTTTCGTCGTCTGGGCCCACCATATGTACACGGTCGGCCTGTCGCTCGACACGCAGCGCTATTTCGTCTTCGCGACGATGGTCATCGCGGTTCCGACCGGCGTGAAGGTCTTTTCCTGGATTGCGACGATGTGGGGCGGCTCGATCCAATTCCGCACGCCGATGATCTGGGCGATCGGCTTCATCTTCCTGTTCACGGTGGGCGGCGTTACCGGCGTGCAGCTCGCCAATGCCGGTCTCGACCGCGTGTGGCAGGACACCTATTACGTTGTCGCGCATTTCCATTACGTGCTGTCGCTCGGTGCCGTCTTCGCCATCTTCGCCGGCTGGTACTACTGGTTCCCGAAGATGACCGGCTATATGTACAACGAGAAGATCGGCAACTGGCATTTCTGGATCACCTTCATCGGCGTCAACATGGTGTTCTTCCCGCAGCACTTCCTCGGTCGTGCCGGCATGCCGCGCCGCTATATCGACTATCCGGACGCTTTTGCCGGCTGGAATTTCGTCTCCTCCATCGGCTCCTATGTTGCAGCCGTCGGCCTCTGCTTCTTCTTCTGGGGTGTCATCGACGCTTTCGTGAAGAAGCGCGTTGCCGGCAACAATCCCTGGGGCGAGGGTGCGACCACTTTGGAATGGCAGCTCCCTTCGCCGCCGCCGTACCACCAGTGGGAAGAGCTGCCGCGTATCAAGTAGCTTATTTCCGGACGCCGTGATAAGCGGCGTCCGGCTTAACGGAAATTGGATGAAAGAATGACGGTCATCGACAATCACGAAGCGCTCGCGAAGAAAGGCGAAACCGGCCTGTCGGAAGCGAGCGCGCGCGATTATTTCGAGCTTTTGAAGCCGCGCGTCATGTCGCTGGTCGTCTTCACTGCCTTTGCCGGTCTGGTGCTGGCGCCAGGTCACATCAATCCGGTTCTCGGCCTGATCGCCATTCTTTGCATCGCCGTCGGTGCCGGTGCGTCCGGCGCGCTGAATATGTGGTACGACGCCGATATCGACGCAGTCATGAGCCGCACGGCACGCCGTCCGATCCCCGCCGGCCGCGTAACGCCTTCCGAGGCGCTTACTTTCGGCTTGGTGCTATCGGGTTTCTCGGTGACGATCCTTGGTCTGGCCGTCAACTGGCTTTCAGCCGGAATCCTTGCCTTCACCATTTTCTTCTACGCCGTCATCTATACGATGTGGCTGAAGCGTTCGACGCCACAGAACATCGTTATCGGCGGCGCTGCCGGCGCTTTCCCGCCGGTCATCGGCTGGGCCTGTGTCACTAACAGCGTGACGATGGAGAGCATTGTGCTCTTCCTGATCATCTTCCTCTGGACGCCGGCCCATTTCTGGGCGCTGGCGCTGTTCAAGATGCGCGACTATGAATCCGTTGGCGTGCCCATGCTGCCGAACGTCGCCGGCGTGCCGGCCACCAAGAACCAGATCGTCGCCTATGCCGTGTTGACGGCTATCATCGGCGTCGTGCCGGCATTCACGGGCTTGGCGAGCTTCGGCTACGGTGTTGTCGCCGCCTTGCTCGGCGTGGTCTTCATATACTGTTCCATCGCCGTCCGGCGCATGCCGGATGGCGATGTCAAGATGATCCCGGCGAAGAAACTCTTCGGCTTCTCGATCTTCTATCTCTTTGCAATCTTTTCAGCATTGCTAATTGACCGGCTTGTTGCGGTGCTGGTGTCGGGCGGTGCGGGAGGCTGGCTGTGATCGAACTCGTCAAGCTCACGGAAGCGCAAAAGAAATCGCGGCGAGGGCGCAATATTGCGCTTGGTTTGGTGCTTGCCGGCCTGGTGATCCTGTTCTACGCGATCACCATCATCAAGGTCGGCACCGGACACGTTTGAGGAGGCGTGATGGAGGAGGAGACAACGAGCAAGACAGGAAGCGCCGGGCGAAACAACGGCCTGGTGGTCGCCATGTGTCTGAGCTTCGTGATCGGCATGAGCGCCATGTGTGCCGCAGCCGTGCCGCTCTATCGCATCTTCTGCCAGGTGACCGGCTTCAACGGCACGACGCAACGCGTCGATCAGGCCTCCAGCGTCATTCTCGACAAATCGATCAAGGTTTCCTTTGACGCCAATGTTGCCCCAGGCGTGCCCTGGGATTTCAAGCCGATGCAGAAGGAAGTCGACCCCAAGATCGGTGAAACGATCGAGGTAAAGTTCCTAGTCGAGAACAAGTCCGACCAACCGACGCACGGGCAGGCTATTTTCAATGTCTCGCCGGTGGAAGCGGGCGCCTATTTCAATAAGGTGCAATGCTTCTGCTTCAACGAGACCGATCTGGCACCGGGGGAAAAGCGCGAGATGCCGGTGGTTTTCTACGTCGATCCTGAGATCACAAAGGCAGAGGAAACCAAGACGATCACGGCGCTGACACTGTCCTACACCTTCTATCCGCGCGACGGCGCGAAGCCTGTAGCTTCCAACGACGGCGCAGCGAAGGTGGCGGAAAAGAAACTTTGATGGAGAGTGCTTTCGGCTCAGCCGAAGGCGATATGGGAAAAGTCATTCGGGGATTGCTGACATGGCAGAGGCGCATACGAAGAAACACGATTACCACATCATCGACCCCAGCCCGTGGCCGATCACAGCGGCCTTCGGAGCCTTTGTCATCACCTTTGGCGGCGTCTGCTTCATGCGCTACCTGAGCGGTGGCGCCGTGCATTTGTTCGGCCTGAACTGGGCGCAGCCATGGCTGTTCTTCATCGGTTTGGCCGTAATCCTCTATGTCATGTACGGTTGGTGGTCGGATACGGTAAAGGAAGCGCATGAGGGTGCGCATACCCGCGTCGTCTCGCTGCACCTGCGCTACGGCATGATCATGTTCATCGCCTCCGAGGTAATGTTCTTCGTCGCCTGGTTCTGGGCCTATTTCGACGTCAGCCTTTTCCCAAACGAAGCGATCCAGGCCTCGCGAACGGCCTTCCTCGGCGGCCAGTTCCCGCCAAAGGGCGTTGAGGTCCTCGATCCCTGGCATCTGCCGATTTACAATACCATCATCCTGCTGCTCTCGGGCACGACGGTTACCTGGGCGCACCACGCGCTGCTGCACAATGATCGCAAGGGGCTGATCCAGGGGCTCGTTCTGACCGTGCTGCTTGGCGCATTGTTCTCCTGCGTCCAGGCCTATGAATATGCGCATGCGCCCTTCGAATTCAGAAACACCATCTATGGCGCGACCTTCTTCATGGCGACCGGCTTCCATGGTTTCCACGTGTTGATCGGCACGATCTTCCTGCTGGTCTGCCTCCTCCGCGCGATTCGCGGCGATTTCACCCCGAAGCAGCATTTCGGTTTCGAAGCGGCAGCCTGGTACTGGCATTTCGTTGACGTCGTCTGGCTGTTCCTGTTCTTCTGCATCTATATCTGGGGAAGCTGGGGCGCGCCGGTCGCGGCTGGCTAATTTAAACGGCCGATGCAAATGATCAAAGGCGGGTGCTTCGGACCCGCCTTTTTCATTGCGAGAAGGGATCTCTCAAGCGCCCGCCGCCAGGCGCTCGAATGCCGTCGGATACGGAACGCCGCGATCCAAGAACTGCCTGATCTCATCAGCACAGGCTTGCGCAGTTTTGACCGAGGTGTCGACCTCGAGATCGTAGATGCCGGGCCGATGCACCTGCGCCTGCCAGGCTGATATCGGCGCTGGAATGGGTGCATCGGCGGAAACGCTGACGTAATCATTGCGCCGTTCAGCGCCTTCCGCCAAACGTCGCTGCATGATGGTCTCGATCGGACAACGAACTCCGACGAAAAGAACGGGCAGGCCGGCAAGTTGGCGAGCGCAATTCGCCAGAATTCCGAGCGGTCTTGAATAGGCGTCATGATGGCCGAATTCGGCAACGACATTGAGCCCAAGACGGCTGTGGGCGGCAATCGAGGCATAGAGCGCCGAATAGAATATCAGAACCAGCGGCTCCAGACCGGGCCGTTCGCCGCCGGGCCGCATGCCGATCCCCGGCCGGTAGCGCTGCGGCGTGACATGCCGCACATAGGCATCGACACCGAGATTCATCCATGGACCGTCGAAACTTGCCTGGATAGCCTCGACAATGCTCGATTTTCCGGATCGCGGCGCGCCGTTCAGAATGATGATCTGACCGGCCTTCGTGTCTTGATGATTGTCCATACCCTCTTTCTATGGCCGTGCCGACGCTTTTCAAGTGATCCGGAGAAGGTGGCCGCGACATCATGATGCGGGATGGGAGCCTTGTTTGCTTGGGATACAGCGGTCATCATGCTTTTGGATTGGACGGATGCCTGCATCGCGGCTACTGAAAGATAGGACGAGATTTGTATGCTCGTCGTGATTGGCAATCGATCGAGATCAAACTTTGAGCCCAGAGCAAGACACTCCCCCGGTTCACGGGATAGGCCCGAATCAAGGGACAAATAGCGACAGCGCCCTCTTTCCACCTGTCGATCCGTTCAAGGTCGGCATCCAGGGATGCTGTCCGCGTTGCGGCAACGGCAAGCTCTTCGATGGACTATTGTCGCTGAAGCCGCGCTGCTCCGCCTGTGGTCTCGATTACGCCTTTGCCGATGCCGGCGATGGGCCTGCGGTCTTTGTCATCCTCATTGTCGGCTTCATCGTCATTGGCTCGGTGCTGTGGTTGCAGGTCAATTATGCGCCGCCGATCTGGGTGCATATCCTGCTGTTCGGTCCCCTGACCATCATCCTGTCGCTTCTGTCGCTACGTTGGTGCAAAGGCATCCTGATCGCGCTGCAATACCGCAACAATGCCAGCGAAGGGCGCATTCACCGTGACTGAGGCCGTCATGCCCGCTCGCCGCGCCAATCCTTTCTGGCAGGCCGGCAAAGCGCTGATCCTGCTTGCGGCGCTCGGCATCTTGCTGGCTCTCGGCACCTGGCAGGTCGAACGGCTGCATTGGAAGGAAGGCTTGCTGGCCGACATTGCCGAGCGTCAGGCCGCTGCTCCCGTGCCGCTATCGACGATCGAGACCATGGCAGCATCCGGCGGCGATATCGAATATCGCGTCGTCACCGCGACGGGTCGCTACCTCAACAACAAGGAACGGCATTTCTTCGCGACCTTCGACGGCGCTTCCGGCTTCGATATTTACACGCCGCTGCAGCTTGCAGATGGGCGTTATCTCTTCGTCAACAGAGGCTTCGTGCCCTACGACGCCAAAGAGCCGGAAATGCGCGTGCAGGGGCAGTTGACGGACGAACAGACCGTCACCGGCCTTGCCCGCGCCAAACTCGCCGGCCAGCCCTCAGGGATGCCGGACAATGATCTGGCGAAGAACATATTCTATTGGAAAGACCTGAACGCCATGGCCGACAGCGACGGGCTTCCAAGGGATAAGGTGCTGCCCTTCTTCGTCGACGCCGACAAGACCCCCAATCCTGCCGGCTTGCCGATCGGCGGCGTCACCATCGTCGACCTGCCGAATAACCATCTGCAATATGCCGTGACCTGGTATGGCCTGGCAGTGGCGCTGGTTGCCATCGTTGCCATCTCCTGGTGGCGCAAACGTCACCCGGACGCACCGCGGCAATAGAATAGCTTCATTTCAAGGGAATATTCGGCTAGAGCATGGTCCCAAAAGTTCGCAGCAGTTTTTGGGACCATGCGGACTAAATGGAGCAAGCGGCGGGGCGAACTTATATCTGTAGCCTTGCCAGCATCCCGAATTTCGGAAGAGACATGAATATAGCGGTTTCCAAACCTGACCTGACCATCCGGCTCTGCGGCCCGCGCGGCTTCTGTGCCGGCGTTGATCGCGCCATCCAGATCGTCGTGCTGGCGCTGAAGGCCTATGGCGCGCCGGTCTATGTCCGCCATGAGATCGTGCATAATCGCTATGTGGTGGAAGGGCTGGAGGCCAAGGGCGCCGTTTTCGTCGAGGAACTCAACGAGATCCCTGCGGAACATCGCGCCCAGCCCGTCGTCTTTTCCGCCCATGGCGTTCCGAAATCCGTGCCGGCGGATGCCGACGCGCGCAATCTCTTCTATCTCGACGCCACCTGTCCGCTGGTGTCCAAGGTGCATAAGCAGGCCATGCGGCATAACCGCCTCGGCCGCCACGTCATCCTGATCGGCCATGCCGGACACCCGGAAGTGATCGGCACCATGGGCCAGCTTCCGGAGGGCTCGGTGTCGTTGATCGAGACGGTGGAGGATGTCGACGCCTATCAGCCTGCCGATCCGGATAATCTCGGTTTCGTCACGCAGACGACGCTTTCGGTCGACGATACCGCCGGCGTCATCGCGCGGCTGCAGCAGCGTTTCCCGAACCTCACTGCGCCGGCCGCCGATTCGATCTGCTACGCCACGACCAACCGCCAGGAAGTGGTGAAGGAAGCCGCTCCGGGCTGCGATCTCTTCATCGTCGTCGGCGCACCGAATTCGTCCAATTCCAAGCGTCTCGTCGAAGTGGCGCTGAGAGCCGGGGCCAGGAAATCCGTGCTTGTCCAGCGCGCCTCCGAAATCGATTGGGACGATGTCGGCGATATCAAAACCGTCGGTCTCTCCGCTGGCGCATCGGCACCGGAGGTCATCGTCAACGAGATCATCGAGGCTTTCCGCGCCCGCTATAATGCCGTGGTGGAGCTCGCTGAAACAGTCAAGGAGACCGAGAATTTCCTCGTCAATCGCGAGCTGCGTAACATTGAACTGACGGTGGCCGATATGGCCTTCGTCAATGGCGAATAATATCCAGGAATAATTCGTGGCTGTTTATACCGATATTACTGAAGACGATCTCAAGTGGTTCCTGACGGAATATGATGTCGGAGAATTGCTCTCCTACAAGGGCATCGCCGAAGGCGTCGAAAACTCCAACTTCCTGCTGCATACGTCGCGCGAGCCGCTGATCCTGACGCTCTATGAGAAGCGCGTCGAGAAGGGCGACCTGCCGTTTTTCCTCGGCCTGATGCAGCATCTGGCAAGCCGCGGCCTTTCCTGCCCACTGCCCCTGCCGCGCAAAGACGGCGCGCTGCTCGGCCATCTCTCGGGTCGCCCGGCCGCGCTGATCTCCTTTCTCGAAGGGATGTGGCTGCGCAAGCCCGAGGCAAAACATTGCCGTGAAGTCGGCAAGGCGCTGGCCGCGATGCACGTCGCCGGCGAAGACTTCGCCATCAAGCGGCCGAATGCGCTGTCGCTCGAAGGCTGGCAAGGGCTGTGGGAAAAATCCGAAGCGCGCGCCGACGAGGTCGAACCCGGCCTGCAGGACGAGATCCGCGGCGAACTCGATTTTTTGGCGGCGCATTGGCCGAAGGATCTGCCGGATGGCGTCATCCATGCGGATCTGTTTCCGGACAACGTTTTCTTCCTCGGCGACACGCTTTCCGGCCTGATCGACTTTTATTTCGCCTGCAACGATCTGCTCGCTTACGACGTGTCGATCTGCCTCAACGCCTGGTGCTTCGAGAAGGACGGCGCCTACAACATCACCAAGGGCATGGCGCTTTTGGAAGGCTACCAGAGCGTTCGGCCGCTGGAGGCCGCCGAAATCGCCGCGCTCCCAACGCTGTCGCGTGGTTCGGCGCTGCGCTTCTTTTTGACCCGCCTCTATGATTGGCTGACGACGCCGGCCGGCGCCTTGGTCACCAAGAAAGACCCGCTCGAATATCTGCGCAAGCTGCGCTTCCATCGCCAGATCGCCTCCAGTGCCGAATATGGGCTGAAGGCATGAAACACGTCGATATCTTTACCGACGGCGCTTGCTCCGGCAATCCCGGTCCCGGCGGCTGGGGCGCGGTGCTGCGTTATGGCGATGTCGAAAAGGAACTTTTCGGCGGCGAACAGGAGACGACCAACAACCGCATGGAACTAATGGCGGCGATCTCGGCGCTTGGCGCGCTGAAGACCCCCTGCGAAGTCGATCTCTACACCGACAGCGTCTACGTCAAGGACGGCATCTCCAAGTGGATTTTTGGCTGGAAGAAAAACGGCTGGAAAACCGCCGACAAGAAGCCGGTCAAAAACGCCGAACTCTGGCAAGCCCTGGAAGAGGCCCGCAACCGGCATCAGGTGACGTTGCATTGGGTCAAGGGCCATGCCGGACACCCGGAAAACGAGCGCGCCGATGAGCTGGCGCGCAAGGGCATGGAGCCGTTTAAGCGGAAGTAGGGTGGCGCGGTGGGCCAATGTTTGGATGGTCGCCTTGCGGCATTAGCGGACTTCGGTTTGGCTTGCATGGACGACCGATTTGGGGCCGGAAGCCGACTGGCAACTTCAGGCTGCGGGTCTTCAAAAGCGGACATTCGGGTGGGCGCGGACATCGTCGTGACCCGACCCTGAGTGGGCTTTCGGAACGACCGCGTCAAACGGCCAGGAGCCTGATGGAACCGTCATTGCGTGGGGCTACAACGTCGGCAGCGTCCACACGAGCCATCGCCACTCGATCTCAACAAAGATCGCTCCGAGCGGCGGCTCAAAGTTCTTTCTTGCCCTCTGTCTCCCTGCTATCGTGGAAGTGAGGAGACGGCGCCATGAGCGAGAACCGAAAGCTGGCTGCAATCCTGGCCGCAGACGTGGTTGGATACAGTCGGCTTGCTGGCGCCGATGAGGACCGCACCCTGGCGAGGTTGCGAGCACTGCGCAGCGATCTCATCGATCCGACGATCGCCGTACACCATGGCAGGGTGGTAAAGCGCACCGGCGATGGTGCGCTGGTCGAGTTCCGCAGCGTGGTGGACGCCGTGCGCTGCGCCATCGAGGTGCAGAATGGTATGGTGGAGCGCAACGACGGCGTGCCGCAGGACCGTCGCATCGAGTTCCGGATCGGTATCCATTTGGGCGACGTGGTGGAGGAAAGCGACGGCGATCTGATGGGCGACGGCGTCAACATAGCCTCGCGATTGGAGGGCGTCGCCGCGGCGGGCGCGATCTGCCTGTCCGAGGATGCCTATCGCCAAGTCAAGGCGAGGATCGACCTCTCGGTCTGCGATCTCGGCAGCACGCAGCTCAAGAACATCGCCGAGCCGATCCGGGTCTATTCGCTGCAAGTCGGCAGCGCCGGGACCAAGGCAGCTTCGGCCTCGCAAACCACGACGAGCCAACCGGCAACGGCAGCGTCGCCGAAGCTGTCGATCGCTGTCCTGCCCTTCGTCAATATGAGCGGTGACGCCGAACAGGACTACTTTGCCGACGGCATCTCGGAAGACATCATCACGGCGCTATCGAAGCTGTCGCAGCTCTTCGTCATAGCCCGCAATTCGTCGTTCACTTTCAAAGGCAAGAACGTCCATGTGCAGGAGGTGGGCGCGAAGCTCGGCGTGCGGCATGTACTTGAGGGCAGCGTTCGTAAATCGGGGAACAGGGTACGCGTCACCGCGCAGCTCATCGACGCGACGACCGGCGGGCATCTATGGGCGGAGCGGTTCGATCGCGACCTGACCGACATATTCGCGGTTCAGGACGATGTCACGCAGCAGATCGTCGATGCGCTGGCGGTCAACCTGACAGAGGGCGATCGGCAAAGACTGGCGCCGGGGCAGACCCGGCACCCCGAGGCGTATGACTGCTTCTTGCGTGGCCGGGAGCTGTGGCACCGGCTGACGAAGCAAACGAACAGCGATGCCCGCGACCTTTTGCAACGTGCCGTCGAACTGGACCCGAACTTCGCCTCGGCACACGCCTTTCTCGCCCTTACCCATGGGCTCGACTACCTGAACCAGTGGAGGGCGTCGCCACAGCGCTCGATAAAGCAAGCCGAAGAGGCTGCGACGCTGGCGGTAGCGCGGGGTGATAGCGATCCTCTGGCGCACTGGGCGCTGAGTCTGGTCAACCTTTACTCGCGACAGCACGATGGAGCCATCAGCGAGGCCGAGCGTGCGATAGCCCTCAATCCGAACTTCGCCGAAGGGCAGGTCAGCCTCGGTGAGGCACTTATCTACTCAGGCAGATCCGAGGAGGCACTCGCCTATTTCGATCGGGCGAGGGTCCTGAACCCGTACTTTCCGGATATCGTTCTCCACTTTCAGGCCTGGGCCTTGTTTCAACTGGGAAGGTACGAAGAGGCCATCGAACTGTTGCTGCAGCGCGTGAGTCGCAACCCCGTCACTGATGTCTCGCGCGCGCTTCTGGCCGCCTGTTACGGGCACCTCGGCCGTTTCGAAGAGGCTCGCGCGATGTGGCAAGAGGTGCTGCGCGTCAATCCCGGCTATTCCTTGGAATACCGTCGCAAAGTCTTGCCCTTCAAGAACCCCGCCGATTTCGAGCTCGTCATAGAGGGGCTGCGCAAAGCCGGTGTCGTACAAGACGGGTGATTAAAGTCCGATCTTGAACCTGTTGCCGCCATTTGCTCATAGGATGAGCAATAACCAGTGCCGGCGCAACCGCGACCTCCAGCGGGATCGCCAACACGGTCTGCTTACAGGAAGCTGCGAAGCCCCTCTACGGCCTCAGGGCGCGAAGCCGTCCTTCTGCGACCGGGCCATCTATGTCTGAGCTAAAAGCCGTGATGGTAGGCACTCACCAAAAACCCTAAACATCGCAACCCCGCATCTTGCCCCTCAGCCCTTTCCCTCTATGCTGCGCGAAAACAGCTAGGGAGATGAAGATGATCCTGCATTGCGTTTTCATGCGGCTCAAATCCGCCATGACACAGGATGAGAAGAAAGCGCTTTTCGAATCCATCGCCGCCTTGCAGCAGGTCATCCCCGGCATACTCGATATCAAATACGGGCCGAATGTCTCGCCGGAGGGGTTGCATGGCGGATTCGTCGATGGCTTCGTGGTGACGTTCGAGAGCCCTGAAGCGCGCGATGCCTATCTCGTGCATCCAGAACACGTTGCCGTCGGGGAGCGCATCGTCTCCTCGACGGATGGCGGACTTGCAGGCCTGCTGGTTTTTGATCTCAATCTTTAAAGAAGCGCAGACATAGACCCGCAGGCCTCGTCATGCTGGTCGCCTGCGCGTGACGATGCGGAGATTCATCTCCGAGCGCAAGCGGAACCCCATCGCTTTGTAAAGCGAGATGGCCAGTGTGTTCGCGGCGCGAGCATGCAGGTAGACGGTTTCGTCCCTCGCCGAGATCTCGCTGGCAACGAAGCGGAAGAGCAGGCGGCCTAAGCCGCGTCCCTGAAAATCGGGATGGGTGCAAAGGCCGCTGAGTTCGGTAAAGCCGGGCTGGCGCATGCGCTGGCCGGCCATGGCGACGAGGCGGCCGTCGATCTTCATTCCCCAAAAGGTGCCGAGGCTCTGGGCGCGCAGCGTGAAGGGACCAGGTTTCGTCAGCGTGGCCAAGGCGAGCATCTCCGGTGCATCGGCTTCCGTCAGCGGCTCGATCCGGCTGTCCGAAATCCGCTCATAGGGCTGTTCGGCGATCATCTGCACCAACTTGTCTTCGGAGATGATCGTCAATCCCTTAGGGATCGGCATGGGATTGGCTTCGACAAGCGCCATGATCTCGTCGGCGGCCGGCAGGCTCGCCAGAGCCTCGAGGCTCTCTGCGGTATCGTCGGCGGGGGCTGCGAAGGGCACGATAGAGGGCGGATAGCGGCGGGCACGCTCGCTGCCTTCGGCCAATGTCGCATGGGCTGTTCGAAGGGCGTTCCAGGCCGGACGGTCGAGAATATGGCTCATGGTTTGTGCTCCTTGCCGAGATGGCCCCGACGGGCAAGCGGCGCTTCGGCAAGTCCATCCTCGATTGCAGCGAGCTGTTCGAGGATCGGCCCGGAGATCTCGCCGCAAAGTTCGGTCACCGCCCGTTCGATGCGTGGCCAGACCGATCGTTTCGAATAATCGACCAGCTTCTGTCCTTCCGCCGTCAGCGAGACCAGTCTTCGCCGCTGATCCTCCGGTGAGGCTTGCATGTCGACGTAACCGAGTTCCAGAAGCTGCGAGACGGTGCGCGTGGCGCCTGGCTGGGTAATGCCGACGGCCTGGGCAAGTTCGCCTATGGTCAGCGGGCCGGCGCGATCGATCGCCGCTAGGAAGGGATACTGCGCGGACTGGAGGGTGACGCCAAGCTCTCCCATTATCTGCTGGGTGTCGGCCTGAAGGCGTTCGCCGATACGGCGGAAGCGGCTGCCGAGGCAGAGGAAACCCAATGATTTCACAACATCTTCAACCACAGCGCTTACCAGTCTTCATTTGTATAATGTGTTATATAAACTGTTATAGAAATTCCGTCAATTCTGCTCCTTTGACTTAGCTTTTGATCTTCGAATGGAAAGAGGCCGCAGGCACATGCCCGCGGCCATGCAGTTCGGCTTTCTCAGCTCGACTTCGCTATCGCGGCGGCGAGCTGATCAACGTTATAACGGAACATTTTTTCATATGTCGGGGCCGGGCCGTTGGTCTTGGAGAGGGCTTCGACATAAAGCTCGCCGCCGGGCTCTGCGCCGGTCGCCTTGGCGACCTGCTTGACCAGGCGCGGATCGTTCGAATTTTCGAAGAAATAGGTCTTCACATGCTCGGTCTTGATCTGCTCGATCAGCTTGGCGACGCCGGCGGCCGAAGCTTCCGTTTCGGTCGAAACGCCGAGCGGCGACAGGAAGGTGACGTTGTATTCGCGGCCGAAATAGCCGAAGGCGTCATGGCTGGTCAGGATCTTGCGGCGATCTTCGGCGATCTTGTCAAACTTGCTGTGCGCATAGGCGTCGAGGTCGGTCAGCGTCTTGGTGTAGCGCTCGGCATTGGCCTTGAAATCGGCAGCGTCGGCCGGATCGGCGGCGGAAAGCGCCTTTTCGATGTTGGCGACCCAGACCTTCACATTGACCGGACTGTTCCAGACATGCGGATCGGTGACGGTCTTGCCGTCGTCGACCATGGTGCGGGTATTGATGCCTTCGGAGACGACGACCGGCGTGCCCTTGTAGCCGGAAGCGCTGATCAATCGATCCATCCAGCCTTCCAGACCTTCGCCGCTGACGAAGGTGACCTTGGCGGCTTTGAGCTTCTTCGCGTCCGCCGGTGAAGGCTCGAATTCATGGGGGTCGCCGTTCGGGCCGACAAGGCTCGATACCTTCACATGCTCACCGCCGACCTGCTTGACGACATCGGCCAGCACGGTGAAGGAGGCGACGACATCCAAGGTTTCGGCCGAAGCAGGCGCCGCAACGCCGAAGGCAATGAAGGCCGGCAGCGCCGCGGAGAGAAGCAGTCTGCGTCTGATCATAAAAATCTCCTTGATCAAGTTAGCCCCTGAGATGGGGACGGGGAATAAACCGTCGAGCCAAGCCCGAAGGCGCGAAAAGAATGGAAAAGCCGTAGATCAGGCTCGCCGTGATGATGATGGTGGGGCCTGAGGCGAATTCGAGATGATAGGAGGCGATGAGCCCGATATAGCCGGACGTAGTCGCGGTTACCGCCGCGATCGCCATCATCGCGGGCAGGCTGCGCGACCAGAGCTGCGCGATCGCCGCCGGCAGCATCATCAGCCCGACCGCCATCAGCGTCCCGAGCGCCTGGAAGCTGGCGACGAGATTGAGCACCACCAGCAGCAGGAAGAGGAAATGATAGACCGGGCCTCGACCGCCAACAGCGCGCAGGAAACCGGGATCGAAGCACTCCATCACCAATGGCCGGTAGATGACGGCGAGCGCCAGGAGCGTCACCGTAGTGATCGCGCCGATCTGGTAAAGGGCAGGGGCGTCGATCGCCAGGATGGTGCCGAAGAGCACATGCAGGAGATCGATATTAGAGCCGCGCAGCGATACGATGAGCACGCCGAGCGCAAGTGACGTCAGATAGAAACTGGCGAAACTCGCATCCTCCTGCAGCACCGTCATGCGGCTGACGAGCCCGGAGAGCAGCGCCACCGACAGGCCGGCCACAAGTCCCCCAAGTCCCATGGCCGTCAGCGACAGCGAGCCGGCGATCAGATAGCCGATGGCCGCTCCCGGCAGCACGGCATGGCTCATGGCGTCGCCCATCAGGCTCATCCGCCTCAGCATCAGAAAGACGCCGATGGGTCCGGAGCCGAGCCCGAGGCAGAGGCAGGCGATGAGCGCGCGCCGCATGAAGCCGTAGTCGGCAAAGGGCGCGAGGAGGATATCATAAGCCGTCATTCGGCCGGCTCCCGCTTCGCCAATTCCCGGTGGGCGTGCTCTAGCTCCGGCAGGCAGTCTTCGGCTTCCTCGTCCCAACGCTCGGCCATGGCTCGCGCCTTGATGAGATTGTCGGGGCTCATGACGTCCTCTGTCCGGCCCCAACTGACGAGTTCGCGGGCGATCAGCAGCGTCTCGGGAAAATGCGCGCGCACCTGTTCGAAATCATGCAGCACGGCAATCACCGTGCGCCCGTCGCCATGCCACCGCAGGACAAGGTCGAGCAGGTCGCGCGTCGTGCGCTGGTCGATGGCGGTAAAAGGCTCGTCGAGAAGGATGACGCGGGCGTCCTGCAGCAGCAACCGCGCGAAGAGTACGCGCTGGAACTGCCCGGCCGAAAGCGAGCCGATATGCCGGCGCTCGAAACCGGCAAGACCCACAGCCGCGAGCGCATCCTTGGCGCGCTCCGCATCTGCGCGTGAGAAACGGTCGAAGGCGCCGGAATTTTTCCAGGCACCGAGCATGACGGTATCGGCCACCGAGATCGGAAAACGCCTGACGATGTCAGCCGCCTGCGGCAGATAGCCGAAATCGTTGCGCGTCAGCCCGCCGCGATCGATAGACCCTTCCGCCGGCCTCAATTCGCCGATGATAGTCTTCAAGAGCGTCGACTTGCCGGCCCCGTTCGGCCCAGCAATCGCCGTTAGGCTGCCGGCCTGGAAGGCGCCGGAAACGTGATGCACGGCGGGATGGCGCTCATAGGTGACAGTGAGATTGTCGAGACGGATCGAAGCACTCATGCCAGCGCCACCGCCCAGCCGATCGTCGCCCAGAGGATCGCGATGCCGATCGCAACGAAGGCGAGACGAGTCAATGCGGAACGACCAATTAAGGAGGAGGCAAAGGGATCATCGCTGAAAGGCATATGGCAGCTTCCATTATGTAATAACATTACGTCTTGTTGCGAAGGGAATACGGCAAAAAAGTGGCGGGATGCGGAGCTTTATATCTTTGAGTGCCAGGAAAAATTATGGGAGCGATTGGCGCTAATCGATGCAGATGCTATATATTGCGCATTAAATGTTACGCGCGTTCAGTGCGAAGCGGCACGAAAGGATAACCATGAACGTCTCGATTGGTGAGCGCTGGGAAAAATTCGTTGAAAAAACGGTTGAAGAAGGACGCTACAGCTCTGCCAGCGAAGTCGTGCGCGAAGGTCTCCGGCTCGTAGAGGAGCGTGAGGCGAAAATAGCATCGTTGCGGCGCACTCTGGAGGCATCGATCGCTCGTGGCGGCGATGTGTCGGAAGAAGAGCTCGATGCATCGCTGGACGCGGTGGAAGCCGAGCTGAAGAAAGAAGGTTATTGATGTGCCGCGCATTCGTTATCTAGCGAGTGCCAGAGCCGATTTCGATAATATCTATCGATATATCAGGCAAGAAGGTGGGAACGCGGAAAGCGCCCGAAATTTTATTG
Organism: Rhizobium sp. CB3090; assembly: GCF_029714285.1. NCBI lineage: Bacteria > Pseudomonadati > Pseudomonadota > Alphaproteobacteria > Hyphomicrobiales > Rhizobiaceae > Rhizobium > Rhizobium sp. CB3090. The sequence goes on from NZ_CP121662.1 coordinate 506,642, forward strand.
GCAGACTTCGTGGCAAATGTCGTCATTTGGCGGCACTGCCCGGTCAGATGGGGCGTGCAAGACCGGAATTGCTGACCGACGCTCGCAGCTTTGCGTTTTGCGGCTACGTGATCTTCTTCCGCTACGTCGATGATGTTTTTGAAGTTGTGAATATCCTCGAAGGTCACCAAGATCTTGAGAGCCATTTCGACAAGGATCGTCAGTAGAACAAAGGGCTCCGGGCCGGATGCCCTTTGTCCGTTCATTATCTAAAAGCCTAAAGCTGCTCGATCATCGCTGCCGCGCCCGAAACCGTTGCCTGGCCGGGGCTTTCCTCGATATTGAGCGTCCTCACCACGCCATCTTCCACCAGCATGGAATAACGCTTGGAGCGGATGCCGAGGCCGCCGGCGGAGAGGTCGATATCGAGGCCGAGGGCTTTGGCGAAGGAGGCGTCCCAGTCCGCAAGGAAGTGGATCTTGCCCATACCGCCGGAGGATTGCGCCCAGGCGCCCATGACGTGCCAATCGTTGACGGCAACCACAGCGATGTCGTCGACGCCCTTGGCGAGGATGGCATCACGGTTTTCCAGATAGCCCGGCAGGTGGTTCAGCGAGCAGGTCGGCGTAAAGGCGCCGGGAACGGCGAAAAGCACGACGCGCTTGCCGGCAAAAAGCTGGTCGGTGGTGAGTTCCACCGGGCCTTCTGCGGTCTTTTCCTTGAAGGTGGCGGCAGGCAGTTTGTCGCCGATAGCGATGGTCATGGCACTCTCCTTGGGGCGTGATTCCGGGCGGCTAAACCGCCGCCCTTTGAGGGTAAATGGTTGGGCGAAACTATAGATCCGCGTTATTCGAACGCAAGCGTCGTTTCCATGGCGCGTTCACCGTCGATGGCGAGGATGCCCCAGCTTTTGCCCTTGATATCGTAATTCTTCGGAAGCTTGCCGATGGCGATGTCGGTCGTAAAGGTCTTGCCGTCGCGAGTACCGTTGGCCTGTTTGAAAAAGACATAGCCAGCCGGGCCGGTCACGTAGATCGCGGGAGCGCTTCCCGTTGCCTCCGGCAGCGTCAGGCGCAGCGAAAGGGACTTCGCATCGGGCGAAAGTCGGTGATTTTCGACGGCAAAATCCGCAGAAGGAGCCTGCGGCAGCGAGGCATTGGCGGCGTCCAGCAGGGCTTGTTCATGCGGCGTCGATTGGCCGGCAGCCGAAAGCGGCAGCGAAAATTCGGTCTGGAAAGGAATGCAGATGTCCTTGCAGAGCCCGATGAAGGCGGTGAGGTGGAGTGTCGCCGGCTGTTTGCCGGTGACACGGAAATCGAGCAGCAGTGTCACCGGCGCATCATAGCCGATTTCCTGGATCGCGCCGACGGTGATCGGCTTGGGCGTGGGGTAACTGGTCTTTTCCAGCGTAACGCCACTATCGGGCGCCGGGCTCACCTGCGGGGGAATTCCGCTTTCGCCGGGCTCGCGCCAATAGGTGATCCAGCCGGGTGCAGGCTCGATCTGCAGCCCGGCGCGGATATGGCCCTGCGCATCGGGCGCCAGCGCCACCAAGCGCATGCGGCCGCCCTCATTGTTGGCCCAGTCACTCATGGCTGCATGGGCGGTGCTATCAGTCAGTGCTGCGGCGGCCAGCATTGTCAACAGCGGGATGAACGAGAGTTTTCCAATCATGGAACAAGGATTTACCGGATGGCGCGGTGCCGTGCCAGAACGGCGCGAAAAAGAAATGATCATTTTCAGTTGATTGATTTATGACATTGCCCCATCTTCTTTTCGAGGGGCGCAGTTACAGACTGCAGTCAGGAGGTACGATGTCCCTATCGACTCTGAAGAATAGAAGCGAAAGAGGTTTTCTCGACGGCCAATTCCTGATTGCCATGCCGGGTATGGAAGACCGGAATTTCAATCGCACAGTGATCTATATCTGTGCTCATTCCGCTGCCGGCGCCATGGGCTTCGTCATCAACCGCGCGCAAAACCTGACCTTTACCGACGTGCTGCTGCATCTCGAAATGATCAAGGATGACGATGCTATTCTTCTGCCGCCGGTCGCCCGCGATTTCCCGATCCAGACCGGGGGGCCGGTCGAAAGCGGCCGCGGCTTCGTCCTGCATTCCGACGATTATATCAGTGACAGTAGTATTCCGGTGAGCGACGATATCAGCCTGACGGCGACACTGGATATCGTGCGCGCCATTTCCAAGGGCGGCGGCCCGAAGCGCGCCACTATGCTGCTCGGCTATGCCGGCTGGGGCGCAGGTCAATTGGAGGCGGAAATCAGCAGCAACGGCTGGCTCAATTGCCCGGCCAATGAGGAGTTGATCTTCGATCGCAGCCTTGACGATAAGTATGAACGAGCCCTGGCGCTGATGGGTATCAATGCCGCCATGCTGTCGCCGCATGCGGGGCATGCCTGAGCCGTCCACGCCCTTGTGGAACGAAATATTGTGAATGACGTTTTCCTGTCACCGCACCGGCAACTCCGCCGGTGCTGAACGAGGAGGCGTTCGTCATGGGCAGCATGAGTGACAAGGTATCCGGCAAAGCCAACGAGGCGGCTGGCAAGGCCAAACAGGTTGCGGGCAAGGCCACGAAGAGCAAGAGCATGCACGCCGAAGGCACGGCCCAGAAGGCTAAAGGTAAGGCTCAAGTGGCCGTGGGCAAGGCCAAGGATAAAGCCAAGGGTGCGGTAGACCGGATGTAATCCGGCAATTCGCTACACCAAGCTAAGTGCTGCGTCCTTTCGCGTGCTGTCGCACGCGCGGCGCAGTGAAGGAGCCTGTCACGAATTCGCGACGGGCTCTTTTCATACCCATCATTGCCAAGTTTTGGAGCGCTTTGCATGAGGCTTTTCGCCTGCGACCATTGTGGCCAGCCGGTACATTTCGATAACAGGCAATGCGTGCGCTGCGGCTACCAGCTCGGTTTCGTTCCAGAGCGTCTCGCGATGTATGCACTGGAGGCTGATGGGCCGAATTGGCGTCTGGTTGGCGAGCCGACCCGTATCGTCCGCTTCTGCGCCAATGCCACCCTCGATATCTGCAATTGGATAGTTGAGGTCGCCGATCCCGAACCTTTTTGCATTGCCTGTCGTCATAACCGGCTGGTGCCGAATACGGATACGCAGCAGGGAGTGGACCGTTGGCGGCGCATCGGCCAGGCCGAGCGGCATCTGTTCTATTCGCTGTTGCGCTGGCAACTGCCGCATCCGGATCGCCGGCAGGATCCCGAGGGTGGGCTGGTCTTCGATTTCCTCGAGGACGAGGTGCAGGACGGCGCCGTTGTGCCGGCCATGATCGGCCACGAGGAGGGGCTTATCACCATCCGCGCCGCAGAGGCTGATGATGTGACGCGCGAACAGGCGCGTACGTCAATGAACGAGCCCTACCGCACGCTGCTCGGTCATTTCCGTCACGAGACCGGCCACTTCATTTGGAACAAATTGATCCGCGACCGCAATCAGCTCGATGCGTTCCGCGTCGTCTTTGGCGATGAGCGGGCGGATTATGACGCAGCCCTGCAGCGACATTACGACAATGGCCCGCCGCCGAACTGGCAGGAGAACTTCATCAGCGCCTATGCCAGTGCCCATCCTTGGGAAGATTTTGCCGAATGTTTTGCGCATTACCTCCACATCGTCGATACGCTGGAGACTGCCCGCTCCTTCGGTCTTGCAGTCGACCCTCGCGGCTATCACGAAATGGCAGCGGAAGTGGATTTCAATCCTTACAGGGCTGAGAGCGCCGAACAGCTCGTTAGCGCCTGGATTCCGCTGAGCGTTGCGATCAACTCCATCCAGCGCAGCATGGGTCAGCGGGATTCCTATCCCTTCATCCTGTCGCCGCCGGTCGTCACCAAGCTGGAATATCTGCACGGAGTTATCAGGGGAGCGTAGCTCTGGCTATGCCCGCTTCGTCAACGGAAAGCGTTCCTTCAGCAGGCGCACCACTGAATCCGAGCCCATCGGCGGGCCGAAGATGAAGCTCTGGCCGTAGGCGCAGCCCATCTTTGCGAGTTCGAGTGCATCCTCTTCCGACTCGATGCCTTCGGCGACGACGCGCATGTTGAGCTCTCGCGCCATGGAAATTACCGAGCGCAGAAGTACGGCCTTCTTATCGCTTTCATCACGCACCATCGCCTTGTCGAGCTTGATCGTGTCGAACGGGAAGCGGGTGAGGTAGGAAAGCGAGGAGTAGCCGGTGCCGAAATCGTCGAGCGCCAGGCCGATGCCGGCTTCGCGCAGCTTGCCGAGCACGAGGCGGGCCTGTTCCGGATTTTCCATCACCTGCGATTCCGTCAATTCGAGCTTGATGCGGTTCGGCTCGCAATGGGTCTTGGCGAGCAGGGCGCGGATATCGTCATAGAGCTCGTTGTTGAGGAGCTGCACGCTGGACAGGTTGATGGAAACGAAGAGCGGCAGGTCGCCGGTCTGGCGCTGCCAGGCCATCAGATCGTTGGTCGCCTGCTCCATCGCAAACATGCCGAGCGGGCCGATGATGTCGGAAGCCTCGGCGATCGGGATGAATTCCGACGGCGGAATATTACCGCGTTTCGGATGCTCCCAGCGCATCAGCGCCTCGAAGCCGGCGATTTCGGCATCTTCTAACCGAACGATCGGCTGGTAGACCAGCGACAATTCCTTGCGCTCGACAGCACGGCGAAGGTCCGTTTCAAGCTGCAGACGGTCGGTGCCGAAGCTGCGGAAAGCGGGCTGGAAAGGCTCGACGCGATTGCCGCCGGCGCGCTTGGCGCGGTACATGGCAAGCTCGGCGTCGCTCAAGAGACCGGTGGCGCTCTCCTGCTGGTCGACCCAGGAGGTCAGCCCGATCGAAGCCGTCAGGATGATTTCGCGATTGGCGAAATTGATCGGCACCATGATGGCCTTGCTGATCGCATCGGCGAAATCGGCAACCTTGGCCGGGTCGCGTTCGGAAACAAGAATAAGACCGAACTGATCACCGGAGAGCCGCGCCAACGTATCCTGCGGCTTCATCAGGCGGCGCAGGCGTCGCGTCAGCGCGATCAGGATATTGTCGCCGGCGGCAACGCCGAGGGTATCGTTGACCAGTTTATAGCGGTCGATGTCGATCACCATCACCGTCGGGCGCACCTGATTGCCTTCCGGCGCCAGGGTGAGAACCGCTTGCAGGCGGTCGATGAAGACCTGACGGTTCGGCAGGCCGGTCAGATTGTCGTGCAGCGCGTCGTGCAGCAGCCGTTCGATCGAATTCTTCTGTTCGGTAACGTCGACGACGGTGCCGACGCAGCGGATGATTTCGCCGTTGGAACCGAGCACCGGCCGGGCGCGGATCGACAGCCAGTGAAAATGCCCATCTTCGGCGCGGATGCGGAATTCATGGTTCAGCCGACCGCGGCGATGTTCGAGAAGCACGTCGAGCGTCGCGCGGAAGCGGTCGCGGTCGTCTGGATGCAAGCGTGGCAGCCAGTTGCGCGCCGCGCCATGCATGGTACCGGGCGACAAGCCGAGTTTCATCGAGATATCCGGGGTCGTCACCACGCGGTCGCGCGCGACGTCCCAGTCCCAAACCGTATCGCCGGAGCCGGTGAGCGCCAGGGATTGCCGTTCGAGATCGGAAAATAGGCCCTGTTGAAACGCGCCGCCGGCAAAGGCGTGCTGCATTACCGTGAAACCGATCAGGAGCACGATCAGAACGAGGCCGCCGCCGAGCGCCGGCTGGATGATGTCGTTGTCGAGCTTGCCCGTGATCGTCATCCAGGCGCCGAACAGCCAGACCAGGATCAGCGCCCAGGCGGGCACCAGCAGGATGGCGCGGTCATAGCGGCTGAAGCCGAGATAGATGATCAGCAGCAGGCCCGCCGTCGCCGTCAGTGCCAGCGACAGCCGCGCGACGCCGGCCGCGATCGACGGATCATAGATCGCAACGCCGAAGAGAAGGGCGAGACCGAGCACCCAGGCAAGGGTCACGTAGCCCAGATGCGCATGCCAGCGATTGAGGTTCAGATAGGTGAACAGGAAGATCACCAGGCTCGAAGCGAGCGCCACCTCCGCACAGGCGCGCCATATTCGCTGATCGCTGGAGGTGATGCTGATGAGTTTGCCGAGGAAACCGAAGTCTACACAGATATAGCCGAGCACCGCCCAGGCAAGCGCGGCCGTCGCCGGCAGCATCGAGGTGCCCTTGACGACGAAGAGAATGGTCAGGAACACCGCCAGCAGCCCGGCAATGCCGAGCACGATGCCGCGATAGAGCGTGAAGGCGTTGACCGTGTCCTTGTAGGCGTTCGGCTCCCAGAGATAGAGCTGCGGCAGGTTCGGCGAGGAGAGTTCGGCCACAAAGGTGACGACCGCGCCGGGGTTCAGGGTGATGCGGAACACATCCGCCTCGTCGCTCGGCTGCCGGTCGAGGGCAAAGCCTTCGCTCGGCGTGATCGCGATGATGCGTTGCGAGCCGAGGTCCGGCCAGAACAACTTCGAGTTCACCAGACGGAAGTGCGGCGCGACGATGACGCGTTCGAGCTGCTCTTCCGAGACATTGGCAAGCGCAAAGACGGCCCAGTCGCCCTGATGGTTCGGCGATGAAGAGCGTACCTCAATACGGCGGCGAATGCCATCGGCGCCGGCTGCGGTGGAAACCTGAAAGGCTTCGCCCTGATTGGTATAGATTTCGGTCGTCGCCGTCAGGTCGAGCGCGGTGTCGTCGCGCGAAATCTTCACGGGTTCGGCCGCGTGCGCCATGCCGGCAAGGAAGAACAACAGGACAGCCGTAAGCGTCGCGAGGATCGCGGATAACCATTTGGCCAATGGCGGGGTTGGCGCGAGATCGGCGGTCATCGGTTGTCGGATTTTCTGCTCGGGTCGGCGTCGGGCGCCAACCGGGAAAACATCACGTGATCACGCCACTGACCGTTGATTTTAAGATAACCGCGCAAATGACCTTCCCGTTGGAAACCGGCCTTTTCCAAAAGCCGCATGCTACGCTCGTTATCCGGAATACAGGCTGCTTCAATACGGTGCAACTCAAGTCCGGAAAAGATATAGGGTATAACCAACTGAAGTGCGGCGAACATATGGCCCTGGCCCGAATGCCGCTCGCCCATCCAATAGCCAATCATGCAGCTTTGTGCAGCACCACGACGGATGTAACCGATGGTGATGCCGCCGAGCAAAGTCATATTCTCTTTAAGGAAAATGAAAAGAGGAATCGCCTGGCCGGAACTGTATTCCTGCTTTCCCCTGATGACACGGGCCCGGTAGGCGCCCTCGGTCAGTTCGTCATGTCGCCAGGTCGGCTCCCAGGGTTCCAGGAAGCGCCGGCTTTCGGCCCGCAGCCGGTGCCACTGATTGAAATCGGAATAGCGCGGCAGACGCAGCAGATAGGTCGCGTTTTCGAGTTCGACCGCGTCCGGATGACGTGACAGAAACCGAAAGACCGATTTTTGCATTCCGCCCAGTACTCCCCAAAAGATTGAACCCATCGGCTCGCGATGCGGTCTTAGCCGCTCGCGCTTTTGGAGGCGGGGGTCGACGATGATAAGGATGTCACGATATCTTCCATCGGCGCCAACTGCTCCAACGGCCCGATCGCCGACAGGGTCGGCACCGTGTCGAAGAACAGGCGGCCGGCAAGATCGGTCAGCCGGTCGATGGTAATGCCTTCCAACCGTTCCAGCATCTCCTGATTTGGAATGGGTCGGCCGTAAAGCATCATCTGCCGCGCGATCTGGCCGGCGCGCGCCGCCGGGCTTTCCTGGCCCATCAGCAACTGCGCGCGGATCTGGGCGCGGGCACGCTCGATTTCCTGCTGTTCGATCTTGTGGGAGGATTTGTGCAGTTCGTCAACGATGACCGGCAGCAGCTCCGGCAGGTTCTCGCCGCCGGTCGCGGCATGGATGCCGAAAATGCCCGTGTCGGAAAAGCCCCAATGGAAGGCATAGACCGAATAACAGAGGCCGCGGAACTCGCGTACTTCCTGAAACAGACGCGAGGACATGCCGCCGCCGAGAATGTTGGCTAGGATCTGCGAGCAATAGAAATCGCGGGTGTGGTAGGCGCGCCCTTCGAAGCCGAGCAGGATCTGCGCATCCATCAGGTCGCGCGTCTCGCGGATATTGCCGCCGATATAGCGCGCAGGCTCTATGACGGGCGGCGCCGACGGTTTGGTCGGCAGGGTGGAGAACCGCTCTTCGACCTGGCGCACGAAGCTTTCGTGATCGACGGCGCCGGCGGCCACCACGAACATACGGTCGGTCGTATAGTTCCGGCTGAGATAACCGCGGATTTGATCAGGCGAGAAGGAGACGACAGTCTCCGGCGTGCCCAGAATAGCCCGACCGAGGGTCTGGCCGCGATAGGCGACTTCGGAAAATTTGTCGAAGACCACGTCGTCCGGCGTGTCGTTCGCAGCGTTGATTTCCTGCAGGATGACCTGCTTTTCGCGCTGCAGCTCATCTTCTTCGAAGGCGGATTCGGTCAGGATATCAGCGAGAATATCGACGGCGAGCGGCACATGATCCTTCAGCACACGGGCATAATAGGAAGTCGTCTCTGTCGAAGTGGCGGCGTTGACTTCGCCGCCGACATTTTCGATTTCCTCGGCGATCTCGCGTGCCGTGCGACGGGCCGTGCCTTTGAACGCCATGTGTTCCAGCAGATGCGCGATGCCGTGTTCCGCCTCGGTTTCGTTACGCGAACCCGACTTGATCCAGACGCCGAGTGCCACGCTTTCGAGGTGTGGCATCGTCTGGGTCGCTACTGTCAGCCCGGACGCAAGCCGGGTGCACTCCACTGTCATCGTCTGTCTTTCTGCGTCTATCATTCCCCGGCCCGGGCGTGCTTGCCGACAAAAGTTTCAACGGCTTTCAGCTCGGGATCGAGGACATCGAAACGCTCCTCCCTGTTCATCAGTCCAGCAAGCCACGTCGGAAGCGCCGGGTCAATACCACATGCCGATTTTACTGCGGCGGGGAATTTTGCCGGATGCGCGGTTGCAAGTGTCACCATCGGGCTCGAGGACTTCTCGTTTTTCTCCGCCACAAAGACACCAATGGCCGTGTGCGGATCGATGAGATAGCCGGTGTCGTCGAGTGTTTTGCGGATGGTCGCAGCCACCTGTTTCTCGCTGGCGCGGCCGGCGCGAAAGTCCTTCTTGATGGTCTTCAGCGCGTCTTCGCCAATTGAAAAGCCCTTCGATTGTTTCAGGCTTTCCATCGCGGCGCGCACCTTCGATGCGTCGCGGCCGTAAGCTTCGTACAGCAGCCGTTCGAAGTTGGAGGAGATCTGGATGTCCATCGACGGCGCGGTGGTGGCCTTCACCTCGCGCATCTCGTATCCCCCGGTCTTCAGCGTGCGTGCAAGGATGTCGTTTTCATTGGTGGCGATCACCAGTCGGTCGATGGGCAGGCCCATGCGCTTGGCGACGTAGCCGGCGAAAATATCGCCGAAATTGCCGGTCGGAACGGTGAAGGAAATCTTCCTGTCCGGGCCGCCGAGGGCGACTGCGGTGGTGAAATAATAGACCACCTGCGCCATGATGCGCGCCCAGTTGATCGAATTGACGCCCGAAAGCTTGACCCGATCGCGGAAGGTCGTGTCGTTGAACATGGCCTTGACCAAGTTCTGGCAATCATCGAAATTGCCGTTGATCGCCAGCGCATGCACATTGGCCGCCGTCGAGGTGGTCATCTGCCGCTGCTGCACCGGCGAGACCTTGCCATGCGGGAAAAGGATGAAGATGTCGGTGCGTTCGCGTCCGGCAAAGGCGTCGATCGCCGCGCCGCCGGTATCGCCCGAAGTCGCGCCGACGATGGTCGCCCTCTGCCCGCGCTTTTCCAGTGCATAATCCATCAGCCGGGCGAGCAACTGCATGGCGACATCTTTGAAAGCAAGCGTCGTGCCGTGGAAGAGCTCCATCACGAAGCTGTTCGGACCTGTCTGCACCAGCGGCGCGACGGCCGGATGGCGGAAAGTGCCATAGGCTTCGTCGATCATGCCGCGGAAGACATCGTCCGGAATTTCGCCATTGGTGAAAGGCGACAGCACGGCGAAGGCGACGTCCTGATAGCTCTTGCCGCGGAAGGCGCGGATCTCTTTTTTCTTGAGGGTCGGCCATTCACGGGGGACATAGAGCCCGCCATCACGCGCAAGGCCGGCCAGAAGGGCGTCGCAGAAGCCAAGGGCAGGGGCTTCTCCCCGCGTTGAGATATAGTCCACGGTCTAGAATTCCTTTGGTCGCAAAATTGCCGGAGTGGTGGGGTGAGAGAGTAAAAGAACGAAGCGATGGCAGCCCGTCTTTTTGCGTCGGATCAGCCGCGTGGTTTTCGCGTTCGTGCAATGCCCGCCCGGCTCTGTCCGGCGGGCGGCGGCTTGCGCCAATCTGTCGACGTCGAAAAGTGAGCCAAAACGGTGCCTACCCAATCGATTTTTCGCTGCGCCGCTGGTATAGACCATCGCCAAGTGTCATAAAAGGCCCGTCGAACAGGCTGCAGGCCGATAATGTGAATTATTGCAGAGGGTGGAATAATAGTGTTTGGCAAGGTTTCGCGTCGTCTTTTCTCCGCTTCGCTTTTGGCATTGTTGGCAGGTTGTAGTTCTCTTGGTTTCGGCGGTAGCGACAAGCAGCCCGGAACGGATGTGACGGTAGCGCCGCAGGCAACGGCCGGCAACGCATCCTCTGCCAGCCCCGCGCCGCAGGTGACCGGTGGCCAGGCCTATGTCGCCGGCAAATGCCCGCAAGCCGTGATCCGCGACGAGGCGTCCAGCTATCGCACCTATGCCAAGGGCGCCAAGGACGATCCGAACCAGTTGACCTATCAGGCATCGCTCGCCCAGGCGACGCGCCAGTGCACGACCGATGGCACCAGTCTCAACATTCATGTCGTTGCGCAAGGCCGCCTTGTCGCCGGCCCGATGGGTGGCCCCGGCAAAGTGACCATGCCGATCCATGTCGCCGTCATGGACAACAACACCGCGCTCTACAGCAAGACCGTCAATTTCACCGCCGAAATTCCGCCGGGCGAAACCACGACGCAGTTCCTCTTCACCGATGACGACATCAACGTCGCCGGCGGCTCCGGCGGCTTCACGATTGTCCAGATCGGCTTCGATCAAGGGCCGCAGAAGCCGGAGAAGGGCCAGAAACCCGTCCACAAGAAGCATAAGTAAGGTTGGGATTTAGGCAGTAGGCAGTAGGCAGTAGTAAAGGTCACCTTGTCCTTGCCACTGCCGGCAACTAGCAGCAACATCTATTGCCTATTGCCTATTGCCTATTGCCTATTGCCTATTGCCTCACAAAACGCCTTCCCACTCCGCCAGCGCCATTACCACGCCGGGCAGATCGGCCATCCGAGCGATAACTGTTTCCGCGCCCGCGTCGGTCAACCGGTCGGCATGCGAAGGATAGGTGTGCGAGGCGCCGGTGAAGCCGATGACGCGCATGCCGGCGGCCCGTGCCGCGTGGACACCATGAACGGAGTCCTCGACGACGACGACATTAGCCGGCGCAACGTTCAATTGCTTGGCGCCGTGCAGGAAGATGTCCGGCTTCGGCTTGACGCGATCGGTGCCGAGATCCTTGGCGGAATAGACATGCGGCGCGAACAGCTCCTTGTAGCCGACCTTGGAGAGCATCATCTCGAGCCGCGCGGAGCTGGAATTCGAGCACACGCAACGCGGCATCGGCAGGCGCGACAGGGCGAGGGGAACGCCCGGGATGGCCTTGACGTCATTAGCGAGCCTCAGGTCGAGAAGCTTCTCAGACTTGTCGAGCAGCGATGCCGAGATCGGAATGCTCGCCTCACGCTCGACTTCGAACAGAATGTTCTGCCAGGTCATGCCGGAAAAACGCTCGCCCATTTCTTCGGCGCTAATCGGGTAACCCGCTTCGGTCAGGAGCTTGGATTCAACATCCGCCGCGATGATTTCCGAATCGACCAGAACGCCGTCGCAGTCGAAGATAATGAGGTCGAAGCCATTGCTCATGAGAATACACTACCTTTGAAGGAGCTCTGGATTTGGCACGGCCCTGTCGAAAATTGCTTAGCGCTTCTGGGGCCTGCTCTGAAATGGATCGTGCGGCTTTACACGATGCTCCGGCAAAGCTCAACCAATCAGGAGGCATGGCAGAAGTGCGCTGGGGGAAGGGATGGGCCGAAGCTATGGCCGGCGTGAATGCCAAGGGGTCGCCACGGCGTCAGCTTCGTTGATAAGGGGTCAGCCGTGATGGGTCATGTTGAAAAAGTCGCTGCGCAGGCTTTTGGCGTGTAATTGGCCGACCTGCGCCTCATATTCCTCTTGGGCCGCCTGCCAGAAAGGCGCTGCCTCCGCGATCTTGCTTTGCCCAGCCGGCGATAGCTCCAACATCAGCCGGCGGCTCTCTTCCGTTTCGTGCGCACTGAGGATCAGGCCTTGTCGCTGCAGCGGCTTCACGGCCCGCAGCAGGGTCGTGCGGTCCATCAGCATCGCAGCCGCCAGTTCGTTCATGGTCATCCGCGCATTCTGGTGGAGGAAATTCAGGAGCGAAAACTGAGTGCTGGTTATGCCGGTCGGCGCCATATGACGCTCATAGAGTTTCGAGACGTACCTCGCCAATTGCCTGATTGCCAGGCAATGGCACGCAAGAGGACCAAGATCGTCTTCGGTTTGCATGAATCCACTATGCTTGTGTATATGCACCAAGTCAAGTTGCGGTTGCACTTGCCCTCGATGCCAGCCACGGCGCTCTCCTATCCTTCATCCATTTCGCCGGCTTCAATGGGAAACAGCGCCAGAAACCGGCGTTCGCCTTCCGAAGTAAATTGGATCGAACGGCTGTTTTCCGTCCGCCGCGCCCAGCCCTTGTCGAAGAAATTGGAAAGCAGTGCCTTGCCGAGGCTGCCGGCGAGATGCGCACGGCGTTCGCTCCAGTCGAGACAGGAGCGGCAGAGCGGACGCCGTGTCGAGCGCAGCCCGGTCACGTCTATGCCGATCGAGGTGAGTTGTGTTTCACCACGCTCTGTCAGGCTTAAGCCGTCATCAACCGCCGAGATCGTGCCGGATGCGATCAGGCTGTCGAGCATGCGCACCCCGTAGTCGCCGGCAAGATGGTCGTAGCAGATGCGCGCCTTGCGCAGCGCCGGCTCCTTCGGGCCGGGGCGATGGCGCAGGTGTCCTCGCGTGGCGGCAAAGCCCATGATATTTTCAAGCAGTTTGCCGACGCCGTCGTCGGCCAGCGCGAAATAGCGGTGTCGGCCCTGTTTGCGTTGCGCGAGCAACCCGCCTGCTTCGAGTTTCGACAAATGCGTGCTCGCCGTCTGCAGCGTGATGCCGCCGGCCTCGGCCAGTTCCGTTGCCGTCAGAGCGCGGCCGCCCATCAGCGCGGTGAGCATGTTTGCTCGCGCCGGATCGCCGATGAGTGCACCGATCTGCGCTATGTCAGGACCTTCCTTCATACTTCGATCGTAACCGAAGCATTGACGTCACGCAATATGCGAAAACATCTCCATCACGAAAGGAGAAAAACATGATCACCTGTTTCATCCGCTATGAAATCGATCCGTTCAAGAAAGGGGCCTTTGCCGAATACGCCAGGGCCTGGGGGCAGGTCATCCCACGCAACGGCGCTGATCTCATCGGCTATTTCGCACCGCATGAGGGTTCGGCGACGACTGCATACGGCGTCTACAACATCGAGAGCCTGGCTGCTTACGAAGCCTATCGCGCCCGCCTCGCAGCCGACCCGCTCGGCAAGGCGAACTACGATTTTTCCCAGCGCGAGCGCTTCATCATCAAGGAAGATCGCATCTTCCTGAAAAACGTGTCATTGCCGCACGGTCCAAAGGTGATGCCATGATCGCCGTCATTTTCGAGGTGGTTCCCTATCTTGGAGAGCGGCATCATTATCTCGATCTTGCCGGCAAGCTGCGCGCTGAGCTTGAAACGATCGACGGCTTCATTTCCATCGAGCGTTTCGAGAGCCTGACGCAACGCGGCAAGCTTCTTTCGCTGTCCTTCTGGCGCGACGAGGCGGCGGTCAAGGAATGGCGTAATCGCGAAGCGCACCGTGCGGCCCAAAAAGCCGGGCGAGGGGCGATATTTGCCGACTATCGGCTGCGTATTGCGCATGTAGTGCGTGACTACGGGATGAATGATCGGGACGAGGCACCGGCGGACAGCAGGGCGGTGCATGATGAATCCGGGACCCTGAGCGACGACGGACAATCGACGCAAGCTTGAGAATTTGCAAAATGTGGTGCCCGCTTTAGCCTTTGGTAACCAACTTAGGTAACCATAACACTCAGTTAAGAGCATCGAGTAAGTGTAACAGCGAGTATCACATGGCGTCAGTTTTCCCGCTTGCCGATCTTAGGACCTCTGCAGTTCCGGGGTCCTGGATCGACACGATCATCAAGGGCGATTGCGTGGCCGCTCTTGAAGCACTGCCCACCCATTCCGTCGACGTTATCTTCGCGGACCCGCCGTATAATCTGCAGCTCGGCGGCACGCTGCATCGCCCCGATCAGTCGCTGGTCGACGCAGTCGACGACGAGTGGGATCAGTTTGCCTCTTTCGAGGCCTATGACGCCTTTACCCGCGCCTGGCTGCTTGCCTGCCGTCGCGTGCTGAAGCCGACGGGCACGATCTGGGTCATCGGCTCCTATCACAATATCTTCCGCGTCGGCGCGACGATGCAGGATCTGAGCTTCTGGATCCTCAACGACATCGTCTGGCGCAAGACCAATCCGATGCCGAATTTCAAGGGCCGCCGTTTCCAAAACGCCCATGAAACGATGATCTGGGCGAGCCCGAACGCCAAGGCCAAGGGCTACACCTTCAACTATGACGCTATGAAAGCCGCCAATGACGATGTGCAGATGCGCTCCGATTGGCTGTTCCCGATCTGCAGCGGCGGCGAGCGGTTGAAGGATCAGGACGGCAAGAAGGCGCATCCGACACAGAAGCCGGAAGCCCTGCTTGCCCGCGTCATCATGGCGTCGTCCAAGCCCGGCGACATCATTCTCGATCCCTTCTTCGGTTCGGGCACCACCGGCGCCGTCGCCAAGCGTCTCGGCCGCCACTTCGTCGGCATCGAGCGCGAGCAAGATTATATCGATGCGGCCAGCGCCCGTATCGCTGCCGTCGAGCCGCTCGGCAAGGCAGAGCTGACCGTCATGACCGGCAAGAAGGCTGAGGTTCGCGTCGCCTTCAACGTGCTGATCGAAAGTGGCCTCATCAAGCCCGGCCAGGTGCTGACGGATGCGAGGCGCCGCTACAGCGCCATCGTGCGCGCTGACGGCACGGTCGCTTCCGGCGGCGAAGCCGGCTCCATTCATCGCCTCGGCGCGAAAGTGCAGGGCCTTGATGCATGCAACGGATGGACGTTCTGGCACTTAGACGATGGGCAGTCCCTGCGCCCGATCGACGAGCTGCGCTCGATCGTCCGCAATGATCTGGCCAAGGCGGAATAATTCCAACTCTTTGCGCAGCACTCGTCCGAAAGCCTTTCCCGGCTTTCACGATCATGCCGCAGCCGGATCCGCGTATCCGCCTTCTTCCGTCGAGTACCTCCAGTTAGGGAAGAAGGCGAGACGCCCAGGGTTCGCGAATCCTGGGCGCTTTTTTTGCCCGACGTTCAAAATTCCTGATAATCCGTCACCTCGACCCGCACGACGCGTCCGTCTTCGTCGAAGGTGATCGTCTCTTCGCCCTCGCGGATCAGCGGCTTGCCGGTCTTGCTGTTCGTCGCTCGTACGGACCAGACGGAGCGGCCGGAAAGCGGTGTCAGCGTTTCCACCAAGGAATTGACGGCGGTTTGATCCGGATAGGTGTCGAAGTATCCCCGAAATGCCTCCATGATCGCCTCGCGGCCCGCAAGGCTACCGACGCCGTTGGAGACATAGGTGGCATTCTCCGCGAAGAAATTTTCGATCGCCTCGTAGTCGAGCCTGTTGATCGCGTCGTGAAACAGGATGATACGTTTTGCCGGATCGAAAATCATGAGCTTAAACCTTGATGCCGTAGGCGGCGAGATCACTGCGCAACTTCTCGGCGCCGCTGAAATGGACTGCATTCCAACCCGCGGCTATTGCGCCTTCGACATTGGCGAGCGAATCGTCGATGAAGATGGTGGAGGCCGGGTCGAGACCGAAACTCTTCACATGCGCGTCATAGATTGCGACATCCGGCTTGATCAGGCCGATATCGCCGGACACAGTGACGCCGCGCGGCTTGGAGAGGAACTCGAAGCGCGTCTGCGCTTCGCGAAACGTGTCGGAGGCGAAATTGGTCAGCATGGTGACATCGCGGCCCTCGGCAATCAGCTTCTCCAGGATGGCGACGCTATCGTCATAGGCGTGCGGCACCATGTCGTGCCAATTTTTGCGAAAGGCACGGATTTGCTCTTCGCGCTCGGGATGTTCGGCGATCAGCAGCGCTTCGGCCTCTTCCCAGGTCCGGCCGCGATCCTGTTCGATATTCCATTCATTTGTGCAGACATTGGCGAGGAACCAGGTCCGCTCCGCCTCGTCGGGGATGATGCGGCTATAGGGGATGCTCGGATCGTAGTGAACAAGCACCTTGCCGATGTCGAAAACGATGTGCCGGATTTCCGTAGTCATGAATTGTGTCCCGATGTGTAAGCGTTGGCTTTATCGAATGCGCGTGGAATAGCCTGTGCGATCGCTTTTTTCATGACGGTCGGCAAGGCCTGCACTTCAAGATTTGTAACCGGCTCCCACCATCCTTCATTGCGGGCAGTCTTCGTTGCCACCTGAGCGCGATAGATCGATAGCCGCAGTTCGAAGTGCGTGAAGACATGTGTAACGGTTCCGGCTGCCTGCCAATCGGCCGGGAAGGGAGCGGCGGTAGCACTGGTCTCGCCGTCGATCCGCGCGGTCCAGCCGGTGGTCGGCACTTCCGTCATGCCGCCGAGAAGCCCACTGGCGATGCGCCGGCGCAGATAAATCTCGCCATTGCCATTCACAGCCACGAAAGCGGCACCCTGGCGCACCGGCTTTTCCTTCTTTGCCGCTTTGACCGGAAAATGTTCGGGATCATGCAGCCGCAATGCCTCGCAGGCATTGTTGAAAGGACAGAGCGCACAGGCCGGTCGTTTCGGCGTGCAGATCGTCGCGCCCAGATCCATCATTGCCTGCGCGAAATCGCCGGGACGATCGGCTGGCGTCAGCAATGCCACCTTCTGCTTCATCAGTGGCTTGGCTGCGGGCAACGGTGTGGCAATGGCATCAAGGCGGGAGATGACGCGCTCCACATTGCCGTCCATGACAGCCGCTTGCCGGTTGAAGGCGATGGCCGCGACTGCTGCTGCCGTATAATCGCCGATTCCCGGCAGGGCGCGCAATCCATCCTCGGTATCCGGGAACTGTCCGTCATGCTCAGCCGCCACGGCCTCCGCACATTTCTTGAGATTGCGGGCGCGGGCATAATAGCCAAGCCCGGCCCAGGCAGCCATGACATCGTCGGTGGGTGCTGCCGCAAGATCACGAACCGTTGGCCAGCGCTCGATGAATTTGGCGAAATAGGCTTTGACCGCCGGCACGGTGGTCTGCTGCAACATCACTTCGGACAGCCAGATGTGATAAGGATCGGGCCGGACGCCACGCGCTGCCATCGGCGGCGAAATCCGCCAAGGCAGGTCGCGGTGATGACGGTCGTACCAGCAAAGAAGCTCTCCGCTCAGGGACGATATCTGCGATGAAATATCCATAATTTCCTTCGGTGAAGCGATTACATCCAACTCTCTAGACGCGATTGCTCGGGAAGTGAAAGTCGGAAAATATGAGATCCCCTAAATGGCGGAGATGAAGGAGAATTCATCATGCTTATCGAGCTTTTCGATCGTCTGTTAAATGCAAGTCCCAACCTGGGGCTTCTGAATATCTGCGTGACAGAAATTCTTTTCTTATCGCTTGTCTATTGTTTGATGTGGAAGTTATCGCACACACAACCATTTAAGGTTCTCATCGCTTATCTCAAGCAAGAATTACGGCCGCAGCAAGAGAAGCGCTCGGATCGCTCTCAAATGTTTTATCATGCCTTCGGTGCGCTCATCTTCCTTGTAATGGCGCTGAGTGTCTACGCCGCGTCGTCGGTGGTGTTACTCGTTGCAGCTTGGCACACAGGTGAGAAGGGCGTATTTCCCTTACAACTGTTGGCCCTGGGATTTTTCCTTCTTGGTCTTGTTGCAACGCAACTGATGCGCAACAATGCAGTGAAAGAGTGGAGATTATTTCGTGCTCTTCTGCAAAACAGAAAAGGCAGTTCTCTTTGACATTCCTGCCGCGCCAATGCTTCGTTCTGACGCTGGGAAGCGACCTATAGCCTCAAGATGAGCGAATATCGTCTGTCAAAAATGCCGCGTCGCGGCGAAAAACAGATTTCCGAGCTGACCAACGGCATCATCGATCCCGTGCTGGCCAAGCGCGCAGGCATCAACACTGCGCTGCTCGGTTCGTGGGACGAGATCGCCGGCGAGGATTTCGCTGAATGCACGCGGCCGGAAAAGATCGCCTGGGCCAAACGCGGTTCGGGCGAAGATGGCGGTTACCAGCCTGGTGTGCTGACCATCGCCTGCGAAGGCGCCCGCGCCCTGTTTCTGACCCACGCACAGGGCGAACTCATCCAGCGTATCAACGGCTTCTTTGGCTTTCATGCCGTTAGCCAGATCCGCATCGTCCAGAAGCCGGTCTCCATTGCCTCCAAACGCTCGCGCAAGCCGCCGCCGCTGAAGGGCGAGGCGGCGCGAAAGCTGGATGACATGATGGACGGCATCGAGGACGACAAGCTGCGCGCGGCACTTCAGAGGTTGGGCACGGCAATGGTTTGGAAGCGGGGTAAGAGATAATCCAGTCTTGCTTTGTTAATGACACTGTCATACTCGGAGACATTTGCGAGGAGCTGGATATGAGAAGCAGCAAGCCGATAACGGTTACACTTGGTAGCCAACAACGCGGCGTAGACGCCCGACTGGAATCCGGAGCATACGATTCCGCCAGCGAAGTCTTGCGCGCTGCTTTAAGGGCGTTGGACCGTGAAGAAGAACTCATCAATCAAATCATGCGCGCAAAGATCCAGGAAGCGCTTGATGACCTGCGGCCCGGCAGAGATGCCGACGAAGTTTTTGATAGAGTCGAAAGAATGCATGCCGCGCGGATGAAAGCGGCTGGTCGTGAACTATAGGGTTGTTTTCAGTGCTTTTGCCGAGGACGACCTTATCGGTATCTATGAATTCATTGCGAAAGACAGCCCAGGCCGCGCGCTGTCGTTTGTCCAACGGCTGGGGGTTCAGTGCAGAACACTTGAAACGATGGCCGCACGAGGTCCTCAACGTGAGAGTTTAGGGCCGGGTGTTCGCATCATGATATTCGAGCGGCGGGTTACCGTTGCTTATCACATCAAGAACGAGCAAGGTCATTGTTCTGCGTTTCTTTTATGCGGGCCAAAATATCCCGTCGACCTTGATCGAAGAGCACTGAACTCGCATGGACCGCTCATCCCCATCAATTCTAACAATCATTTAATCTCTTTGTCCTCGGTAGGTCACAATTCTTTGAAGAAAGTTAGCCAACCGTGCCTTGTTAGTAGCAACTAGGCGTTATATCGCAGTGAACCATCAAAGACCTCTTAAACGACGGGTGACTTATGCCGATGTCTGACATGCTCTTGACCAAACGCCACTTGCTGGGCGGCACTGCCGTTGCGGCTCTCTCCCTGGCGTTCGCTGCCTTTGCCGACACCGCATTCGCCGCTAATGCCACCTCAGCCGGCGGCGCTCAGGAGACCACCAACAGCGCCGCCTCGCCGGAAGATGCGGTTCCGTCGCCGGAAGGCAACGTCGACATGAACGAGGTGCTGAAGCCCGGCCCGCTGCCGGAAATCGCGCTCGGCAAGGAAGACGCGCCGGTCAAGATCGTCGAATACATGTCGCTGACCTGCCCGCACTGCGCGCATTTCGCCACGACCACCTTCGACACGATCAAGCAGAAATACGTCGACACCGGTAAGGTCCGCTTCATTATCCGCGAATTCCCCTTCGATCCGCGCGCCGCCGCGGCCTTCATGCTGGCCCGTTGCGCGCCGCAGGAACAGTATCTTCCCATGATCGATATGCTGTTCAAGCAGCAGATCGCTTGGGCTTCGCCGGATGTCGATGGCCGTGCCGCACTGCTGCAAATGTCGAAACTTGCCGGTTTTACTGAGGATAGCTTTACGAAATGCTTGACGAACCAGAAGCTTCTGGATGATGTCAACTCAGTTAGGGAACGTGCAGCCAAAGACTTCGGCGTCAATGCTACGCCGACCTTCTTGATCAACGGCAAGCGTTATGCAGGGGACATGTCGGTTAATGCCATGTCGAAGCTCATCGACAGCCTTCTCTGATCCGTGCCTTTTCGAAACGGCGGGCGGCGGGGAAACCTGCGCGCCCGTTTTTTTGTGCCCGGCTGTTACCTTCTCCCCCGCGGGGAGAAGGTCGCGCGTAGCGCGGGTTGAGGGGGCGTTACGGGGAGGACTGGGCTCTAGGCATGGCTTGAGGTATTCGTCGCTGCGCTCCTCATCCCCCTCATCCGCCCTTCGGGCACCTTCTCCCCGTCGGGGAGAAGGGGGGGAATGCCCATGAAGTTCAACCGGCTTCGTCTGGTCGGCTTCAAGTCCTTCGTGGAGCCGGCGGAATTCGTCATCGAGCGCGGTTTGACCGGCGTCGTCGGGCCTAACGGCTGCGGCAAGTCCAATCTCGTCGAAGCGCTGCGTTGGGTGATGGGCGAGAATTCCTACAAGAACATGCGTGCCTCCGGCATGGATGATGTCATCTTTTCCGGTTCCGGCAATCGCCCGGCGCGCAACACCGCTGAAGTCGGCCTCTATCTCGACAACAGCGACCGCACGGCACCTGCCGCCTTCAACGACAGCGACGAAATCCAGGTGACCCGCCGCATCGAGCGGGAGCAGGGCTCGCTCTATCGCATCAATGGCAAGGAGGCCCGCGCCAAGGATGTGCAACTGCTGTTCGCCGATGCCTCGACCGGTGCGCGTTCGCCGTCGATGGTCGGGCAGGGGCGTATCGGCGAGCTGATCCAGGCCAAGCCGCAGGCGCGTCGGCAGCTTCTCGAAGAGGCGGCAGGTATTTCCGGCCTGCATTCGCGCCGGCATGAGGCCGAACTCCGTCTGCGTGCCGCGGAAGGTAATCTCGAGCGTCTCGACGATGTGACCTCGCAGCTTGAAAGCCAGATCGAGAGCCTGAAGCGCCAGGCGCGTCAGGCCAACCGCTTCAAGATGCTCTCCGCCGATATCCGCGCCCGCGAAGCCATGCTCCTGCACATCCACTGGAAACAGGCCAAGGAGGCGGAGGCGGAGGCGGATAGCGCCCTCAACCAGGCAACTGTTCTGGTCGCGGAAAAGGCACAGATACAGATGGAGGCGGCAAAGGCACAGGGCATCGCCAGCTTCAAGCTGCCGGACCTGCGCGACGAGGAGGCGAAAGCCGCTGCCGCATTGCAGCGCCTGCAGTTTGCCCGCAATCAACTGGAAGAGGATGCCAATCGTATCCTGCGCCGCCGCGACGAGCTGACTCGCCGCCTTGCGCAACTGGCTGAAGATATCAGTCGTGAAGAACGCCTCGTCGCCGACAATGCCGCGATCCTCGCCAAGCTCGATGCCGAGGAGGTCGATATTGCCGACATCCTTGCCGATTCCGGCCGGCTTGCCGAGGAGACGCGCGAGGCATTCGATGCGGCAGCCGCCAAGCTCGCCGACAGCGAGCGTATTTTTACTGCCCTGACTGCAGAGCGCGCCGAGGCTGCCGCCGCCCGCAATCAGCTCGAACGCGCCATCCGCGATCTTGCCGACCGCAAGATGCGGCTGGAACGCCAGATGGAAGAGGCCAGCCGAGAGCTTGACGCGATCGATGAGAAGATAGCCGCCTTGCCGGACCCGAGCGAAAAGCGCGATCTGGTCGAAGCTGCTGAAACCGTCGTTGCCGATGCCGAGGCGGCGATCCAGCTTGTCGAAGCGGCACTTGCCAAGGCCCGCGAGACCGAAGCTTTATCGCGCGCGCCGGTCGATCAAGCCCGTTCGCGATTGAATGCCTTGGAAACGGAAGCGCGCACGATCGCCAATATGCTGGCGGCGGGAGCGACTTCGGCCACATTTGCACCTGTTGCGGAAGAGCTGCGCGTCGATCGTGGCTTCGAGACCGCGCTGGGTGCCGCCCTAGGGGACGATCTGGAATCGCCACTGGATCCGCAAGCGCCGGTCTATTGGTCCGACAATGGCAGCGGCGCAACCGATCCCGCCTTGCCGGAGGGCGTCGTGCCGCTGATTTCGCATGTTGGCGCACCGGCGGTCTTGACGCGACGTCTTCGCCAGATCGGGCTTGTTGCTGCCGAAGATGCCCTGCGTCTCATGCCGGCCTTGAAGCCGGGCCAGCGACTGGTGACGAAGGACGGCGCTGTATTTCGTTGGGATGGGCATGTGACCGGGGCAGACGCCCCCAGCGCGGCGGCTTTGCGACTGGCGCAGAAAAATCGCCTTGCGGAGCTCGAGGCTGAAGCCGAGATAGCACGCGATGTCCTGGCCGAGGCCGAGGAACACTTGGCGATTGCCGGTGACGCGATCCGGGCCAAGGAAGGCCGTCTTGTTGTGGCTCGTGATACCAGCCGGCTTGCTGCCCGCCAGCTCGCGGAGGCTCGCGAAGCATTGGCGATGGCGGAGCGTGCCTCAGGCGATCTGATCCGGCGTCGCGATGTCATCGCGGAAGCTGCCAGCCATCTGCAGGCGCAGATGGAAGAGGTGATGATACAAGACGAAAATGCTCGCATCGAACTGGAGGATGCGCCCGATCTGACGGCTATCGACCTGAAGCTGCGTGACCAGCAGGCGGATGTTGCCACGGATCGCGGTGCACTTGCCGAGGCGCGTGCGCGTTACGAAGGGCTGAACCGGGAAAACGAGGCGCGGCAGCGCCGCATCCTGGCGATCCGGCAGGAGCGCGACGGTTGGCTCCAGCGCGCAGCCAGCGCGGAAGAGCATATCCAGACCTTGCGCGACCGTGAGGAAGAGGCGCGCGATGAAGCCGCCGAGCTGGACCTTGCTCCGGATGAATTCGAAGACAAGCGTCGCGGCCTGATGAATGAATTGCAGAAGGCCGAGGAGGCGCGGCGCGCTGCGGCCGACCGTCTGGTCGAGGCGGAAATCGTTCAGCGTGAGGCTGACCGCCAGGCGGCCACGGCGCTGTCGGAACTGGCGGAAAGCCGAGAAAAGCGTGGCCGCATCGAGGAGCGGCTGGTTTCTGCCCGCGAGCGTCGTCAGGAGAGCGAGTTGCGCATCCGCCAGGCGCTGAATGTCGAGCCGCATGAGGTATTGCGGCTTGCCGGCCTGTCGGCGGGGCAGAATGTTCCCGATTTGCGCGAGGTTGAGCGCGAGCTGGAGCGGCTGAAGATCGAGCGCGAGCGTCTCGGTGCCGTCAACTTGCGCGCTGAGGAGGAAAGCAAGGAATTGACGGAACGGCTGCGGGCCCTGATCAAGGAGCGGGACGACGTCATCGACGCCATCCGTAAGCTGCGCGGTGCGATCCAGAGCCTCAACCGCGAAGGCCGTGAGCGGCTGATCGCTGCTTTCGACGTTGTCAATGTGCAGTTCCAGCGGCTGTTTACCCACCTCTTCGGCGGCGGCACGGCCGAGCTGCAATTGATCGAATCCGACGATCCGCTGGAGGCCGGCCTCGAAATCCTCGCCCGTCCGCCGGGCAAGAAGCCGCAGACCATGACGCTGCTTTCCGGTGGCGAACAGGCGCTGACGGCGATGGCGTTGATCTTTGCCGTCTTCCTGACGAACCCGGCGCCGATCTGCGTGCTGGACGAAGTGGACGCGCCGCTCGACGACCACAATGTCGAACGCTATTGCAATCTCATGGACGAAATGGCCGCCTCGACCGAGACGCGTTTCGTGGTCATCACCCACAATCCCATCACCATGGCACGCATGGATCGTCTCTTCGGCGTGACCATGGCCGAACAGGGTGTCTCACAGCTTGTTTCCGTTGATTTGCAGACCGCGGAGCAACTGCGGGAAATTGCTTGAGGCGCCTCTTTCCGATTGGAAAAAAGAGAAACCATTTCCATATCGACAAGAAATTGCTGCTTCGGCTGCCGCACAGCCGGAAAGCGTGTTAGATTTCTTTTCGATCAATAATACGTGGCGCTGATCCGCCCGGAAGGGAAGCATGTCTGGATTTGATGGCGGTATTTTCGATGTCCTCGGAATATTCGCCGTGTTTTTTCTTGTCGCCGCCAATGGCTTTTTCGTCGCCGCTGAGTTTTCGCTCGTCTCCGTTCGGCGCAGCCGCGTGGCCGAGCTTGTAACCGAGCGGCGGATGAACGCCGCGGCCCTGCAACGAGCGGTCGACAATCTCGACGCCAATCTCGCAGCCACCCAGCTCGGCATCACCATATCCTCGCTCGCGCTCGGCTGGGTCGGTGAACCGGCGCTTGCCCATCTGATCGAGCCGCTTCTCGATTTTCTGCCCGGCTCCTGGGCCGCTGCCGGATCGCATGCCGTGGCCGTCGCGATTTCCTTCATCATCATCACGGCCTTGCATATCGTCCTTGGCGAACTTGCGCCGAAGAGCCTGGCATTGCAGCGCAGCGAAGGCACCGCCCTGGGCGTGGTGCGGCCGCTTGGCCTGTTCCTGTTTTTGCTCCGCCCGGCGATCTTTGTGTTGAACGGCCTCGGAAATATGGTCGTGCGTCTCTTCGGCTTACGGCCGGGCACCGGCGAAGGCTCTCTGCATTCCCCCGCGGAAATCAAGCTTCTGGTGGCCGAAAGTCAGGAGGCGGGCCTGCTGGAGCAGGCTCAGCAGGAGCTGGTCGAACGTGTCTTCAACATCGGTGACCGCGATGTCTCCGACATCATGACGCCGAGGCTGGAGGTCGATTGGATCGACGCCGAGGACACGTCAGAGGAGATGCTGAAGGCTATTCGCGAAAGCCGGTTCGAACAGCTCCTCGTCGGTCGCGGGACGATCGATGAACCGATCGGCATGATTCTGAAGAAGGATCTTCTCGACCAGCTCCTGAACGGCCAACCGCTCGATCCGATTGCGGTCATGCGTCAGCCTCTTATCGTTCATGAAGCGACGGCCGTTTTCAAGGTGCTCGAAAGCTTCAAGCGCGCCCCCGTCCGTCTCGCCATGGTCATCGATGAATATGGCAGCTTGGAGGGTATCGTCACGCAGACGGACCTGTTGGAAGCCATTGCCGGCGACCTGCCGGATATCGAGAACGAAGGGCCGGATGTCGTCGAGCGGGCCGACGGCTCGTTGCTGATTGAAGGCATGATGCCGGCCTATGATGCGTTCCAAAGGTTAGGCCTGCGTGAGCCCTCCGAAGACGGCAATTTTCACACCTTAGCCGGTTTTGCGCTTTTCCAACTCGGTCATATTCCGGAGGTCGGGGAGAGCTTTACGTTCGATGGCTGGCACTTTGAGATTGTCGATCTGGACGGCATGCGGATCGACAAGATTCTGGCGCGGCGGGAGGCGGGGGCTTAGTCGCCCGTATCCGATCGTTAGGTTGCGGTCGATTGCGGATCGTTTGGCTTGCCTTTGAATGGTGCCACCTTGATTTCGCCCTCCCGCCTGCGGGCTTGAGCAATGTCGTAGCTATTCTGCATCCGCATCAGCGTATCCATAGATACGCCAAATGCCTTCTCTATTCTGAGCGCCATTTCTGGCGACAGGTGGGCTCGTTCGTTGAGAAGCGCGGACAAGGCCGGGCGTGTAACGCCCAGCGCCTTGGCCGCGTCAGTGACGGAAAGCTCAAGAGCTTCTATAATCTCGCTTTTGACGAACCCGCCCGGATGGGCTGGGTTTTTCATGCGGATGCCCTGCACGGCATTCATGGCCGCCTCCTAGTGATAATCTTCATAATCGAGGTCGATGATCTCAATTTCTGTCCGGTCTATCCGAAATGTCAGCCGCCAGTTTTTCGTGACAAAGAGGCTCCGGGTGCCTTTACGATCGCCGCTGAGCAGATGCGCTTTCCAACTCGGCACCGTACGCAATTCCTCCTCTTGGTCCATATCCTGGAGGAACGAAATAATTCGCCGCAGTTTCGGCACGAAGGCCGGTTGCAAGCCGGAGGCATCATCCTCTTCGATGAACCGGCGTAGCCCTTTATGAATCACGTTTCTGATCTTCATGACTTCAATTAGTGGCTCATGCGTCTTGTGTCAAGCGACGCTTTACGCATCCGTTATTACGCGCAGTTTTCAACGCCGTGAATCCGATATTTATTGTGCAGCGCAACATTTCGCCGCATTTGTCGATTTTCATTTCCGCCTCAATGAATTAAGTTCAACCTTGGGAGTTGGACGGGGGAAAATGACGAAGTGGGTTTATACATTCGGCGACGGAAAGGCCGAGGGTCGCGCCAAGGATTATGAGCGGCTGGGGGGGAAGGGCGCCAATCTCGCTGAAATGTGCAGCCTGGGCCTGCCGGTTCCCCCTGGCTTGACGATCATCAGCGAAGCCTGCGCTTTCTATTACAAGAACGGTCGCAACGTTCCGGAAGACCTGAAGCCGCAGGTGATGCAAGGGCTGAGGCAGATGGAGGCAATCACCGGGCGCAAGTTCGGCGATACCGTTCGCCCGCTGCTCGTTTCCGTGCGCTCCGGCGGGCGCGCCTCCATGCCCGGCATGATGGATACCGTCCTCAATCTCGGCCTCAACGACGATACAGTGCAGGCGCTCGGCCATGATGCCGGCGACGCCCGCTTTGCCTGGGACAGCTATCGCCGCTTCATCCAGATGTATGCCGATGTCGTCATGGGTCTCGACAACGAGATTTTCGAGGAAATCCTGGAGGACGAAAAGGCCCGCCTCGGCCACGAGTTCGATACCGATCTCTCCGCCGTCGAGTGGCAGCATGTCGTCTCCCTCTATAAGGCCATCATCGAGGAGGAACTGGACGAGGCCTTTCCGCAGGAGCCTGAGGTGCAGCTCTGGGGCGCCGTCGGTGCGGTGTTTTCCAGTTGGATGAACCCGCGCGCGGTCACCTATCGTCATTTGCACAATATTCCGGAAGCCTGGGGCACAGCGGTCAATATCCAGGCGATGGTCTTCGGCAATCTCGGCAATTCGTCCGCCACGGGCGTCGCCTTCACCCGCAATCCGTCGACGGGTGAGAAGGAGCTCTACGGCGAATTCCTGGTCAATGCGCAAGGCGAGGATGTCGTCGCCGGCATTCGCACGCCCCAGAGCATTACCGAGGCGGCCCGCATCGCCTCCGGCTACGACCGGCCGTCTATGGAAAAGCTGATGCCGGAAGCCTTTGCGGAATTCCGCCGCATCTGCGCCGAGCTCGAATCGCATTACCGCGATATGCAGGATTTGGAATTCACCATCGAGCGCGGCAAGCTATGGATGCTGCAGACCCGCGCCGCCAAGCGCACCACCAAAGCGGCGATGAAGGTCGCTGTCGACATGGTCGACGAGGGTGTGATCACCAGGGAAGAGGCCGTTTCGCGCATCGAGCCCTCGACCCTTGACCAGCTCCTTCACCCGACCATCGATCCGCGCGTGCACCGCGAGGTCATCGGCTCCGGCTTGCCGGCCTCGCCGGGGGCCGCGACCGGCGAGGTCGTCTTCACCGCCGAGGAGGCGATCATCGCCGAAGAGGAGGGCCGCAAGGTCATTCTCGTGCGCATCGAGACAAGCCCGGAGGATATTCACGGCATGCATGCCGCCGAGGGAATTCTCACCACACGCGGCGGCATGACCAGTCATGCGGCGGTGGTTGCCCGCGGCATGGGCATTCCCTGCGTCGTCGGCGCCGGCACCATGCGCATCGACATGCGCAACGAAAAGCTAATTGGCATAGGCGTCACCCTGAAAAAGGGCGACATCGTCACCATCGACGGCTCCACCGGTCAGGTGCTCAAGGGCGAGGTGCCGATGATCCAGCCGGAACTCTCCGGCGATTTCGGCCGCATCATGGCCTGGGCCGATCATGCGCGCCGCATGACAGTGCGCACCAATGCGGATACGCCGGCAGACGCTCGCGCCGCCCGTTCCTTCGGCGCCGAAGGCATCGGCCTTTGCCGCACCGAACACATGTTCTTTGAAGGCGACCGTATCCATGTCATGCGGGAGATGATCCTCGCGGAAGGTGAGGAGGGCCGCCGCGCCGCGCTCGCCAAACTCCTGCCGATGCAGCGGCTCGATTTCACCGGCATGTTCACCATCATGCACGGCCTGCCGGTGACCATCCGTTTGCTGGACCCGCCATTGCACGAGTTCTTGCCGAAGACGGACGAGGAGATCGCCGAAGTGGCCGGTCTCATGGGCATGGAGCCGGCCATATTGCGCCAGCGCGTCGATGCGCTGCATGAGTTCAATCCCATGCTCGGCCATCGCGGCTGCCGCTTGGCGATTTCCTATCCCGAAATCGTCGAGATGCAGGCCAGAGCCATCTTCGAGGCGGCGGTCTCAGCCGCAAAGGAGACGGGTGCGGCCGTCGTGCCGGAGATCATGGTGCCGCTGGTCGGCCTGCGCTCGGAGCTTGATTACGTCAAGACGTGTATCGATGCGGTGGCCCGCGCCGTCATGACGGAAGCGAAGATGAAGATAGATTATCTTGTCGGCACGATGATCGAGCTGCCGCGCGCTGCCCTTCGCGCCCACATCATCGCTGAAGCCGCCGAATTCTTCTCTTTCGGCACCAACGACCTGACGCAAACCACCTTCGGCATGTCGCGCGACGATGCCGCCGCCTTCATTCCCACCTATCAGCGCAAGGGGATCATAGAACATGATCCCTTCATCTCGCTCGACTTCGACGGCGTAGGAGAGCTGATCCGCATCGCTGCCGAGCGCGGCCGCCGCACACGCAACGATATGAAGCTCGGCATCTGCGGCGAACATGGCGGCGATCCGGCCTCGATCCATTTTTGCGAGGAGATCGGGCTCGATTATGTATCGTGCTCGCCTTTCCGCGTGCCGATCGCAAGGCTTGCAGCAGCGCAGGCGGCAATCAGAGGCAAGGTATAGCTTTCGTCGCGGGAAGTGGCGAAGCGATCAATGATGCCAATGGCGGTGATAATATCCCGGCCCGACCACGATAGACGGTCCCCAGAAGAAATCATCATTGCTTTCCATGAAAGCACGCTGATCGGCGCGCCGGCTCAGATCCTGGTTCATCAGGCAGTTGGCGAAATTCTCAGTGCCGCGGCGAAAGCCGTAGCTGCTGCATCTCGCTTCATCCGCCGCGCGAATCTCCTCCGCCGTCTGACAGGCTGACAGCGTCAGGACCATGACGATGAGGGAGAGTGCGGGAAAAATACGCATGACTCGATATCCTCGGCACAAATATGCATGCGGAAATTATAGTCTCCCTCAGTGAGGTGCGAAAGGCATATCGCCGCCAGTTCATCACGAACCGTTGAACGGCGTGGGCAGGGGGCTTTGGCCGCTCATGCGTCGTCGCGCGGCCTTGCGGGGAGGCGCTGCAGCAGATCGATGAAGGCATCGGCGAAGCGGAGCAGGGGCTCGGTTTCCTCATCCGGCTTCAGCAGGCGGATTTCCGCATCGTCCTCGTCGAGCACCGCGAAGATCACGCGCATGGTCTCGCCATCCTCCGGGATCCGCAGAACCGCAAGCCGGCGGCAGTCCGATATCAATCCCTTGGCTGGGAGATCGAACAGGAATTCGCCGTGCGCAGCCCGGGCGGCATCTCGCACTGCTTCGCAAAAAGCAGCCTCGCCACCGGAAAAACCTTCGAGCGATAATTCCAGCTCCAGGAGTTCGAGCGGCAGGGTCGGATCGGCGGCATCGGCGACCGTGCCGGCCGCTGCAGGCAACGGCTTGGCGGCGATGTCCGGCGAATGCATCGTTTCCATCTCCTCAAGTCCTTTCATAGCCTAAGTAAAAACCCCAAAAAGCATGACCTCTTTTCAGAATTTAAGCAAGTACTCACATTTTTACGCTGACAACCCCCATAACCGCCTTGCTGTCGGATGTTGATCATCCCCCCGAGATCCGATTTATTTTCGCCATGTCTTGCTTTAAACATGAGGCGATCTCCGGGATTGGGGTGCATCCGCCTTCCGATCCGACGCGCCGACGAGCTTTTGATGACCATTCGCTTCGACCGTCCCGTTTCGCATGCCGCCCGTGCCGCGCGCCTGATTGCGTCCTTTGCGCTGGTGCTGTGCGCGGTGATTCTGGTCGGCCATCGATTCGGGCCGCTGGAAACGCCCTATTTCGTCCTGCTGATGCTGATTTCCGCCGGCTTTGCAGCGGTGGCGGTGCTGCTTGCTGCCATCGGCTTGTCGCAGCTCTGGCGGCTTGCCGCCATAGGTGGCGTTTCGGCTTTCAAGGCGCTGATCTACGCCGCGCTGCCGCTGGCAATCGTCGGCATCGGCGTGGAGCGCTATTGGACCCGGCCCAACATCTACGATGTCTCCACCGATCTGGTTGACGCCCCGGAGTGGTTGGCGCCGCCGCAGGCCAAGCAGATCTGGCTGCCGGCAAGGCATTTTGTGACGGCAGAGGATCGCGAGGCGCAATATGCCGCCTATCCAGCGCTGACCGGCCGTCGTTACGAAGGTGCGATCGACCGCGTGCTGGAAGCGGTGCGGAAGGTCGCCAAGGACAATCATATCACCATCGTCAAGGCCGAAGGCGCCGATGTCGTTGATCCGAACAGCGATGAAAAGCCGAAGCGTCGTACCCCGCGGCCGAACCAGAGCCAGACACCAGACGATACTGCCGTCACCGATATGCCCGATATCGTCCCCGTGCCGACGCCGCGCCCCTTCCGCGACGGGGTGGCTGAGCTGATCCGCCAGAACTCCGACGTCGTGCTGCAGGGAGTGACCCGCACCCGCATTCTCGGTCTGAATTTCGATGTGCTGATCCGCCTGCGGGAAGAGGCGGAGACAACGCTTGTCGATGTCCGCGTCGCTTCCCGCTATGGCCAGGATGATCTCGGCATCAGCGCCAACATAGCGGAAAGCTACCTGAAGGCGCTGGATGCCGAACTCCTCGGCATCGCCGGAAGCTGAAGCCGCTTACGCCAGGCGATACGCTCCGAACAGCGCCGGCGGCCCGTCCGTTTCTACCTGGCCTTTCCCCACCAGATCCTCCAGATGCGCCAGCACCGAGAGCGCGGCGGCGCCATGCAGGCGCGGGTCGGTGTCGCGATAGATGGCCTTCACCATGTCGGGAATCAGGCGGTCGCCGGCCTTGATCCGCTCCAGAACGGCGCGTTCGCGCATGCGCCGATGGGTTCTCAGGCCGCGCATGAAGGAGGCGGGTTCCATCACCGGGCCGCCATGACCGGGGAAGAACCGGCGGTCGTCGCGGGCAAGCAGCCGCTCGAGCGACGCCATATAGTCGGACATGGAGCCATCAGGGGGTGCCACGATCGTCGTTGCCCAGGCCATGACATGATCGGCGGAAAACACGATGCCGCTGCCCTCCAGCGCAAAACAGGCGTGATTGGCCGTGTGGCCCGGCGTCAGCAATGCGGTCAGTTCCCAACCGTCTCCAGAGATGCTTTCGTTGTCACCAAGCATGATATCTGGCCGGAAATCCGTATCCGAGCTTTCGGCGAAGGGATTGATCTCGCCCTCATGCAGTGGCCGCGCCGCACGATGCGGCCCTTCGCCGACCGTAAGCGCACCCGTTGCCTCCTTCAGCCGCTTGGCGAGCGGGGAATGATCGCGATGGGTATGGCTGACGAAGATATGCGTCACCTCGCGCCCCTTCAGCGCCGCCATCAGCGCCGCGAAATGCGCCTCATTCTCCGGCCCGGGATCGATGACCGCCACGGACGAGCCGCCGACGATATAGCTGTTGGTGCCGTGAAAGGTGAAAGCGCTGGGATTGTTGACCGTCAGCCGCTCGACACCGGGCGCGATAGGCACGACGCGCCCATAGGCGGGCTCGAAGGCAAGGTCGAATTCAGGAACGCTCATCGTTTGTATTCAATTTCAATGAAGGCCATTGGCTCCGACCCGGCATTGACCACATTATGCTCGACGCCGGCATCGCGCCGATAGGCCGCGCCCTTGGCGAGATCGACGCGCCGGCTTTCCGGCCCTTCCTCGATCAGGAACCGGCAATCCGTCATCGGCACCACGACATAGCCGAGACCATGCACATGATGCCCCGTATCGGCGCCCGGCTCGAAATCCCAGCGGGTGATGCGCACCATGGCGTCGTCGACAAGCACCGAAGGGACTGCCGGAGGGCGGGCGCGAAACAGGCTCATTGGATCTCCCGGGTGGATTTTGGAACAACAAGCCCTATCATAGCCCCGCCGGAAGCACACAGAAATATGCGCTCACGCATAACTTAATGATTGTGAGCGGATGCGACCTTTGCTAATCAGACGCCGATTTGGCGCGAACAGTCGCCACATCGCACTGTTGGGGCGTAGCCAAGCGGTAAGGCAGCGGTTTTTGGTACCGCCATCCCCTGGTTCGAATCCAGGCGCCCCAGCCATCTTCCGGATTTCTAAAATCAACTGCTAAGTAACGCCATAGTCTCATGACCGATCCATATTGGCTATTTGGGGTCGCGAAACTTCTCGTAGATGCTCATAATCACAAATCCCAGGAGGGATAAGATTCCTGCAGCAGCCCATAATTCATATCGAGCACCAAAAATCTTGACTCTAATCGTTCCAATTGCAGGAATAAAAACGCCCCAAAAGAATATAAGAAAACAAGCGACCAAACATAAAATAAAAAACGTTTCCAACGGTTGCTTTAAAAAATCGGAAATCAAATTTTTCCGAAACTCTCGTTCACTGAAAAACCTGAAAACACCGATGATGGCAAAGCCGGTCATTATAATGGACAGGATTGCAGCCATGCCGTCACCAAATCTTTGACCATCGTTTGAACGCTGTGATGTCAGCTTTCGTCAGCTTGAACCATTCTCCGCGTGTCCGCTTCTCCGAAAATCGCTTATGCCAATATGCTTCGATGCCTGCTGGGTCATCGGTTAAGATTGAATGGACAAGCTCTATTTTTTGCGGAAGCTCGATCTGGATTTGCCGCCCGCGCTTGTTCAATGATTTTGTGTAGCCGATTTTGTAGTCTGAACCGTGGCGCTGCATGTAGACGTATCCGACAACGACAGCATCCTCCACTTCTGATTTTTTGTTTCGGCGGGGTGGAACGTAGTCTCTAGCGAAGCTCGCAATCTTATAATCGCCTCGGCGCTCCGCGTATTCTGCAAGCGCGGCAGCCAGTTCTGCCATTTTCCAGCGCGCGAATAGGGTGGCGGAACTGGGTGCACCGCTGAGCCTCGGGAATTCATATTCGATATCGCCGGTTGTCGGAAACCGGCCAAGCCGACTCGCAATCTCGGCCACGGCTTGGAGGAGGTCATCGCTATCGAAAGCGGCTTGATATTCGTTCGGTTCGAAACCTGCGTCCGCTAGTGCATCCGTCCAACTGCGCCAAATTCTTCCACGCCACGTATGCGGTCCAATGCCGGTTTCGCCCTGAAATTTCTCGCGACCCGGAGCCTTGCCGTCCCGCTGCGCGATATCCTTTATCTTTGAAATTATCTCTTGCCTGATCAGTTCATGATTCATTTGCGCCTTCCTAATGACTCAGGCATCATGCCAACGTCCCATAAAAAGAAAAGCTTAGTGATCTTCACTGATAGACGATCAGCTACGGATCTAGCGTCTTCTACAGCGGCCTAGATCGAGCCGCTTGATTACATCAGGATATTCAACAAAAAAGCAGGCGATCCATTCGAGCCGCGGCGATATTCCGTCCCCGATGCCCCCGAGGCTCAGCTCGCCTTTTCCGGCAGTTCGGCGCGTAGGAGGAGTCAAGCTACCGTCTCACATTCGCCCCACCCAAACTTCTTTGCCCCTTCAATGCCTTGTTGCGCCTCTACGATGACGCGCGAATCGCTGTTCGAGGCGATCGACATGCGACCAGGACGAACGAGGGGAGTGGAACATGACGGACGCCAAGAGTGGCATCGCAGGCTTAAGGCCACACATCACTGTCATTGGCGTAGGCGGTGGCGGCGGAAATGCGATCAATAACATGATTGCTGAAAATTTGGCGGGTGTAGAGTTCATCGCGGCCAATACGGACGCTCAGGTGCTTGCGACATCAAAGGCATCACGCCGCATCCAACTCGGGGCAAATGTAACGGAAGGTCTCGGTGCAGGTTCGCTGCCGGAAGTTGGCCGCGCGGCGGCCGAGGAGTCGATCGATGAGATCATGGATCATCTCAGCGGTTCGCACATGTGTTTCGTCACGGCCGGAATGGGCGGCGGAACAGGGACGGGTGCCGCACCGGTGATCGCTCACGCTGCCCGTTCGGCCGGCATCCTGACCGTCGGCGTCGTCACGAAACCGTTTACCTTCGAGGGCAATCGCCGCATGAAGACAGCCAATCTCGGCATCGAAGCGCTGCAGCAGGCAGCCGATACGGTTATCGTCATTCCCAATCAGAATCTATTTCACATTGCCGATGCGAAGACCACGTTCGCGGATGCCTTCTTGACTGCTGATCGCGTTCTTTATTCCGGCGTCGGATGCATCACCGATCTCATCGTCAAGGAAGGCCTGATCAATCTTGATTTCGCAGATGTGAAATCGGTCATGCGTGGCATGGGCCGAGCCATGATGGGGACGGGCGAGGCCACGGGGGACGACCGGGCGATGAGAGCGGCCGAGGCGGCAATCGCGAACCCGTTGCTGAATGACGTTTCGATGCGAGGCGCCAAGGGTGTCCTGGTCTCGATCTCCGGCGGTTCGGATATGACGCTCTTCGAAGTCGACGAAGCTGCGAGCCGCATTCGCGACGAAGTGCAAGGCGACGCGGAAATCGTCATCGGCGCGATCTTCGACCCTAATCTTGACGGCAGGTTCCGTCTGTCTGTTGTGGCGACGGGATTGGAAGGTGGCCCACTCCCTGATCCGATGGAGGCTTTCGCCCTGGATCTGGAGCCGAAGCCTACGCTGCAGTAGCAGGCGCGATATGCACCAAACAAAAACAGGCGACCCTTCCGAGCCGCCTGCGATATTCCGTCCCCGATAGATCCGAGGCTCAGCTTGCCTTTTCCGGCGGCGCCAGCAGTTCGGCGCAGTAGGAGGAGCCGTTGACGCCCGGCTGGTCGCCGAGGATGTGGATCGAGCGGATGACATAGCTCTGGTTGGTGACGATATCGGCCTTGCAGCTCAGATAGAGCTTGCTCTTCTTTGCGCCCTTCTTGCCGCCGACGGTGACCGTCTTGTAGCCGCCGCGCCAGGTGTAGACGCGGTTGCCGCCTTCGTCGCGGTCGGAGATCGGCGGACCAAAGGAGGCGAAGAACCGGCCGGCCGATTGGCCCTCCCAGCGGTCCTGAACCGGGTTGCTCGCAATCGTCGGAAGAGCTGTGCCTGTGGTGGAGCAGCCGGCCAGGGCCAGCAACAGCCCCGCCGCGGTAATCATGCGGATATTCATCGTATCGTCCTTGAGCTTCTGTCTCGCAATCGGCTGCGGAAACGCCGCTGTCCCACGACATTTCCGCCTGTCCCGCTAAGGCTTTAGCGCCAAAGCCGGCAAAAGAAAATTCCCATCCGCGTGTACAAAGTGGGATTTTGCCGAATGTGTTGCGTCTTACGCACGTCGGCCGGTTCGATGCCTATTTTTCTGCCGATTTTCTAAGCAATTGCCTTTGTAATCTTTTCGTCAAAAATCAGTTGGTTTTTTTGATTTTGGTCCTTGTGCATCAAAAATGGCTGGTCTATAGAAGCGCCGCTGGTCCGGAGTGTAGCGCAGTCTGGTAGCGCACCACGTTCGGGACGTGGGGGTCGAGTGTTCGAATCACTCCACTCCGACCAGCCTGAAAAGCCCGCATTTGCGGGCTTTTTTCGTATTTGGACTTCAGGGCCGAATTCTTTACCAATTATTTTCTTTTGATGTCCGGCGAGTCCGGTTGTGAATGCTGTATCGCCTGATGATCTGGCGATGGCCGTAGATCCATGTCTGAGCAGGCCCGGCATCGAATGCCGTTTAAGTCGCGAGCTTGCAGTTAAAAACTAATTTAATTAATTAAAAAGTTTCGTTGAAATTCAAAAATTGAATGTTATTATCTAATTGTTAGGCGACTCTCCGCCTACGTGGCTGCACCTGCAGTCACACTGGGCCGCCCTCATCGTCCCCGACAGGCGGCCCAATTTTTTGTCACTATTTTGATTTTTACTGATGTGAGACGTGCCTAGCTACCGAGCAATAAGGGGCTGCAGTCAACACCGCGGCGAAGCACCGCTTTATGCTTGTTGACAAAAACTAAGTCAGTCTTACTATTAGGTTGCTAGATTAGATTGACCTCCAATCTGCGCGCATGTGGTCTGGCCGTTTCCCTCGGCCAGGCCACTTCTGTTTTTGCGTGGCTTTGCTTCTTGCTGGCCAGTGGCATGCCTTGCGATCGTGCCCGAATGCGGGATTGTTCCCGATTTTTTCGGTTGTATTTATCCTCCGCTCACGGCCTTCTATCGGTGCAACAAACCGCCGACAGTGGTTGCTGCGTGATATCCTTTTGCAGCGTTAGCGTTTTCGTTGCGGAAAACACTATATAGAGACTTGAGCGGGACGGCTCCGTCGATGCCGAGGAGGGCGCCCGCATGAAGAGGCGAGGGACAAGGATGCAGTCTAGACGGGGACGAAATGACGGTGCGGCTTTGAGTTGGTTTGCAGCGAGGGATAGGCTCGTCGTCGCCGGTCTTTCCGGGCTGGCGCTGACTGTTGCAATCCTGCTCGTATCCGGTGCGCCCAAATCTGCGCAAGCCGGCGATTGCGGCAGTGTTGCTTCGCCAGGTCTCGATTGGAGCGAATGCAGCAAAAACAATATCATGCTGCAGGGCAGCGACCTGCACGGAGCCAATCTTGCCGGCGCTCATTTCGACGGTACCGATCTCAGCAACGCCAATCTGACCTCGGCAAATCTGGAAAAGGCAACGCTGGTCCGCGCATGGGTGAAGAATGCGCACGCCGAAGGGGCGAATTTCTCGCGGATCGAGGCCTACCGCTCCGATTTCAGCAACGCCGTAGCCAATGGCGCCGCATTTGCCAGCGCCGAACTGCAACGAGCCGAATTCAGCGGTGCTCAACTTACCAATACGGATTTTCAGAAGGCCGAGCTTGGCCGCGCCGATTTTGAAAAGGCAGCATTGGGAAAGACCAATTTTTCACTCGCCAATCTTTCCCGCGCCGCTCTGAGCGGCGCGGCGATCAACGGCCCGGTCGCCTTTAGCGGCGCCTTCATGTATCTGACGCGTATCGAAGGGCTCGATCTCTCGGCTGCCACCGGCCTGGAACAGCAGCAGATCAATCTTGCTTGCGGCGATAAGGCGACCAAGTTGCCCGCCGGGCTGAAAGCGCCGGAAGGCTGGCCCTGTCCGCCTGACGACAAGGATTGAGGCCAATCTGGCCGGTAACGACATAAACGAAAGGCG
Source organism: Rhizobium sp. CB3090 (assembly GCF_029714285.1). NCBI lineage: Bacteria > Pseudomonadati > Pseudomonadota > Alphaproteobacteria > Hyphomicrobiales > Rhizobiaceae > Rhizobium > Rhizobium sp. CB3090. Next base: position 544,071 of record NZ_CP121662.1, read on the forward strand.
GCAATCCGATGTTCATAGAAAAGACGACCCAGCACGACAGCAAACCTGAATTCTACCGTGAGCTTGCCGGCCAGTTGCAGGCGCTGCTCGACGGCGAGACCGATCCGATCGCCAACGCCGCCAACACCTCGGCGCTGATCTATCAGATGCTGCCGGATATCAACTGGGCCGGCTTCTATTTCCTACAGTCGGATGACGAGCTCGTGCTTGGGCCGTTCCAGGGCAAGCCGGCCTGCGTCCGCATAGCGGTCGGCCGTGGCGTCTGCGGGACGGCGATCGAGAAGGAGCAGTCGATCCTTGTCGACGACGTGCATGCCTTCCCAGGCCATATCGCCTGCGATGCCGCCTCCCGTTCGGAGCTGGTGGTGCCGATATTCCGCGAAGGCTACGTTTTCGGTGTTATCGATCTGGACAGCCCGCTCCCCGGTCGCTTCGACGCCGACGACCAGGCGGGCATCGAGGCCTTAGCGACGATTTTTACCGCTGCCTGCGACTGGGATGACTGATCGACGTTAGATGGCGGGGCCATCCCCGCTTATGCGATATGGCAAATCGCTTGCTCCATACCTATATTTCCGTCGCAACCACTCCCGCGACGCTCATCGAGCTTGATGTCTGTAACGATATCCAGTGTTCTCTCGTAGTACCTGGTTGAGTTCGAAATATGCGTCTAAGGGCAAGGAGAACAGGAATGCAGAATTACCGCAAGACTTCCGAGGCTATAGCGAAGCTGTCTCCCGAGCAGTACCGCGTGACGCAGCAAAGCGGTACCGAGCGTCCAGGCACGGGCGAATATCTGAACAACAAGCAGCCCGGCATCTATGTCGATATCGTCTCAGGCGAGCCGCTGTTTGCCTCTTCCGACAAGTTCGATTCGGGCTGCGGCTGGCCGAGTTTCACCAAGCCGATCGAAGCTGCCAACATCAACGAGCTGACTGATCTCTCGCACGGAATGCTGCGCACAGAAGTGCGCTCTATCCATGGCGACAGCCATCTCGGCCATGTTTTCCCGGATGGACCGCAGGATCGCGGCGGCCTACGCTATTGCATCAACTCCGCCTCCCTTCGCTTCGTGCATCGTGACCGCATGGAAGCCGAGGGTTATGGCGCCTATCTCGACCAAGTGGAGGATATCCGATGACTACGGAACGTGCAGTTCTCGCCGGCGGTTGTTTCTGGGGCATGCAGGACCTCATCCGCCGCTATAATGGCGTCATCTCGACGCGCGTCGGCTATACCGGCGGCGATGTCCGCAATGCGACCTATCGCAACCACGGCACCCATGCGGAAGCGATCGAGATCACCTTCGATTCCGAAAAGATCAGCTATCGTGACCTTTTGGAATTCTTCTTCCAGATCCATGATCCGACCACGCGCAACCGCCAGGGCAACGATGTCGGCACCAGCTATCGCTCGGCAATCTTTTATACCAGCGACGAGCAGAAGCGGGTCGCGCTCGATACGATCGCCGATGTCGATGCCTCCGGTCTCTGGCCGGGCAAGGTCGTCACGGAAGTGACGCCGGCAAGCGACTTCTGGGAGGCCGAGCCGGAGCACCAGGATTATCTGGAACGTTTTCCGAACGGCTACACCTGCCATTTCGTCCGCCCCGGCTGGAAACTGCCGGTCCGGCAATCCGATGCGACGCAGCGCGCGGCGTCCTGAGTGACGTTGGCCGCCGGGATCGTTCACCCGCAGATTGGGTGAACGATCCCTTGATCGGAAACGCTATTGGCGAGGCAGCCGCCGCCTTGCTTGCGCGGCTTGGGCCAATTCCTCCAGCGTGCGGACGGAAGTCGGCCAATCGATGCAGCCGTCGGTGATGCTTTGGCCATAAACCAGCGCTTTGCCGGGAACCAGATCCTGGCGGCCGGCGACGATATTGCTCTCCATCATCATACCTTTGATACGATGATCGCCCGCCGAAACCTGCTCTGCGACGGAAGTGACCACCAGTGGCTGGTTTTCCGGATTCTTGCTGCTATTGGCATGGCTGGCATCGATGATGATCCGCGGATTAAGGCCGGCCTGCTGAGCCTGTGCCGAGACCGCCTGCACACTTGCGGCGTCATAGTTGGGCTGCCTGCCGCCGCGCAGAATGAGATGGCAATCCTCGTTGCCGCGTGTCGAGGCAATCGCCGCAAGGCCCTCCTTGGTGACGGCCGGGAAATGATGCGGCTGCGAGGCCGCCACGATCGCATCAAGCGCGATCCTTGCATCGCCGTTCGTGCCGTTCTTGAAGCCGACCGGGCATGAAAGGCCCGAAGCGAGCTGGCGATGCACCTGGCTCTCGGTCGTCCTCGCGCCAATCGCACCCCAGCTTACCAGATCGGAAATGTACTGCGGCGTGATCGTGTCGAGATATTCGCAGCCCGCCGGCAGTCCGATTTCGTTGACGTCGACCAAAAGGCTTCTGGCGATACGCAATCCCTCCTCGATACGGTAGCTGCCGTCGAGATGAGGATCGTTGATGAGACCTTTCCAGCCCACCGTGGTCCGAGGCTTCTCGAAATAGACCCGCATGATGATTTCGAGATCGTCGGCGAACCGATCGCGCTGTTCCTTCAGGCGGGCGGCATAGTCTCGTGCCGCGACAGGATCGTGAATGGAGCAGGGGCCGATCACCACGATCAATCGATCATCGTCATTGTTCAGGATGCGGTGAACGGCATTGCGCGTTTCCGTCACGGTCGTAGTGACGGCCTCATCCCGGGGGATCTCCTCTATAATGCGGGAGGGCGAGGTGAGGGCAGTAATCTCGACAATTCGCAAATCATCAGTGGAATTCAACACGGTATCGGTTCCTTTTTGGGGTCATACCGTGCCGACAAAAAAGCCGCCAGGTAGGACTAGCGGCTGTTCGGGTCTATGTCGTTACGTCGATTTTACCTACGCACGGGCCCGCCTCCGCTGAGAGCAGCGGTACGAATAAAATCGCGAGGCATTTGCGTAGGTGAATGACATGCGGCCTCTCTACGACAAAAAAGACGGCTTGTCGATGATGTTGATACATTGGGAGTGCATGATCAGAAGCCTCGCCGCCGGGCAGGCACGGCTTTGATACACGGGAAAGCTTGCAGCCTTATCCCGGTCCTTTATTCTCTGTTATCGCGAAGCCGAACAATGCTCGCGGTCTCTCCGGCTTTTAAACAGCCGAGCCAGTCATGGAATATGAGGGCGGCTACTCGGAAAGACTGGCCCACTTCGCTGGAAGTCGGGCCAGTCCCCATCCGATCAGGGGTCAAGTCAGATCAGATCTCGAAAATGAGCTCTTAGAAGCTACGCTGGAAGCGGAGGATACCGGCCCACTGGTCCTGGTTCACAGAATCGAAGTTGGTGTAGGTAACTTCCGGCTCGATGAGCAGGTTCTTGACTGGGTTGAACTTGAGGTTCGTCGTGGCTTCGAAGATCTTCGAGTCCGTGTAGGCGAGCTGAAGGTTCCACTTCAGCTTGTCGCTGATCTTGTAGCCAACGCCACCCCAAACAGCCCAGTCACCCCAGCCGCAAAGATCGCCACGGCCAACCGGGCAAGCCGATGCGTTCAGGTTCGAACCGGCGTACTGGTTCAGCTTGTCGCCGTCCGTGTTCCAGCCGCCCATCAAGAAGGCCGTGAACGCGCCGAAGTCTGCATCGACGCGAGCCTTGATAGCGCCTTCTTCGACGATCGAGTCGTAACCGCCGACCACCTTGAAGCCGAAGCTGCCAGCCTTGTAGCCAACACCGGCAACAACGTTCGGTGCATAATGGTCAGCCTTGGACTGAACCCAAGCGCCGCCGTAGGAAGAGCTATCCGAACCGGAGTTGGAGTCTTCGAGCGAGATGACAGCCTTGAAGCCGTTGCCTGCATCGTAGTTGTAGGTCAACTGGTTGAGTTCATAAGGGCCGTCATAGACCACGTCGTCGTTGATCACGTCGCCGGCATAACCTGCGAACAGGTTGTACTGCGAATCGAGCTTACCGACGGTGAAGCCAGCGAGGCTGATGTTAGCCCAGAGCAGCTTAGTGCTCGTAGAGCCGCCTTCCTGCCAATCCCAACGGTAGACGGTGTTGGTCTTCAGGGGACCGTACTCGGTGTCCGATGCGGTATCGACGGAAAGCTGAGCGCGAGTATGCCAAAGCGTACCATAGTTGCCGCCCGGACCCGGGTTGTAGGCGTTGTACCACTTGCCTTCGGTACGGACCATGCCGCCGATCTTGAGGCAGGTTTCGGTGCCCGGGATGAAGAAATAACCGGCGCCGTATGCGTCGCAAATGCGGACGTATTCGAGCGGTTCCGGCTCAGCGGCGACGACAGCGTCAGCAGCGTGTGCGCCGGAAACTGCTGCGAGGGCCGCAGCGGAGCCGAGAAGAAGGCTCTTGATGTTCATAAAAACTCCAATCCAATATAGATTGGGCACAGGCCATCGCGCCGAAAAATCGACGTGCCTCACCCTATCCCTGTTAAAAACCCCGACTCGGGAGAAACGGGCCCCACCCGCTTCTGGTCGCTATTAAGAACGATTTCCTGTAAAGTAATATGATATATTTTTCACAGAATGACGTTTTCGTGATTTTTCATTTTTAGTTGCAGGAAAGCCACATCTGCAAATACAGATAGTAAGTTTGCCGTAATATTATCTGCGCAATAATCACTTTGGAGTAGAGAATTGGCTCAGCGCAGGGCTGGCCTTGGAAGACGCGAAAAGTTCGATCCTGAATGTGGGTGTGCTGCACGCAGACCGAAGCGACACCTTCGATGACGTCGCGCACTGGTTTCATGTGCGAGTGAGCTGAGAGCGTCCGATTTGTTTTTGCATGTCGTTTTCGCACCGCTGCACACTTTTGCGCGAGATGCATTAATACAGAGCGGTTCGCTTCGACGTTGGCGATATCAGCTTGCTCAGTACGGCGCCGATCGCGATGCCCCAGAGGCCGCCGCTCATGTCGACGATGATATCCATCGGAGAACCGTAACTTCCATTCGCCACGAAATGCGAGAAGCCGAGCACCGAGACGCTGCCGATCATCAGCAGACAGGTGAAGGAGGGCGACTGCGGATAAGCAAGCCGCGCCAACATGCCCGCAACGCAGAGCGCGCCGGCACGATACATGTTGAAAGGATTGCCAAGTGCGGCTTGCAAATTGAGATGCGCAAGGGTCACGGCAACCAATGCCGCGATGTAGCTCCAAGCGAGAATTTTCAAAAACCGACCTGATATCATGAGGCTATTGTATAGCGATGCCCGACCGAAACTCCAGTCTCTGGCATTTCCTAAAGGTTGTCATGGCTATATTGCGGTGCACACATTTTATGTGTTCAAGAAATATATTGTTGTGCGCAGGGAAAAAGTTAAAGGCGTTGATAGCTAATGTTCTATTAAAAAGGGGCCGGTGGCCGGCCCCTTTCTCGGTCGCGAATTTAACGCTGATCAGATATCGCTCGCGGCGTTCGCCCAGATCTCAGCAGCCTGTGCGGCGGTGACGCGGCGAACTTCGGTTTCGTCGCGGCGGCTGGTGAAGAGCTCGCTGGCCATGATCTGGTCGGCAAGATCGGCCGGCAGTGACAGAAGTACCCGCTGGCCGTCCTTGTGGATGCCGCCGACCTCAGCACGCTTGCCGGTGATCATGCCGCCGGCAACCGTGTTGTTGCTTTCGGGGTCGATCAGGATGAAAGAGCCGGTCGAGCGGTTCTGGTCGTAGGGATCGAAAACCGCAGCTTCGTCGAAGGAGAGGCGGACCTTGCCGATCGCGTTCATCCACAGCGACTGTGCGGGTGCCCAGGCGCCGGTTTTGAGCTCGAGCTGAGCAATCGGCTGCACCTGCACGCGCTGGCGGCGGCTGCCGCTCTTCAGCCAATAGCGCTTGCCGGGTTCGATGCCCTCCGGCTGCAACGCGACGATCTGCGCGTCGAAGGAGAGGCCGGATTGCGGCTGGCTGTCGATGGCGACGATCATGTCACCGCGCGATACGTCCACCTGCCGGTCGAGCACGAGCGTGATTGCGTCTCCTGCGACGGCGGCATTGCGGACGAGATCGAAGGTGACGATCTTGGAGACATTGGCGACCATGCCCGACGGCAGGATCATGACGCTGTCGCCGGGCTTCACCGAACCGCCGGCAACGGTGCCCTGATAGCCGCGGAAGCTTTCGCCCGGCCGCGACACGCGCTGAACCGAAAGGCGGAAGCCGACCGCCTGCGCCGAACGCACGGTGGCGAGTTCCAGCGTCTCGACCAGCGTCGGACCGGTGTACCACGGCATAGCGGCTTGGCCGGAATAGACGACATTTTCGCCCTTCAGCGCCGACATCGGGATGGCGGTGATCTGCTTGACGCCGAGCGACAGAGCGAATTCGCGGAAATCATGCGAAATCTTCTCGAAACCGGCGCGGTCGTAGTTGGTCAGGTCGATCTTGTTGACCGCCAACACGAATTGCTTGATGCCGAGCAGCGAAGCGATCGTCGCATGGCGGCGCGTCTGCTCCAGAATGCCCATGCGTGCGTCGACCAGCAGCACCGCGAGATCGGCGGTAGAGGCGCCGGTCGCCATGTTGCGGGTATATTGCTCGTGGCCGGGCGTATCGGCGACGATGAAGGAGCGCTTGTCGGTCGAGAAATAGCGATAGGCGACATCGATGGTGATGCCCTGTTCGCGCTCGGCCTGGAGGCCATCGAGCAGAAGTGCGAAGTCGGGCAGGCCGAGATCGTTCTGCTTGCCGGTGGAATCGCGCTGCAGCGTGGCGGCTTGGTCTTCCTTGACGGCCTTGGTATCCCAGAGCAGACGGCCGATCAGCGTGGATTTGCCGTCATCGACGCTGCCGCAGGTGATCAGGCGAAGTGGGCGCGAGTCGCGCACCTTGGCGGGCTCGGCGGCCGGCAGGGTGACGGCGTTTGCGGTTGCGGCTGCAGTCATCTCAGAAATATCCTTCACGCTTCTTCTTTTCCATGGAGCCGGATTGGTCGCGATCGATGGCGCGGCCCTGCCGTTCTGAAACCGTGGCGATTTCCAGCTCTGCAATAACGTCTTCGAGGGTGGTGGCAGTCGAGCGGATCGCGCCCGTCAGCGGAAAGCAGCCGAGCGTACGGAAACGGATGACTTCCTCGCGCTTGATCTCGCCGGGCAGCAGTTCGAGCCGCGGATCGGCGGCCATGATCATCATGCCGTCGCGCTCCACAATCGGGCGTTTTTCGGCGAAATAGAGCGGCACGATCGGAATGTCTTCGGCCTGGATGTAGCGCCAGATATCGACCTCGGTCCAGTTGGACAGCGGGAAGACACGGACGCTCTCGCCCTTGCGGATCTGGCCGTTATAGATGTTCCAGAGTTCCGGCCGCTGATTGCGCGGATCCCAGCGATGATCCGGCGTGCGGAAGGAGTAGATGCGCTCCTTGGCGCGCGAGGCCTCTTCGTCGCGGCGGGCACCTCCGAAAGCGGCGTCGAATTGACCTGCGTCGAGCGCCTGGCGCAACGCTTCCGTCTTCATGATGTCGGTGTAGCGTGCCGAGCCATGGGTGAATGGCGTGATGTTTTCTGCCTTGCCGCGCGGATTGATGTGTTCGATCAGGTCGAGGTCGTATCGCTTCACGATCTCGTCGCGGAAGGTGATCATCTCGGCGAATTTCCAGCCGGTGTTCACATGCAGCAGCGGGAAGGGCACGCGGCCGGGATAGAAGGCCTTGCGGGCCAGATGCAGCAGCACTGAGGAATCCTTGCCGATCGAATATAGCATCACTGGACGCTCGAATTCGGCCGCCACTTCGCGGAAGATGTGAATCGACTCGTTTTCCAGCGCCTTCAAATGCGGGTCGAGCGGCGGCTTGGTGCTCTGCGGATTGGAGAGTTCCGTATCCGGACGACTATCAGGCATTTCTAACTCCAGAACTTCAGATAGTTTCGACCGGGAGGCCGGCCGGAAGAATAGACTATTGGTTCCCGGTAGGCTGGCGGCAGGTTCAACTGCGCCTCAAACCGGTGCCGGGAACCGGCGGGAGATGTCACTGTGCAGCGGCTTCCTCATGAAGATGCAGGCCGCATTCGCGCTTCTCATCATTTTCCCACCACCAGCGACCGGCTCTTTCGGGCTCGCCCGGTTTGATGGCGCGAGTGCAGGGTTCACAGCCGATAGAGGGATAACCGCGTTGATGCAATGGGTTCACCGGCACGCTGTTGTCGGCGACATAGGCGCGGATCACATCGATGTCCCAATCGGCAAGCGGGTTCACCTTGATAAGATTGCGCTCGGGATCGTATTCGGCAAAAGGCGTATCGGCACGATTGGCCGACTGACCGCGACGCAGGCCGGTGACCCAGATCGTCGCGCCGGAAAGTGCTCGTGCAAGCGGCTTCAGCTTGCGCACGCCACAACAGGCATGCCGGGCTTCGACGCTCTCATAGAAACCATTGAGACCATACTTCTCGGCATAGGCATCGATGTCGGCCTGTTCCGGCTCGTAGCGGCTGATATGGATGTCGTATTGGGTTTCGGTTTCATCGATCAGCTTGAGCGTTTCCGGAAAAAGACGGCCGGTCTGCAGCGTCGCAACCTCGATCGGCAGGCGGTGATTGCCGATCTCCGCCGTAATGACCTGATCTTCGATCCCGAGAGAGGTTGTAAAGACGGCACGCCCGCCGAGGCCGGCGACCAGAGACAGGCGGCCCGCGAGATCAAGCGCCGCCAACCGGCTGTTCAGCGTTCCGGCTTCTTCGATAAGAGTGATGGCAGTCATGGAGAATCCTGTCCTGAGATTGCTCCGGAGTATTGCAGTTTGTCAGGGGAGCGGACAGAAAAATGGATTTCGAAAGCGAGGGAATAGAGAGCAAATATCTCCATGAAGCCACGCCCATGCGGAAAACCGACCGCCTCGGCTGTTAACCGAGACGTTTTGCCCCTTGAGGCAGGCCGCCATCGCGGCACCGATAAGACTAGTCATATCTAGATGCTTGCATTAATGTCTATAGAAATAGTAGAGTTACACGCCGCTTGTCAAACGGAAATCGGAAGTGATGGCTAAAAAGATGCGGAATGCCGAATTTTGCCCTAAACTGCGGGCATAACAACAGGAATGAAAACAAGGCTGGGTTGCCGGCAAAGCCAGGCTTTTCAGGGTCTGTGTGTTGATGCAGGATTGAAGCTTGGCGAAAGTGTTGAGAGTTCCGAAACGATGTGGCCCGATGTAATCGGATGAGCGCATCTTATGTGTGTGTAAACGGTTCGAAATGATCACTCAGAAAGCAAAATACGCGCTGCGGGCGCTGTCTGCTCTGGCCCAGGCCGAAGCGGGCGAGCCGGTTATGATTTCCGATATTGCGGCGCAGCAGAAAATCCCGAAGAAATTTCTGGAGCAGATCCTTCTCGACCTGAAACATCAGGGCATTGTCATCAGCCGCCGCGGCAAGCAGGGCGGTTATCTCCTGCGCAAGCCGGCAAACGAAATCACCTTCGGCGAGATCCTGCGCATCATCGACGGGCCGATCGCGCCATTGCCCTGTCTTTCCATCACCGCCTATCGTCGCTGCGACGATTGCGACGGCGAACAGACCTGCGAAATCCGCCACGTTTTCGCCAGGGTCGCCGATGCCACTCGCAAGGTCCTGTTCTCGACCACCATCGCCGACGCAGTGGCACTCCCCAATGACACGGAAGTCGCCCGGCTCTTGGCTTGATGAGATTTCAGCCGGCGGCATGCTCCTCGCCAGCTTCCTTCTCGATCGCTCGCCGCGCCCGAATCGCCGCTGCGATGAAAACGCGCGACAGGCCGTGATAGAGCGGTTCGCGCGATAGGAGGCGCGAGGTGACATAGCCGATCATCGATACCGCCATGATCGGGATGACGGCCTGGTGATCGCCAGTCATTTCCAGGATGATGACGAAGGCCGTCATCGGTGCCTGCACGACGCCTGCGAAATAACCTGCCATGCCGAGGATCGCAGCCAGCGCGATGCTGCTGCCGATAAGCGTGCCGACCGTGCTGCCGAAACCGGCGCCGACGGCAAGGGAGGGCGCGAAAATGCCGCCCGGAATGCCTGATATCATCGATAGGAAACCCGCCAGCAGCTTTTCGATAAAGAACAGCTGGGGCAGGGCATGTCCCTCCACGGCGCCGCGCGCCTGAGCATAGCCGGTGCCGAACGTGCTGCCGTCGGACGTGACGCCGATGGCGGCCACCGCGAGGCCGCAGCAGCCGGCGAGTATCAGCATGCGCGTGAGGGGCTGGGGCTGGGCCCATCGGCGGATGCGTATGCCGGCATAGAGCGCAAAACCGCTGAAAGCCGCCCCGAGCGCGCCCCCGCCGACACCGCAGATGAAGACGAGGCCCCAATCTGCAAGTGCGGCCGGCGCTGCATTGGCCGTGCCGAAATAATTGTAGCTGCCGGAAAGCCCGAGGGCAGCGAGGCCGGAGAGAATGACCGCAGTGAGCACCAGACCATTGGCACGCGATTCATAAGTGCGGCTCATCTCCTCGATGGCAAAAACGATGCCGGCGAGCGGCGTGTTGAAGGCTGCCGCAATGCCTGCCGCGGAGCCGGCAAGGATCAAGCCCTTGGCCTGCGCCATGCCGCCGAAGCGGGCAACCGCCAGCATGAAGGAGGCGCCAACCTGCACCGTCGGTCCCTCGCGACCGATCGAAGCGCCGCAGAACAGCCCGAGAATGGTCAACATGATCTTCCCGAAGGCAAGCCGAAGCGACAGCAGCTTCGTGCGGTCTTCTTCATGATGCAGATGCCGTGCTGCGATCGCCTGCGGAATGCCGCTGCCTTGAGAATTCGGAAATAACGTCGCCGCAAGCCAAGCCGAGAGCACGAAACCGAGCGGCGTCAGCACGAGCGGCAACAGCCAGGTCCATTCCCCGGAACTCGTCACTCGGGCGAAGGCGTGCTGCGCCAGATCGGCGAATTTGGCAAAACCGACACTGATCACGCCGATTGCCAGGGCTCCCGTCCAAAACACCAGCCGCGGCCGCCAAAGACGGATCGAACCCCAAAAAACGCGAGAACGGCGGAGGAGTTTGGATTTGCGGTAGATAGGATGCATGGATTTCGGACCGGACGCACTATTCATTTAAAATTCGGCAATTTGGGTCCGAATATCTAACCGTCCGATAAAGCTCACGATAGTCAAACTGTGTTACGGCCGTTCACGTCAGGCCGGCATTTGACTTTGGTCGATCTGCAAATAAAATGCATCGCAATTGCAATGCGCGAGGTCTGCCATGAAATCCGCTTCCATCCCATCGCTGCGCGTCGATCCGGAACTGCGCACGGCCGCCGAAAGCGTCCTCAGGGAGGGGGAGACGCTTTCCGCATTCGTCGAAAGTTCCCTGCGCGCTCAGATCCATCATCGGCGAACGCAGGAGCAGTTCATTGCACGTGGATTGGCGGCAAAGGATGAAGCGAAGCGGACAGGCATTTATTATAACTCGGGAGATGTTCTGGAAATGCTGACTGCCAAGCTTGCGAAGGCAAAAGCTTCCGGACAAAAATGAAATATGCAATCCGCTACACCGCCGCGGCGTTCGAGGATTTCGATCGCCTGTACGATTATCTGATCGCAAAGGATATCGATCTTGCCGAGAGAGCTCTTGAGGCCATTCAAAAGGCGATCGAGCTGCTTGGCGATTTTCCCTTCACCTGTCGCAAAGTATCGGCCGATAATTCCTTTCTGCGCGAACTGATTATCCCTTTCGGTTCTTCCGGTTATGTTGCTCTTTTCGAAATTGAGAATGACACGACAGTGACCGTCCTCGCTGTCCGGCATCAGCGGGAAGAGGATTACCACTAAGCCATCGACGTTTACCGATCGCTTACCGCCCAGCGCGGGTTGATCCAGGGCTCCTGGTTCGATCGCGCCAGCCTTGGCTTGCCGAGAATATGGTCGGCAGCTTTTTCGCCGGTCATGATCGAAGGACCATTGAGATTGCCGTAGGTGACGTGCGGGAAGATGGAGCTGTCGGCGACGCGCAGGCCGTCGACGCCGATGACGCGCGTGTCCGGGTCGACCACAGCCATGGGATCGTCTTTCGAGCCCATCTTGCAGGTGCCGCAGGGATGATAGGCGCTCTCCAGATGCTCACGTAGGAAGGCGTCGATCTGATCGTCGGTCTGAACGTCGGGGCCGGGCTGGATTTCCGGGCCGCGATATTCGTTGAAAGCCTCCTGCCCGAAGATTTCGCGCGTGAGCCTCACGCAATGGCGGAATTTTTCCCAGTCCTCCGGATGGCTCATATAGTTGAAACGGATGAGGGGATCGGCCTTGGGGTCCGAGGAGCGCAGCGTCACCGTGCCGCGTGATTTCGATAGGTTATAGCCGACATGCGCCTGGAAACCGTGGCTCTTCGCTGCCGCCTTGCCGTCATAGCTGATGGCGACCGGCAGGAAATGATATTGGATATCGGGCTGTTTGATCCCGGGCGCCGATCGCACGAATGCACAGGCCTCGAACTGGTTGGAGGTTCCGAGGCCGGATTTGAAAAACATCCATTGCGCACCAGCAATGCCCTGCATGTACCAGGGCAGCCAGGAATAGAGCGAAACCGGCTTCAGGCTGGTCTGCTGGAAATAGAATTCCATGTGGTCCTGCAGATTGGCGCCGACGCCTTGCCGGTTCACCTTCACCTCGATCCCCATTTCCTGCAGATGCGCGCCTGGGCCGATGCCGGAGAGCATCAGCAGTTTCGGCGAGTTGAAAGAGGAGGCCGAGACGATGACCTCGCGGTTCGCCTTGACGATCTCGACCTTGCCGCCGCGCTCGATTTCGACGCCCGTCGCACGGCCGTTTTCGATTACGACCTTGTGGGCGAGGCAACGGATCAGTTGGACATTCGGCCGTTTCAGCGCCGGCTTCAGATAGGCCGTCGCCGCAGACCAGCGCCGGCCGGCCCATGTCGTCTGCTCCATCAGGCCGAAGCCTTCCTGCTTGCCGCCGTTATAGTCCTCGGTCGCCTCGAAGCCCGCCTGCTTGCCGGCTTCGATAAAAGCATGGAACAGCGGATTGCGGGCATCGCCGCGCCGGACATGCAAGGGACCGTCTGTCCCGCGCCAGCCCTCTTCACCGCCATGCGAATGCTCCATCCGCTTGAAATAGGGGAGTACATCGGCATAGGCCCAACCTTGCGCACCGAGCTCTTCCCAGCGGTTGAAATCCTCCGCATGGCCACGGACATAGACCATGCCGTTGATCGAGGACGAGCCGCCGATGACCTTGCCGCGCGGCGCGGTGATCCGTCTGTTATTGAGCTGCGGCTCCGGCTCGGAGAGATAGCCCCAGTTGTAGCGGTTCATGCTCATTGGCCAGGCAAGCGCTGCCGGCATCTGGATGAACGGGCCGATATCGCTGCCGCCGAATTCCAACACGATGACCGAATGCTTGCCATCCTCCGACAGCCGATAGGCCATGGCGGAGCCGGCTGAGCCTGAGCCGATGATGACGAAATCTGCTTGCATTTTTGTCTCCGGAATTCTTGGGCACGTCAGGGGCGGTGTTGAGGGTTCTCCCTTCTCCCCAGCGGGGAGAAGGTGCCCGAAGGGCGGATGAGGGGGATCGCCGCGATGCGGCGATCATTCTGAGCGAAAGCGAAGAATACCCCTTACGGTGCAACGCCCCCTCACCCCGCGCCTTCGGCGCGACCCTCTCCCCGTTGGGGCGAGGGTGTTGTTCAATAAGGTGCCTGCACCGGGCTCATCCCCACATAGACCGTCTTCAGCTCGGAATAGTGCTCCAGCGCGGCCAGCGAATTTTCGCGGCCGAAGCCGGATTGCTTGGAGCCGCCGAAGGGGATTTCGACCGGGCAGAGGTTATAGGTGTTGATCCATAGAGTGCCGGCTTCGAGCTGGTCGACGACGCGATGGGCGCGGGTGAGGTCGGCGGTGAAGACGCCGCCGGACAGGCCGAATTCGGTGGCATTGGCGCGAGCGATCACCTCTGCCTCGTCGTCGAAATCCAGCACGCACATGACAGGGCCGAAGATCTCTTCGCGGGCGATGGTCATATCGTCGGTAACATCCGCGAAAACGGTGGGCTGCACATAGTAGCCTTCTCCGGCGACATTGTTGGGAATGCCGCCGCCAGCAACGAGCGTTGCGCCTTCCGCCTTGCCATTCTCGATGTAGGAAAGCACCTTCTCGCGCTGTGCCCAGGACACCATCGGGCCGATCTGTGTTGCCTCATCCATGGGATCGCCGATCATCATGGCCTCCGTGCGTGTCTTCAGGCGCTTCAGGAATTCGGACTTGATCTTCCTGTTGACGAAGACGCGTGTGCCGTTCGAGCAGACCTGGCCGGTCGAATAGAAATTGCCGAGCATGGCGCCGCCGATGGCGCTGTCGAGATCGGCGTCGTCGAAGACGATCAGGGGCGACTTGCCGCCGAGCTCCATGGTGACGTGCTTCAGGCTTCCCGCGGCGGACGCTGCGACCTTGCGGCCGGTCGGAACCGAACCCGTCAGCGACACCTTGGCCACATCAGGATGGTTGATGAGCAGCGGTCCGGTTTCGCGGTCGCCCTGAATGACGTTGTAAAGCCCCTTCGGCAGGCCGGCCTCGATCAGGATCTCGGCGATCTTCAACGCGCCGAGCGGCGTGTTTTCGGAAGGCTTGAACACCATGGCATTGCCGGCCACCAGAGCCGGTGCGCCCTTCCAGCAGGCGATCTGCTGCGGATAATTCCAGGCACCGATGCCAACGCAGACGCCGAGCGGCACACGCTTGGTATAGGCAAAATCGCCGCCGAGCGGGATATAGGAACCGTTGAGGCCGGCTGCCGCAATGCCGCCGAAGAATTCGAAGCTGTCGGCGCCCGAGGTCGGATCTGCGACGATGGTTTCCTGGATTGGCTTGCCGGTGTCGAGGGTTTCCAGTTCGGAAAGCTCGCGGTTGCGTTCGCGCATGATTTCTGCGGCGCGCTTCAGGATGCGGCCGCGCGCCGTCGGGCTCATCGCCGCCCATTCCGGCTGCGCCCGTTTGGCGCTGGCGATCGCTCTCTCGACGATGGCGGGAGTTGCCGCATGCAGCCGGGCGATGACTTCACCTGTTGCGGGATAGATGCTTTCGATGGCGGTGCCGTCGGTATCCTCGACATATTCCCCATCGATGAAATGCGAGGCTTTCGGCTGGGCTTTGAGGGTCATTTTATCTGTCCTTTTGAAGGGCGGCCTTTTGGGAAAGCGGCGCAAGCAGGGCGTTGATGTAATCTTCCGTAAGCGCGATCGAAGCTTCGATGCTGATCGGCGCCGATCTCAGACTTTGACGGATATAGAGACCATCGATCATCGCGGCTGCGCCCTCGGCGATACGTTCTGCGTCTTCGCATGGACATAGCGCCTTGAGGTTGGCAAGCAGATTGGAGCGCAGCCGTCTCGCGTAGATCACAAGGAAGCGGCGCGTCTCCTCGGAGCGTTGCGCCTCGGCATAGAAGGCAAGCCAGGCGGCAATCGTTTCCGGCGCGAATTGATCGGCCTGGAAACTGACGCGGATGACGGCGGACAGTTTTTCTCGCGGCGTCTTTACCGCGCTCAGCGCCGTCACCACGCTGTCGCGCAGCCGCTGTAAGTGACTCCTGACTGTCTCGATCAGTAACTGTTCTTTGCTGCCGAAGTAGTGATGGGCGAGGGCTGGAGATACCCCCGCCTGCTTGGCAATTTCGGACATGGTAACGGTCAGCGAGCCGTGATCGCCGATCACGCGCATCGCTGCATCCACAAGCGCCTTGCGGCGCACCGGTTCCATTCCGACTTTCGGCATACATCACCTTGGAGTTTGCGGCATTGTATTTTTGATTGATTGATCAATCAAGAAAAAAGTGATGGCCGATTTGACCCACGTCAGAATCGGCTGCCTATTTCCGAGATACATCCTGTATCATGCCCCGGGAACCAGGAGGTGCAGTCATGGTCAACGCTCTGGATGAAGTTCCGCCATCCGCCATGCGGGACAAGTGGGGATGGTTCGTTGCGCTCGGTATATTCCTGCTGATTTGCGGCGGGATCGCACTCGGCAATCTTTTCATCGCCACGATCGTATCGATCTATTACATCGGCCTGCTGATGCTGATCGGCGGGGTCATTCACCTGGCACACGCCTTTCAGGTCCGTGGATGGGAGCATATTCTGTTCTGGGTGCTGAGCGGCCTGCTCTATACGCTCGCCGGCATTCTTGCCTTCGCCAATCCCTTGCTCGCCTCCGAAGCGCTGACGCTGTTTCTTGCCGTCGCATTGCTCATTGCGGGTACGTTTCGTGTCTGGGTCGGCCGCAAGGTAAAGCCGGAACGGGGTTGGGTATGGATTGTCATCGGCGGGGTGGTGACGGCACTCGCCGGCATTGCCATCGCTGTCGGTTGGCCCGTCAACAGTCTCTGGGTGCTCGGCATGTTCCTGGCGGTCGACCTGATTTTTCAAGGTTGGACGCTGATGGCTTTCGGCTTCGCTCTCAGGTAGTAGCGGCGGGTAAGAAGAGGAGTAACGAACTACTACTTTTTGACAAGAGGCGTGAGCGGCGTTACTGTTTGAAAGGCTCTGCGGAGGACGGAGTGGCGCTGGCTGACGTAACGGCAGGCGCAGTTATCTGAGCGTACGCGTCCATCAAGACGCACCTTCGAAGCTCCGACGACATACATTCGAATATATCTCCAGCAAACAGTTTTTTCTTAAGAACTAAAAAGGGAGAAATATCATGCCGATGGTAACGGTTTCCATATCTCCGCTTCAGGCTGCGGGCATCCGCGCCGCCGTCGACACGGGAACATATGCTTCGAGCAGCGAAGTTGTGCGCGAGGCTTTGCGCATGTGGGATGCCGCTCGCAAGCGCGGTGAGATCTGCGATGTGCCCCGCGCAGCCAATGATCCTGAAAGTGTGGCGAAGAGCAGCCGCTGCGTTGCCGACATGTTTGCTGATTACGAGGCGGAAAAACGCCGGCACAACTGAGCGGCGAACGCAGCAACTGTCATAACATAGTCGGGCCGCCCTGCCTCGGGGCGGCTTATGGTTAATGCCCTTTAACCATTCACGAAACTTTCACATCCGGGAAAGATTTCCTTGACGCTTGTGACGCATCTTGGGCCGAAAACGCGCCAAATCCAAGTTTACTCAAAAACTTAGATCAAAAATTCTTAAGTGGAGATGGGCATGTCCCTGACCGCCGCCATCGAGCCGGGCGTATTGCGCCGGTATGCCAGCGACCAGATTGTCACGCTTGCTAAACTCGTTATCGAAAATGCTTTCCAGCCGATCGTCGAGGTGGGTACCGGCACGGTTTTCGGTTATGAGTCCTTGATGCGCGGGCAAGAACGCATCGGCTTCGACAGCCCGATCCAAATCCTCGATGAAGCCGAGCGCACCGGCCAGCTCTTGGGACTGGAACAGATGATAATGAGCCGGGCGCTGGCGAAATTTGCGACCCTTGCCAATACGAGAACCGCGACCCTCTTCCTCAATCTCGACGTCCGGCTGATCCCGCAGGGCGAAATGCTGGTCGACGGTTTGCTGCAACACATGAAGAAGGCCGGCATCGGGCCGTCCTCCGTCTGCTTCGAATTTTCCGAGCGCTTCGACAATACCAGCGTGCCGGAATTCTGCGATCTGGTTGCCAAAATGCGCGGTGCCGGCTTCAAGCTGGCGATCGATGATTTCGGTGTCGGTCACGGCGAAATGAAGCTGCTATCGGACTATCCGGTCGACTATCTGAAGATCGACCGGCATTTCGTCTCCAATATCGATCGCAACGCCCGCAAACGCCATATTCTCAGAAACCTGGTCCATATCGCCCATGTCCTTGGCACGCGCGTCATCGCTGAAGGCATCGAGACCGAGGCGGAGTTCCTGATCTGCCGCGAATTCGGTGTCGATCTCGTCCAGGGCTGGTTCATTGCCCGTCCGACGACGCTGATCAACGAGCTGAAACCCGGCTTTCCGCATCTGCAGGATCTCGGCAAAATGGCCCGCAACAGCCAATCGCTGGATGAAATCCTCATCCGCAAGCAGATCGAAGTATTGCCGACCATCCGTGACAATGACAGTATCGACAGCGTTTTCGAACTCTTCCGCCGCAATCCGCGGCGTGCCTATTTCCCGGTCGTCAACGCCAATGGCGAGCCGCGCGGCATCATCCATGAATACAGGCTCAAGGAATATATCTACCAGCCCTTCGGCCGCGACCTGTTGAAGAACAAGGTCTACGAACGTTCGATCTCGCATTTCGTCGGGATGGCGCCGATCGTCGGGCTGGATTCCGACGCCGATACGCTGATGACGATCTTCGCCAATATGGAAAGCAGCGATTGCCTGATCGTCACCGAGGGCACGCATTATGCCGGCATCGTCTCGGCGGCCTCGCTGATCAAGGTCATCAACGAAAAGCAGCTCAAGATCGCGCAGGATCAGAACCCGCTGACCGGCCTGCCGGGCAATCGCGCCATCCATGATTTCATGCAGAATGCCGGGCGCGACGGCGACGAGATCCGGCATTTCTGCTATTGCGATTTCGACAATTTCAAACCGTTCAACGATGCCTACGGCTTCCATCTCGGCGACCATGCCATTTCGCTGTTTGCGGGGCTTATGCGGCGTTATTTCTTTGCCGAGCGCCATTTCCTTGGTCATGTCGGCGGCGATGATTTCTTCATCGGCGTGACCGGTTGGCGTGTTGAGGAACTACGGGAAGCTCTGGACCGGCTGCTTGCAGATTTCCACGCCGAGGTCCTGGAATTGTATTCGGCGGAAGACCGCGCCGCCGGCCGCATCCGCGGGCACGATCGCAGCGGCGCGGAAGCGCTGTTTCCGCTGATGCGTTGCTCCATCGGCATTCTCGAACTGCCTGAAGGGCTGGTGATCGACAATATCAATCGCGTCAGCACCTCGATCGCCGGCATCAAAACAAGGGCGAAGGAAGACGAAACCGGCATTGCCTTCCTGAGCCTGGGCGAGACGAATTGACGCCCTCCTATACCGGCTTCTTTTCAATCGGCATGCGCTAAACTATCTCCATTGCTTTGCTGGGAGAGGAGAGTGAGTCATGCCCTTGCCGTCTGAAATGCGTTTTGTGGATTTGCCGTCCTTCGGCGCTCCCGAGGTGATGACGATCGCCCGCAGACCGCTGCCGGTGCTCAAGGACGGTGAAATCCTCGTTCGCGTCGAGGCGGCCGGCGTCAACCGGCCGGATGTAGCCCAGCGCCAGGGCACCTATCCGCCCCCAAAGGACGCAAGCCAGATACTTGGCCTGGAAATCGCCGGCGAAGTTGTCGATGTCGCGCGCGGCGTTACGGAATTTGCCATCGGCAACAAGGTTTGCGGCCTCGCCAATGGCGGCGCTTATGCCGAATATTGTGTTCTCCCCGCTGGCCAAGCCTTGCGATTTCCGAATGGCTACGACGCCGTTCGCGCGGCAGCACTGCCCGAGACGTTCTTCACTGTTTGGGCCAATCTCTTCCAGATGGCCGGCCTCACCGAAGGCGAAAGCGTCTTGATCCATGGCGGTTCCAGCGGCATCGGCACCACAGCAATCCAGCTTGCCAAAGCCTTCGGCGCCACCGTCTATGCCACCGCCGGCTCGAAGGAGAAATGCGAAGCCTGCGAGAAGCTCGGCGCCAAGCGGGCCATCAATTATAAAGAGGAGGACTTTGCCGAGGTCATCAAGGCGGAAACCGGCCATGGGGTCGATGCCGTTCTCGATATGATCGGCGCCGCTTATTTCGAGAAGAACCTTACCTCGCTCGCCAAGGACGGCTGCCTGTCGATCATCGCCTTCCTCGGCGGTGCGGTGGTCGAAAAGGCCAACCTGCAGCCGATCATGGTCAAGCGCCTGACGGTAACGGGATCGACCATGCGCCCGCGCACGGCGGAAGAAAAACGCGCCATCCGCGACGATCTCCTTTCCCAGGTCTGGCCGTTGCTCGACGAAGGCACTCTCGCGCCCGTCATCTACCGCACATTTGCGTTCGAGGACGTCATCGAAGCGCACAAGCTCATGGAAACCGGCAATCATATCGGCAAGATCATGCTGAAGCTCGCTTGAGGGTTAGCGACATCGCAATGGCGACAAGGCCGGGCAGGGCCATCAGCGCATAGAGCCATGTGGCGGCCGACAGGCCGCCAGAGACGCCGCCTGGATCGGCAAGACCGGCGCCGTTGACGATGACGCCAGCAAGCGAAGAGCCGAAGGCGCCACCCAGCGACTGAACCGTCGAAATGGCGGCCGACGCCTTGTCTTGCTCGGCAGGGCCGACAAGACCGATGACCTTGGTCACCAGATGCGCCCAGCCGAGACCGACGCCGAAACCCATCAGGAACATGGCGACGATAGCCGGGCCGAGCAGAACAAGATCGCCGGACGGATTGTCTCTCGCCAGAAATGGGATGAGTGATGCGGTGGCCGCAGCTTCAAGTATGCAGCCCACGATGATTGCCGCACTCGCCCGCTTTCCGGAAAACGGCGCGCTGAGAAAGGCCGCGAAAGTCCAACCCAGCGCGACCAAAGCGACCAGATAGCCCGAAACCAAGGGTGCGACGCCATGGAGCGTCTGAAGGAAATACGGAATATAGATATCGCTGGTCAGCACCATCATCATCGTGAACATCGTCAGATAGAGTCGGGATATCGGCCGGCTGAGCATGACCGCACCCTGCGGCAGAAGCCGGCTAGCGCTTTTTCGTTCGACGGTGAGCATGGCGGAAACGGACGCTATTGAAATGGCGATGAGTATGATCTTGCTCGACATATTTCCGGTGGTTCCGGCGAGGCTTACCAACAAGACCGCGCCAAGCAGAAGGGCAATCTGAAGGAACGGCGTCTTCTGTTGCGCTCGATCATCCTCGACGCGCGGCAGCAGCCACCGGGCCGAGAGGGCCATGAGGCATGCCAGCGGCACGAGAATGACGAAGGCCTCGCGCCAGGCGCTGCCTTGGGAAAACAGCCCACCCAATGTCGGCCCGAGCACCGTCGCGACACCCCATATGGCGGCGTAAAGCGTCGACGCTTTCCGCCATAGCGGCTCTGGATAGACGAAACGGATGAAAGCATAGCCAAGCGCACCCAGCATGCCGGCGCCGAAGCCTTGTACGGCGCGTCCGGCAAGCACGACCTCTATCGTGGGTGCCATGGCGCAGATCAGGTTCCCCGCGCCGAATATCAGCGCTGCCGCGATATAGACCGCCCGCAGGCCTATGCCTCTCGGCCGTGTCGCAACGGTGATCGAGCCGAGAACGCCGGCCGCGACGAACAGCGTGGTCATCCAGGAAAATAGCTCAAGGCCGCCGATATCGCGAACGACGGACGGCGCGATCGTCGCGGTGATGTAGGACTCGACGGCATAGAGGACGACGCCACCGCCGAGCATCAAGGTTGCCGGCAGAAGCTGGGGTGAGAAGAGGGTAAAGATGGAGGTGGAGTGGGACGTATCTGCATTTTGGATACTCGACATCGGATGATCCCCGGCATTTTCCCTAGCGATTAATTATTTTCCAAGTTATAAGTTGGAAATTACATCGAGCCAAAATTAAAACAAGAGAAAACTTGGAAAAATGCGTCAGTCGCCGGTCAATCGCATTCTGATCCTGTTGAAAACCGAGGGTCCGCAGCTCGCATCGACGATCGGCAGTGCGCTCGGCATATCGTCGGAAGCGGCGCGCCAGCAATTGACGAAGATGGGAGAGGAGGGCTTGGTTGAGCCGGTGACGGAAGCCGCATCGGGCAGGGGGCGGCCGCGGCAGTTCTGGCACCTGACGGCGGCCGGCAACCGCCAGTTTCCCGATGGCCATGCCGACCTGACGGCGACGCTTCTGACGACCATGGCCGAGCAGTTAGGGCAGAGTGCTGTCGATACGGTCATTTCCGCCCGCGAAACGGAGACGCTCAAGCGCTATCACAGCGAGATCGACCTTACCGCCGACCTGCCATCACGTGTCGCGACACTTGCCGCCATCCGCACGCGCGAGGGCTATATGGCGGATCATTGGCAGGAAGAGGACGGTTCGCTTGTACTGGTGGAGAACCACTGCCCGATCTGCGCTGCGGCGACCGTATGCGCCGGTTTCTGTCGGTCTGAACTCGAGACGTTTCGCGCGACACTTAGGGCAAGCGTGGAACGCGAGGAGCATATTCTTCTCGGCGCGCGCCGTTGCGCCTATCGGATTCGAGCGATCTGAAGCGAAATGACTATGTGGCTACCGTTGCCATAGATTCTTGAGCCGGTTGGCAATCCCCCGCTCACCGGCTATCACTGGTTATCTCGCAAATCAAAGAGCGCTTTTCCATCATGTCCAATCCCGTCTGTGTCGAAGTTACCCGTGGAAATCTCGTTGAAAGCCGCCATCGCGGTTCGGTCGCGGTCGTCGATGGCGATGGCAAGTTGGTGCTGTCGCTCGGCGACATCGAGAGTGGAGTGTTTCCGCGCTCAGCCTGCAAGGCGATGCAGGCTTTGCCGCTGGTTGAAAGCGGTGCCGCGGATGCCTATGGCTTCGGTAACATGGAATTGGCGCTGGCCTGCTCCTCGCACAGCGGTGAAGACGCGCATGTGGCACTGGCTGCTTCCATGCTCGCCCGCGCCGGCCGAGATGTCAGCACACTGGAATGCGGCGC
The DNA here is from genome assembly GCF_029714285.1 of Rhizobium sp. CB3090. Classification (NCBI taxonomy): domain Bacteria; kingdom Pseudomonadati; phylum Pseudomonadota; class Alphaproteobacteria; order Hyphomicrobiales; family Rhizobiaceae; genus Rhizobium; species Rhizobium sp. CB3090. The sequence goes on from NZ_CP121662.1 coordinate 566,610, forward strand.
ACATTGGTCTTCCGATCAGAAGACGCTCATCCACCAGGCGCGGACAGTCGGAAAGCCGACGGCGCTGCACAACAATTGCTCCGGCAAGCATTCCGGCTTCGTTTGCGCCTGCTGCCATCAGGACATCGATCCCAAAGGCTATGTCGGCTACGGCCATCCGCTGCAGCAGCAGATCCGCGCGACGATGCAAAGCCTGACTGGAACGCCGCTTGGTCACGACAATTGCGGCACCGATGGTTGCTCGATCCCGAATTACGCTGTGCCGCTCAGAAGCCTGGCGCATGGCTTCGCCAAGATGGCAACCGGTAATGGCCTGGAACCGATACGTGCCAAGGCCTCGCGCCGCCTCTTCGAAGCCTGCATGGCCGAGCCCTTCTACGTTGCCGGCACCGGCCGCGCCTGCACCAAGCTCATGCAGATCGCCCCCGGCCGCATCTTCGCCAAGACCGGTGCCGAGGGCGTCTTCTGCGCTGCAATCCCTGAACAGGGCGTCGCGATTGCGGTCAAATGCGATGATGGCAGTGCCCGCGCCGCCGAAACCATGGTTGCAGCCGCGCTCGCCCGCTTCTTTGAAAAGGGCAGTGAGGTCCATGCCGATCTGACGGAGATGGCCAACAAGGCGATGAGCAACTGGAACGGCATCCATGTCGGCGATATCAGAGCGGCGGCCGCGCTGACGGCATAGAATACCGATCCCTGTTTATCCGGTGTCTCTTTATCACCTTGTCGGCAGATGCTGCCGCACGAGCCTGTACTCGTGCCAGATCAAGCCCATGACGACCAGGTCGAAAGCGGTCAGCACCAGAAGCCCGACGCTATGCGTGTCGATGAAACGGTAGAGCTGATAGGCGATAAAAAGCCCCAAAGCCGCCAAAGATGCCGGATATGCCCATAGCTTGCCCCTGAGAAGGCCGATGACGAGCAGCACTTTCACCAGACCGTGGCTCAGGAGATAGTAGGCGTAGAAGTTCTTGGTCGCGAGGGAGAAGTCGTGCGACCAGGCGAGAAGGTGAGTGGCGATGAAGTCTTTTGGATCTCCGATCAATTCCTCTTGGGTGAGCGCATTCACGAGATGAGCAACCGAGGCGGTACTCACCATCGCAAGCACTATTCCTCCAATACATTCGATGAGCGCATGGGCGCCCTTCAAGAGCACACTGATCTCAAAGAGCTGATGAATCCGGCGTTCATTCATGCTCGATCGCAATCCTTCCCAACAGCTTTGGATGAATGACCACATGGATCAAGCAATCACGCAATGGATCAATAGTTTCGCCGGCACAAGTCCGATGTTGGACCGGATCATGATCATGATAACGCAGTTCGGGGTTCCGCTTCTCATTTTGGCGGTTGTGCTGCAATGGTGGAGCGGGCGCGCCTCTCAAAGCCATGTGCGGCATACCTGTATTGTGGCGGGGTTGTCTTTTCTAGTCGGGCTAGGCGTCAATCAAATCATCCTGCTTTTCGTGCACCGGATTCGCCCCTATGATGCGGGTCTCACCCAACTGATTATCGATCGCTCTGCCGACTGGTCGTTTCCATCCGATCACGCGACCGCGACGTTCTCCATTGTTGCGGCTTTCCTGTTGTGTGGCCTGTGGCGGAGAGGAATGGCCTTCTTCGTTGTCGCTATGTTGATCTGTCTGTCCAGAATCTATGTCGGGACACACTATATCACCGACATTCTCGGCGGCATCGCGACTGCCATCGTTTCGGCGGCTGTCATAAACATGGCTTATCGCGAAGATTCGAAGCTGGACCGGTGGATCACCGGCCTGCTTTGAATGCATCTATCTCGCGGCCACTTCAGTCGCTGGCAGTGAAGATAGGAATCTGCGCGCTCCGATAGGGCGCCAGGTTTGCTTCCGTGATATCCGACGGCACGATCATGCCCGAAACCGCCGTGATGGGCAGAATATGGCATGGGGAGGCGGCATCCAGCTTTTCCTGGGTCACCATCACATAGGTTTCCGCCGAGCATTGCGCGATATGCCGCTTGATGGCCGCCTCCTCGAAATCGCCGGTCGAAAGGCCATGGACGGGGTGAGCAGCAGTGACGCCAAGGAAGAAGATATCCGGCCGCACCAGCGAGATTGCCGCCATTGCCGCCGCGCCCGTCGCCACCATCGAGTGCTTGTAGAGCTTGCCACCGATCAGGATCACGTCGGCTGTCGGATGATGTTCCAGCTCGGCCGCGATCGTCGGGCTATGCGTGACGACGGTGAAGGCAAAGCTCCTCGTAAGATGGCGGGCGATTTCCGCAGTCGTTGTTCCGCCGTCGAGAAACACCGTTCGTCTCGGTTGAACCATCCTCGCAGCAAAGGCACCGAGTTGCCGCTTCACATCCGGCGACACGCCTCTTCGTGCTGAGAAATCCGGTAGCTCCGGTGCGAGCGGCAGCGCGCCGCCGTGCACGCGTTTCAGCAATCCTTCCGCTGCCATTTCGCGCAGATCCCTGCGGATCGTGTCTTCGGACACGCCGAAATCATCTGCGATCCTCTTTGCGACCACCTGGCCGTCGCGCCGCAGTATATCGAGGATGAGCGTCTTTCTCTGGCCTGTAAGCATGCCTGTCTCTGCACGATAATTCATGAAATATCGTGAATTTATCAAAATGGAGTCGACATTCAAGAAATTTAACGCATATTCGTGCACATTCCTGCATGATGCAGAGAAGAGGAGATGTGACATGTTGATCTTGATTGCCGGACCCTATCGTTCGGGAACCGGAGACGATCCCCAAAAAATGGCGGAGAATCTCAAGCGGCTGGAAGAGCCGTCCTATGCGTTGTTCAAGGCAGGGCATCTGCCGATGATCGGCGAGTGGGTCGCCCTGCCGGTCTGGCACGCCGCCGGCGGGAAGCGCATCGGCGACGATCTCTACGAAGAGATATTCCACCCGACGGCAGGCCGATTGCTGCAATTATGCGAGGGCGTTCTCAGGCTTCCGGGTGAGTCCAAGGGAGCCGACAACGACGTCCGCATCGCCGGCGAACGCGGCATTCCCGTCTGGTATCGGCTGGAGGATGTGCCAGGTTGCGCATGACGGACTGGCCATCCAGCCCTTATGGTGTGGCGCTGACTCCTAGTCTGTGCACTCCCATAAGGGCGATGCGCCGGCTACATCCATCAAAAGCTTTCATAATCTATATCGGTGCCAGCCACTTCCGTATTTCCTCGGTCGCCGTTAACGTCAGATGAAATCGAGCGGAGGAAACGGATATGCTGAGTTTGTATTTCGCAGCGGGCAGTTGTGCGCTTGCCAGTCTGATAGCGCTTGAAGAGTCTGGTCTTGCTTACGAGCCGCGACGCCTCAATTTTGCCAACGGAGAACAACGTTCGCCGGACTATCTGGCGATCAATCCCAAAGGACGTGTTCCGGCGCTGGTGACCGACAGGGGTATCATTACGGAAAATGTGGCGATCCTCGCCTATATTGCGCAGATCGCACCGGCGGCCAGGTTGGCGCCGCTCGACGATCCTTTCGATTTTGCCCGCATGCAGGCCTTCAACAGCTATCTCGCCTCGACCGTGCACGTGAACCACGCTCACAAAGGGCGCGGCTATCGCTGGACCGACGATGCGGCGGCGATCGAAGCGATGAAGGCCAAGGTGCCGCAGAATATGGGCGAGTGTTTCGCACTGATCGAAGAGACGATGCTGGAAGGGCCGTGGGTGATGGGCGAGCAATATACTGTCGCCGACGGCTATCTCTTCACGCTGACAAACTGGCTGCCGGGCGATAGCGTCGATCCGAGCCGCTTTGAGAAGGTCAGCGCCCACCACGCCCGCATGCTGGAGCGCCCCGCCGTGCAAAGGGCCATCGCAGCCGAGCGGATTTGATCAACCGGCGGCGAAGGCGGCCCGCAATTTTTTCGGCGCCCGAAAACGCCAGGCCTCGATCAGCCGCAGTAGCAGCTCTTCGTCGCCGATGGCGGCGATACGCATTGGCAGCGCCGGCCAGCCGACATAGTGATCCGACTGAAAATAGATTTCCGGCGCCATCTCGATGAGCTGCTCCTTGCGGTCGATCGGCAGCGCCAGCACGATTGTCTCGTTGTTCTTTACCGTCACGAATGCCTTGCCGCCGACCTTGAAAGCCGGCAGGCCGTAATGCGTGCCGGGCTCGACGGCTGGCAGCGGCGCCTGGGCCATGAGCCGCTGCAGTCGTTCGACGATAGCGTCCATATCGATGTTCGACGTCATGTCTGCGCGAGTGGAGTAGGGTCTCTCTTACGCACATTCTTCCGGCTGAACGGTTCGCTTGTCCATAGGCCGCCCCAGATTTTCCGGCATGAGCGGCAGGTCCGCCAGTTCTTCCAGCGACATGGCCGCGAGCATGGGGTGCTGCAGCGGATCGCTTTCCTGTTCGCAATCCTCTTCCAGCAGCCGATTGAAGAAAAGCTTCAGTATCGACATGACATGCCTCCTCGCTCTTCCGCGACGATGCGCCTGTGGGGCATCAATCGACAGGACAGCGGCGGTTGTGGTTCAATGCCGCAATGATCGCGCGCACCGCGCAGCTTTTCAATTGAGAATGCCGGTACGCTGGTATAGGTATTCTATATGAAGAATCTCAACAGCGTTCATCTGAATGGCCTCCGGGCGCTGGAAGCCGTGGGCCGGCTGGGTTCGTTGCAAGCGGCTGCCGATGAGCTCGGCGTGACTATCGGCGCCGTCAGCCAGCAGGTGATCAAGGCCGAGGCGCAGTTGGGGCGGCCGGTTTTCGAGCGCACGCCGAAGGGCATGATGGTGACGGAGGCGGGTATCTCGGTTCTGGCGCGGCTCGGCGAGGGCTTTCAGGCATTGTCGGCGGCGGTGACCGCCGCGCAGCATCGCGATGACAATATTCTCACCATCTCGGTCGCGCCGGTCCTGGCGGCCCGCTGGCTGGTGCATCGGCTCGACCGCTTCGCCAAGCGCCATCCGGATATCCGGCTGCGTATCGATGCGACCATGCAGCTCATCAATCCGGCGACGTCGGATGTCGATATCGGGATCCGTGTGGGCGATGGCCAATGGGCAGATGTCCATTCCGAGCTATTGCTGGAGCAGGAGGTCTTCCCGGTAGTGACGCCGCAGATCGCCAGTCGATTGAAGGAGCCGGCCGATCTCCTGCAGGTCCCCGCCGTCATCGACGGCAGGGCTATGTTCACGTGGGAGGTCTGGCTGAGCAAGGCCGGCCTCTCGGGCAAATGCATGGAAGAGCGGCATGTCTTCAACGATGCCTCGCTTTGCCTCGACGCCGCCATGGCAGGCCAGGGCGTGATGCTCGCCTGGCAGACGCTGGCCGCCTATGCGCTGCAACAGAAATGCCTCGTCGATCCCTTCCGCATCCGTGCCAAAACCGGTTTCGGCCATTATTTCATTACGGCGGAAGGCGTGCGGGAAACCAAGAAAGTCACCGCCTTCAAGGCCTGGATGCGTGACGAGATGGAAGAGAGCATGAAGCTCTTTCGGTGATCTGCCTCACACCGGCTCCCTGCCGCGCGTCGCTTGCATCGCCTTATAGGCATCGCGTGACTGGCAGCGCTCGATCCAGGTCTTCACATTCGCATGGCTGTCGAACAATGCCTGTTCGGTCTGCACGTAGCGCAGCACCTCCGCGAGATTGAGGTCGGCGACGGTGAAGCGATCGCCCAGCAGGTAATCCTGGCCCGTCAGGTGCTTTTCCAGCACGTCCAACGGTCGCTTCAGAGATCGGCAGGCAACCGCGATCCCTGCCTTCCCGGCATCGGTGTTCTCCTGCGAGAGGTCGTAGATGCGCACCACGGCCACGGAGTAAGGCTCCACCTCCGTTGCTGCCCACATGGTCCACATGCCGAGCAGCCCCTCTTCCTCCACCGTCTTCCCGGATAGCGGTCCGCCATACTTGCGGGCGAGATAGAGATTGATGGCGAGCGATTCATGCAGGACGAGATCGCCGTCCTTGACGGCGGGGATCATGCCCATCGGATTCACAGCCAGGAATTCGGCCGACATCGTATTGACTGGCGCATCCGGGCTTAGCGGATTTTCGAGCCGGCTGGCCTGTATCACGGGCACGGATTGAAAGGGGATGCCAAGCTCCTCCGCCATCCAATAGTTGCGCGATGCGCGTGAGCGATAGACGCCGTAAATTGTCAGCATGGTCGGTCTCCAAAAATCGAGTCGAAGCGAGGTTATTGGCGGTTGTCGCCAAGCGGAAGAGGCTTCGGCTTATATCTGCAATGAAAGCTTTTGATGAGTGTACAGGATCAAGCACGAAAATATCCGCCGAGCCCTTCAATCTTTTCAAATCATGCCGGTTGCGCACCGCCTTCGTTCGGAAATTAGCAATGGTGCATGCTAACATCGATCCAGATTTTCGCCGATGCGGGCCGATGCGGTAGGAGGCATTCGGTGAGGATATTCTTACGCAATCGGTGACTGCGATCTCGGGAGGAGAGCAGATGCTAGCGACCAGCGTATCGCTTGACGACAAATATACAGCAGGCGAAGGCCGAGTCTTCATGACCGGACTGCAGACCCTCGTGCGTCTGCCGATGACCCAGATGCGTCGCGACCGCGCCGCCGGCCTTAACACCGCAGCCTTCATCTCCGGCTATCGCGGCTCGCCGCTCGGCGGCTACGATCAACAGCTTCTGAAAGCCAAGACCTATCTTGACGCATATGACGTCACCTTTCAGCCAGGCATCAACGAAGACCTTGCAGCCACAGCCATCTGGGGCACGCAACAAGTCGGTCTGTCGCCCGGCGTGCGCAAGGACGGCGTACTCGGCATCTGGTACGGCAAGGGCCCCGGTGTCGACCGTTCGGGCGATGTGCTGAAACACGGCAACGCCGCCGGCACGTCGAAGCATGGCGGCGTCCTCTGTTTCGCCGGCGACGATCACTCCGCCAAATCCTCCACGATCCCGCACCAGACCGATCATGATTTCATGTCGGCGGTCATTCCGGTCATCTATCCGTCTTCGATCCACGAATTCCTCGAATACGGCCTGCTTGGCATCGCCATGTCGCGCTATTCTGGCTGTTGGGTCGGCATGAAATTCATCGCCGATACCGTCGAGACGACAGCTGCCGTCGATCTCTCCGGCGAAAAGCGGCAATTCGTGTTGCCGACCGATTTCGAGTTGCCGCCCGGTGGCCTGAATCTGCGTTGGCCCGATCCGCCGCTGGTACAGGACGATCGTCTGCAAAACTACAAGGCCTATGCCGCCATCGCTTTTGCCCGCGCCAATCGCGTCGATGAAATCACCCATGATGTGCCCAATGCCCGCTTCGGCATCATCTCCTCCGGCAAGGCCTATGAGGACGTATTGCAGGCGCTGCGAGAACTGGAAATCGGACCCAGGGAAATGGCGGCGATCGGCCTGCGTATCCTGAAGGTCCGTATGCCCTGGCCGCTGGAGCCGGAGACCGTCCGGCATTTCTCCGAAGGGCTGGACGAGGTGCTCGTCGTCGAGGAACGCCGCGAGATTATCGAAAACCAGATCAAGCAGCAGCTCTTCAACTGGCGCACCGATGTCCGCCCGCGCATCGTCGGCAAATTCGACGAACACGACAAACCTTATCTCAGCCTGTCGGCGGCGCTGACGGTCGGCGCGGTGGCGAGAGCCATTGCCGGGCGCATCGTCAAGCTCGATCTCGATCCCTCCCTGCACGACCAGATCGCCGCCAAGCTCGCCTATCTCGCCGAGCGCGGTCAGATCAGCCGCACGCATATCGCGCCGTTGAACCGCACGCCGTTCTTCTGCTCCGGCTGTCCGCACAATACATCCACCCGCGTCCCCGAAGGCAGCCGCGCCATGGCCGGCATCGGCTGTCACTACATGGTCACCTGGATGGACCGAAACACCCAGACCTTCACGCAGATGGGCGGCGAGGGCGTGCCCTGGACGGCGATCGCCCGCTACACCGACGAGAAGCACATGTTCGTCAATCTCGGTGACGGCACCTACTTCCATTCCGGCATCCTCGCCATCCGCCAGTCCGTCGCCGCCAAGGTCAACGTCACCTATAAGCTGCTCTACAACGACGCCGTCGCCATGACCGGCGGCCAGTCGATCGATGGCCATCTGACGCCGCAGCTCTTGACCCGACAGTTGCACGGGGAGGGCGTTTCGCCGATCTATCTGCTCTCGGAAAATCCCGCGGCCTATTCGGCATCGGACCTGGCGCCCGGCGTCAACGTCCTGCATCGCGACAATATCGATCAGGTGATGCTGATCCTGCGCGAGACCGAGGGCTGCTCGGCCATCGTCTACGTGCAGACCTGCGCGGCCGAAAAGCGTCGTCGCCGGAGCCGCGGCCTTATGGAGGATCCGGCCAAGCGTGTCTTCATCAACCCGGCCGTCTGCGAAGGCTGCGGTGATTGTTCGGTGCAATCCAACTGTATTTCCGTAGAGCCGCTGGAGACGGAGTTCGGCCGCAAACGGCAGATCAACCAGTCGAGCTGCAACAAGGATTTCTCCTGCGTCAAAGGCTTCTGCCCCTCTTTCGTGACCGTGCATGGCGGCAAGCGCCGCAAGCGCGGGGCGTTGGAGCATTCGGACGCCGAGATCCCGATGCCCGAGGTCCCCGTCATCGGCGAGCGCCCCTGGAACATCGCGATTGCCGGCATTGGCGGCACGGGAATCCTGACCATCGGCGCCATTCTCGGCATGGCTGCCCATCTCGACGGCAAGGTGCCGATGATCCTCGACATGGCAGGGCTTGCACAGAAGGGCGGCGCTGTGATGAGCCACCTGCGCATTGGCTACAGTGAGGCCGATGTCACCTCATCACGCATCGTCAACGGCGGCGCCGACCTGCTGCTCGCTGCCGACGAGGTGGTCGGTGCCTCCAAGGATGCGATTACGCTTTGCGCCTCCAACCGCACGACGGCCATCGTCAATACCGGCCTGATGCCGGTCGCCGATTTCGTTCGCAACCGCGACTTCGATTTCAAGATCGGCTCGGTACAGCACACCATCGCCAAGACCGTCAGCGACAAATCCGTCTTCCTTGATTTCGCTCATGTGGCTAGCGAGGTCACCGGCGATGCCATGTCGACCAATATCCTTCTCACCGGCTTTGCCTGGCAGCGCGGCTTGCTACCGCTGTCGCTGGAAGCCATCGAGAAGGCGATCGAGCTCAACGGCGTGGCCGTCAAGGCCAGCCTCTCGGCCTTCTATTGGGGCCGACTGCTGGCGCATGATCCGCAGGCCGTTCAGGCGAAGATGACGGAGCCCGATGCCGGCAAGACGCTCGCGGAGATGAGCCTTGCTGAGCTGATCGCCCACCGCAAGACGCATCTGACCGTCTATCAGAACGCCGCGTTTGCCGATCGCTATGCCGCTTTCGTCCAGCGCGCCACAGCTGCGGCTGCGAGAGAGCGGCTTTCAGATAAGGTGCCCTTCGCCGTGGCCGCGACCTATGCGCGGGTGCTCGCCTATAAGGACGAATATGAGGTGGCGCGGCTATTGACCGATCCGGCCTTCGAAGCGCATTTGCGAGACGAGATGGAAGGCGACTTCAAGCTGGCCTTCAATCTCGCTCCGCCAATGCTAGGCGGAAAAGGCCCGAACGGCCGGCCGAAGAAACGGGAATTCGGCCCCTGGATATTGCCGCTACTGCGCAGGCTCGCACGGATGAAACGGCTGCGCGGTACTGTGTTCGATCCCTTCGGCTATATGCGGGAGCGCCGGCTGGAGCGCCGGTTGATCGGCGAATACGAGGTGATTGCCGACCGGGTCCTCAATGGCTTGCGTGCGGGCAATGAGACGGAGGCTCTTGCCATCCTGTCGTTGTTTGATGAAATCAGAGGCTTCGGGCCGATCAAGGAAGAGGCGGCCCGCAAGGTCTCGGCGCAGATTGCCGAGAAGCTGAAGAGCTATGAACTGGAGCAGAAGCTCCAGGTTCCCGCCGATGCGGCGTAATGGTTTCGAAGAGGGGCGAGGAGAGAGTATGAATCCAAAAGCCGCATAGCGGTTCTGGGTCATGTACTGGGAAAAGCGGAGGAGAAGGCAATGTTTGCAGGGGGATTGAACTTCGCGCTCGGGGAGGAGATCGAGGCGCTGCGCGAGAGCGTGCGCCGCTTTGCGGGGCAGCGCATAGCGCCGCTTGCCGACGAGTTCGACCGCAACAATGGGTTTCCGATGGAACTCTGGCGGGAAATGGGCGAGCTCGGACTGCTCGGCATCACCGCCGATGAAGCCTATGGCGGCGCGGGTCTCGGCTATGTTGCGCATGCGGTCGCGATGGAGGAGATCAGCCGCGCCTCGGCCTCTGTTGGTCTGAGCTACGGCGCCCATTCCAATCTCTGCGTCAACCAAATCAACCGCAACGGCACCGACGAGCAGAAGGTTCGTTACCTGCCCAAATTGATCTCTGGCGAGCATATCGGTGCGCTCGCCATGTCGGAACCCGGTTCCGGTTCCGACGTGGTGTCGATGAAGTTGCACGCCCAAAAACGCGGTGATCGCTATGTCTTGAACGGCAGCAAGATGTGGATCACCAATGGTCCGGATGCCGATGTGCTGGTCGTCTATGCCAAGACTTCGCCGGAGGCCGGCCCGCGCGGCATCACCGCTTTCCTGGTCGAGAAGGGTTTCGAGGGTTTCTCCGTGGGCCAGAAACTCGACAAGCTCGGCATGCGCGGATCCAGCACCTCGGAGCTGGTTTTTATCGATTGCGAGGTGCCGGCGGAGAATGTCTTGGGGCAGGTCGATGGCGGTGTTCGCGTGCTGATGTCCGGTCTCGACTACGAGCGCGTCGTCTTGTCGGGCGGCCCGCTGGGCATTATGGCCGCCTGCATGGATGTGGTGCTGCCTTATCTGCATGAACGCAGGCAGTTCGGCCAGCCGATCGGCGAATTCCAGCTCATGCAGGGCAAGCTTGCCGACATGTATGTGACCATGAACGCCGCGCGCGCCTATGTCTATGCCGTCGCAGCCGCCTGCGATCGCGGCGAAACGAACCGCAAGGACGCCGCAGGCTGCATTCTCTATGCTGCCGAGAAAGCGACTGCTATGGCGCTCGAATGCATCCAGGCCCTCGGCGGCAATGGCTACACAAACGACTACCCCGCCGGCCGGCTGCTGCGTGACGCCAAGCTTTACGAAATCGGCGCCGGCACCTCGGAAATCCGCCGCATGCTGATCGGGCGGGAGCTATTCGCCGAGACTGTCTGATTTTGAAATTTCACCCCCAATTTTCGGTGACACTGCATGACCGTCCTGAAATCCCAAGTCTCAACCCATTCGGACCGTTTCAGGGACAATCGCGCCGCGATGATGGAGGCAATCGGGCTGGCCGAGGCGGCCGCCTTGCGGGCGGCGGAAGGTGGCGGTGCGCAGGCGCGTGAGCGCCATGTCAGCCGTGGCAAGCTGCTGCCGCGTGACCGGGTGGCGAGGCTGATCGATCCGGCAACCCCCTTCCTTGAAATCGGCGCGACGGCGGCGCACGGCATGTATGGCGATGAGGCGCCGGGAGCGGGTTTGATCACTGGCATCGGCCGCGTTGCTGGCCGCGACTGCATGATCGTCTGTAATGACGCGACCGTGAAGGGCGGCACCTATTATCCGATCACGGTGAAGAAGCATTTGCGGGCGCAAGAGATTGCGGCGGAAAACAATCTTCCCTGCCTCTATCTGGTGGATTCCGGCGGCGCCAACCTGCCGAACCAGGACGAAGTCTTCCCAGACCGCGATCATTTCGGCCGCATCTTCTACAATCAGGCCAATATGTCGGCGGCGGGCATTCCGCAGATCGCCGTGGTGATGGGTTCGTGCACGGCGGGGGGCGCTTACGTGCCGGCTATGTCCGATGAGACTATCATCGTCGAAGGGCAGGGGACGATCTTTCTCGCTGGGCCGCCGCTAGTCAAAGCCGCGACCGGCGAGATGGTTTCTGCCGAAGATCTCGGCGGCGGCGATGTGCACACGCGTCTATCGGGCGTCGCCGATCATCTGGCGCGCGACGATGCCCATGCGCTTGCCTTGGCACGGCAGGCCGTTGCCAATCTCAACCGCCACAAACCGACGACGGTAGAGCTGCGCACACCGGAGCCGCCGCTTTACGATCCGGAAGATATTCTCGGCATCGTGCCCTCCGATTTGCGAACGCCCTACGATGTCCGTGAAATCATTGCCCGGATTATTGACGGCTCACGCTTTGACGAATTCAAAGCGCGCTATGGTGCCACATTGGTCTGCGGTTTTGCTCACATCCACGGCATCCCCGTCGGTATCATCGCCAACAATGGCGTGCTGTTTTCGGAATCGGCATTGAAGGGCGCGCATTTCGTCGAGCTTTGCTCGCAGCGCAAAATCCCTCTGGCCTTCCTGCAGAACATCACCGGCTTCATGGTCGGCCGGAAATACGAGACGGAAGGCATCGCCAAGCACGGGGCCAAGCTGGTGACGGCGGTGGCGACGACGAAAGTGCCGAAGATCACCATGCTGATCGGCGGCTCCTTCGGCGCCGGCAATTACGGTATGGCCGGCCGTGCCTATTCGCCGCGCTTCCTCTGGACCTGGCCCAATAGCCGCATCTCCGTCATGGGCGGAGAGCAGGCGGCCGGCGTGCTGGCGACAGTGCGCGGCGAGGCCCTAATGCGTGCTGGCAAGCCTTGGACGAAAGAAGAAGAAGCAGCCTTCAAGCAACCGACCTTGAAGATGTTCGAAATCCAGAGCCATCCGCTCTACGCCTCGGCGCGTCTCTGGGACGACGGCATCATCGACCCGCGTAAGAGCCGCGACGTGCTGGCTCTGTCGCTTTCCGCTGCGCTCAACGCGCCGATCGAAGACACGCGCTTCGGTCTGTTCCGGATGTGAGGAGATGGAGATGAAACGCGATATCGTCAATGCCATGAATGCACCGCAGCCACGCGGCGGCTATGCCCAGGCCGTCAAACTGGAGAACTTCGAGAAATTGCTGTTCGTTAGCGGCCAGATTCCAACGACCTCAGACGATGCGCTTCCCGAAGGTTTTCAGGCGCAGGCGCGTCAAGTCTGGCTCAATGTCGACGCCCAACTCAGGGCTGCGGGGATGAGCAAGGCTGACATCGTCAAAGTCACCACCTATCTCGCCGATCGTCACCACACACTAGAGAACCGCGAAATCCGCAGCGAATATCTGGGCGCACTTACGCCAGCGATGACGGTGGTGATAGCGGGCATTTTCGACACCGCATGGCTGCTCGAAGTCGAGGTTGTCGCCGCGCAATAGGGTTTGCCGATGTTTTCGAAGATATTGATCGCCAATCGCGGAGAAATCGCCTGCCGGATCATCCGAACGGCAAGGCGCATGGGCATCCGCACGGTCGCCGTCTATTCCGACGTTGATCGAAATGCGTTGCATGTAGCGCTGGCCGACGAGGCCATTTATATCGGCCCGGCTGTTGCGAGCGAAAGCTACCTTTCGAAGGAAAGGATCATAGCCGCCGCGCGGCGGTCCGGCGCTGAGGCCATCCACCCCGGCTATGGCTTCCTTTCGGAAAATGCCGATTTCGCAGAGGCTGTCGAAGCCGCCGGACTGATTTTTATTGGGCCATCTCCGGCTTCGATCCGCGCCATGGGCCTGAAGGATGCGGCCAAAGCGCTGATGGAGCGCGCCGGCGTGCCTGTCGTTCCCGGCTATCATGGCGATAAACAGGATACGGCTTTCCTCGCGGAGCGGGCAGCGGAGATCGGCTTCCCCATTCTGATCAAGGCGCGGGCAGGCGGCGGCGGCAAGGGCATGCGTCGTGTCGACCGGCCGGAGGATTTTATGGCCTCGCTGGAGGCCGCAAGGCGCGAGGCGAAATCGGCCTTCGGCGACGATGCCGTGCTGATCGAAAAATACCTGATCCGGCCCCGTCACATCGAAATCCAGGTTTTCGGCGACAGCCATGGCAATGTCGTGCATCTCTTCGAGCGCGATTGTTCGTTGCAACGGCGGCACCAGAAGGTGATCGAGGAAGCACCGGCGCCTGGCATGACGGAGGAGATGCGCAGTGCCATGGGCGAAGCTGCCGTTCGCGCAGCGCGTGCCATCGATTACCGCGGTGCCGGCACGGTGGAATTCATTGCCGATGTCTCCGGCGGCCTGTCGCCGGATCGCTTCTTCTTCATGGAAATGAATACCCGCCTGCAGGTCGAGCACCCTGTCACCGAGGCGATAGCCGGCGTGGATCTGGTTGAATGGCAATTGCGGATTGCTGGCGGCGAACCCTTGCCGAAGACCCAAGACGAACTCGCTATTGAGGGCTGGGCCTTCGAGGCGCGACTTTATGCCGAGGACCCATCGCGGGGTTTCCTGCCGGTGACCGGCACGCTCTCGCGCCTCAGATTTCCGGATGGTGATGTCCGCATCGATACCGGCGTGCTCGAAAGCGACAGCATCACACCGCATTACGATCCGCTGATCGCCAAACTCATCGTCCATGCCCCAACCCGCCAAGCGGCCCTCGCCAAGCTGACGCGGGCGCTGCAGGATACCCAGGCGGCCGGAACGGCAAGCAATCTCGATTTCCTGGTTCGATTGAGTGAGCAGCCGGATTTCGTTGCGGGCCATCCGGATACGGGCCTGATCGACCGTGAGGTGGAGATACTGACGGCAACGCTGGTGCCGGACGACACCGCGCTTGCCATTGCCGCCATCTTCGAGGCGGCAGGCATGGCGCGATCCTCGGGGAGCGACCCGTGGCAGGCGCTTGGGGTCTGGCAGCTTTGGGGCGAGGTGAACCGCCCTGTCACCTTGCATCACAGCGGCGGCCATACGAACGGCCGCGTGACTGCGAAAGGACAAAATCTCTTCTCTGCGCATTTCGATGATCGCGCAGTCGCCGTTCGCATCATCAGCCGCAACGACGATGGTTACCGTATGGAGATCGACGGCCGGCAGTTGCGTGCCGACTTTTTCCAGATGCCGCACAGCACGACGCTGTTCCTCGATGGCCATACCCATCATTTCCATCGGACCGACCCGCTGGATGGCGCTGAGGAAGAGGCGGTCGGCAGCGACCGGCTGATCGCGCCGATGCCCGGCCTCATCAAGATCGTTCGGGTGCAGGAAGGCGATATGGTCGCCAAGGGAGAGGCGCTGATCGTCATGGAAGCCATGAAGATGGAGCTGACCTTGACGGCGACGCGTGACGGCGTGGTGGAGAGCCTGCATGTTGGCGAAGGGGATCAGACCAGCGAGAGCGCTGTCCTGCTGTCGCTCCGGCCGGAGGACGTGCAATGACCGATCGCCCTTCCAACCACGTCACCATCGTCGAAATGGCGCCGCGAGATGGCCTGCAGAATGAAAAGCGACTGATCGACACGGAGACCAAGATTAAGCTGGTGGATCTGCTTTCCGACTGCGGTTTCGAGCGCATCGAGGTCACCAGTTTCGTCAGCCCGAAATGGGTGCCGCAGCTCTCCGATGCCGCCGCTGTCATGGCCGGGATCAAACGCAAGTCTGGCATCCGCTATGCGGTGCTGACGCCAAACATGCAGGGGCTGGAGGCCGCGTTTGCCGCAGGCGCCGACGAGGTGGCGATCTTCGCGTCGGCCTCGGAAAGCTTTTCGATGCGCAACATCAACTGCACCATCGCTGAAAGCATCGAGCGTTTCCGACCGGTGGCGGCGGCGAGCCGTGATCGCGGCATTCCGCTGCGTGGCTACGTCAGTTGCGTGGTCGAATGCCCCTATGAAGGCGCAGTGCCGCCGGCGAATGCCGCAAGCGTGGCGCGGCAACTGCGCGAGCTGGGCTGCTACGAGATCAGCCTCGGCGATACGATCGGCAGGGGTGAACCAGAGGCCGTGGATAGAATGCTGAAGGCCGTACTTGCCGATCTCCCCGCCGCCATGCTGGCCGGCCATTTTCACGATACTTCGGGCCGGGCATTGGACAATATCGGCGTCGCCCTGGATCGGGGCCTCAGGGTATTCGACGCCGCTGCCGGTGGTCTCGGCGGCTGTCCTTTCGCCCCCGGCGCCAAAGGCAACGTCGATACCGTGGCGGTTCACCACTATCTGGCACTGCACGGCTTCGAGACCGGCCTTGGCGAGGAGAAGCTTGCCCAAGCCGCCGCCTTTGCCCGCAGCCTGAGGAGCCCCGCATGACATCGCAAACCATCCATATCGCCATCGAGGAACGCGGTGTCGCCCGCCTGACCTTGGCGCGCCCGGAAAAGCATAACGCCCTGTCGGCCGAGATGATCGATGCCCTGACGGAGGCGGCTTACGATCTTGGCAAGGATGCGAGCGTGCGGGTCGTGGTCCTTGCGGGCGAAGGCGCAACCTTTTGCGCCGGCGGCGATCTCGGTTGGATGCGCGCCCAGTTCGATGCCACCCGTGCCGGACGCATCGTCGAAGCCCGGCGGCTTGCCATGATGTTCAAGGCCCTGAACGAATTGCCGAAGCCGCTGATCGCCCGCGTGCATGGCAATGCCTTCGGCGGCGGCGTCGGCATCCTCAGCATCTGCGATATGGCGATATCAGCCGCGACTGCGCGCTTCGGCCTGACGGAGGTCCGCCTCGGCATCATTCCCGCCACCATCAGCCCCTATGTCATTGCCCGCATCGGCGAGGCCAAGGCTCGCCCGCTCTTCCTATCCGGCAAAGTCATCGACGCCTGGCAGGCCCACGCCGCCGACCTCTTGTCCCGAGTAGTTCCGGAGGAGGCGCTCGACGAGGCCATCGAATCCGAAATCCGCCACCTCCTTGCCGCCTCGCCGCAGGCCGCTGCGCGGGCGAAGGCGCTGGCCCGTTCTCTCGGCATGCCGATCAGCGATGAGCTTATCGATCGCGTCATCACGGAACTGGCCGACACGTGGGAGACGGAGGAAGCAAGGGAAGGGGTCACGGCCTTCTTCGAGCGGCGGGAACCGAGCTGGCGATAGGGTGCTTAAGCCATCCTGTTTTTCTCTATCGATAGTTGTGGAAACTCTCCGCTCCCCGTTGCCGTCAAATCACCCGAAGCCGGTTTGCCCCAGCGAAAGCCGACGACTGCGCCTTTTTCGATTTGCTGGAACAGATTGTCGGAGATGACGGCCGCGCCGGCACCGTCGGCAACGGAGATGGCACAGCCGATAGGCGCTTGGCGGATGATATTGCCGGTGGCGACGACATTGCGGAGATAGGGGCCCCAGCCGAGTTTCAGGCCCCAGAGCGGAGCGTTTTCGATGAGGTTCGAAGCAATCAGCGTATCGGCTTCGGCCGAGATTCCGATGCCGAAGCCGCTTTCCTGAGGGTAGGGGCCGGTCAGGGACAGGTTGCGGACGATGTTACCGGTGACGCTGGCAAGCCGCCCGCCCTTGTCGAAATTGGCGACCGCGATACCATTTGCAGCGCCATCGACGAGATTGTTGCTGACCACGGCGCCTTCGAACTCGAATTCGCAGAAGATCGCCGTTTCGCCGGAGCGCAGGCATTGATTGCCGGTGATCTGCACGTTGGACGCCGAATTGGCACGTACGGCGGTGAAGGCGCAATCGGCTATTTGGTTGCCGGAGACCAAAACGCCGTTGGCACGAAAAATATTGATGCCGTTGCCGTTTTGGCCGGTGCCGCCATCATTGGCGCCGATGCGGGCGATGTGGTTGCCGGTGACGATGCTGCCGTCTTCGCCCTTGTCCCAGCGATGGATGAGGATGCCGCCATTGCCGCAATCCTCGACCATATTGCCAGTGATCGTCAATCCAGTCGACTGGACGGAATAGAGGCCGGCTTCGGCGGCGCCCGATATGCGGCTGCGTTCGATCCGCCCGCCGCAGCGCTCCAGTTGCAGCGCATGTTTGCGGCTTCCGGCGATTTCGCAATTGTCGATCAGTACCTGGTCAACGCCGGTAAATTGCAGCAATCCGCCAGCATAGTCTCCAAGCCACCGGTTGCCGCCATCGAGAACGAGGCCGGACAGTTCGATGCGTTTTGCCTTGTCGGCGCTCATCAGATGGCCTTCGCCGCCATAGACGAGCCGCGAAGCGCCGGGGATGCCGGTGATGCGGGTATTGTCAGGCAATGTGAGGTTCGAGACATCATAGTTGCCGGGCGGCAGAAAGACCGGCGCGTTATCACGGGCGGCACTGTCGATCATTGCTTGAAGCTTGCCGCTTCTGATGTCGCTGGTGCCCGGCGTCGCCTTGTAGGCGATGGCGTCGATCGGTCCGCGCATCTCGGCGCCGGCCATCTTGACGAGCGGCGCGGAAAAGGCGCTTCGGGCGAACAGGCCGGTTGCAGCCGAGGCGGCGATATAGGCAATGAACGCGCGGCGCTGGACCATTGTCGACTCCTGAAATGAGCCTTGCAGAAGCAGGAACCATGCCATGCGCGCCTGTCTCGATTTGGCACGGAAAAGGCCTGCTTTCGCGGGAAACGGCCTCTTATTTACCGCAGGTTTCGCTCTTTTATTCTTTCGTTCACCCATCCGGTTAAGAGCCTTGAAGGAAGCGGGGACTATAATGATCGCGTTTCGGTTGTGACATTTGATGAAGCCGCGCCCGCGGCTGGGTTAGGAGAATGCGCATCATGAATAAGCCGGCTCTTCAGCACGCCCGGTCAGGCGAGCGCGGTCGCTCGCTTGATGTCGAGACGGAGCGCCTGTTGGCCGCCACGCAGGCGCTGATGGCCGCGAACGCGCACCATGTCGCCGATGGCATCGAGCAATTGCGTCTCAAGGCAATCGTGCATGAATTGCCGGATTTTCTCTTCGTCAAGGATCGGGAAAGCCGCTTCGTCTTCGCCAATTCCGCCACGGCAAAAAGCCTCGGCCTGGAAAGAGCGAGCGCGCTGACCGGCAAGACCGATTTCGATCTGTTGCCGCTGGAGCAGGCCAAGGAATACTACCGTGTCGAGCAGGAAATCATCGCTACCGGCAAGCCGCGGATCGATATGGAGGACGTCGTTCTCTCCGCGAGCGGCGGTAAGCCGGTCTATCGTCTGACCTCGAAGTTACCGCTGCGCAACGATCGCGGTGAGGTGATCGGCCTGATCTGCACGTCGCGCGATATTACCGAACGCAAGCGCCAGGAGCATCTGCGCCGCAGCCAGGCGGAGCTATTGGAAATGATCGCCAAGAGCGAGCCGCTGGAGATGATCCTCGAGGCACTGGTATTGATGGTCGAGGATCAAATGACCGACATTAAAGGGTCTGTCCTGCTGCTCGATCCTGAAGGCATCCATCTCTCCCATGGCGCGGCACCCAATCTGCCCGCCGCCTATAGCCGCCTGATCGATGGCGTCGCCATCGGACCGAAGGTGGGCTCCTGCGGAACGGCGGCCTGGCGTGGCAAACCGGTCTTCGTCGACGACACCCAGACGGATCCGCTCTGGGAGGATTTTAGTGTACTAGCCGCGCAATACGGCCTGCGCTCTTGCTGGTCGACGCCGATCATGACCTCGCAGGGCAACGTGCTCGGCACTTTCGCCCTCTATTCCGGCACCGTGCGCAAGCCGACCGAACGCGAGCTGGAGCTGGTTGCCATGGCGACCCACATCGCCGGCATCGCCATCGAGCGCAAGCGGGCTGAAGACCGCATCTATTTCATGGCCCATCATGACGACCTGACTGGATTGCCGAACCGTGCTTTTCTCAAGGAGAATATGGCGAAGATCCTGTTCAAGGCTCGTCGAAACGGCCGCAAGGTGACGGTCGCTTATGTCGATCTCGACAATTTCAAGCAGGTCAATGACAGCCGCGGCCATAGCGCCGGCGATGAGCTCTTGAAGGAATTGACGGCGCGCATGGTCGACAGCCTCCGGGCTTCCGACATGGTGGTGCGGCTCGGCGGCGACGAATTCCTGCTGGTCATTGTCCATCAGTCGCGCCACGACACCGGCATTACGCGGCGGCTGCGTGAACTGCAGAAGGTGATTACGCAGCCGGTGATGATCGGGGAAATAGAGATTGCGGTGACGAGCAGTATCGGCGTTGCCGCTTTTCCGGCCGATGGGGAGACGCCAGATGAGCTGATCGCCTGTGCCGATGCGGCCATGTATAGGGCCAAGGAGCATGGCCGCAACCGGCTGCAATATCATATTCATAGATCGGACGCGGTTGGCGTCATGCCGTTGAGCGAGCAGGAAGAATTGCGCAGCGCCATCGGCGCCAAGCAGTTCTTCCTGGAATACCAGCCGCAGGTTGATGTCGCGAGCGGCCGTATCGTCGGCCTGGAAGCGCTGGTGCGCTGGCATCATCCGCGCCATGGTATGCTGCCGCCCGGTCAGTTTATCCCGCTGGCGGAAGAATCCGGGCTGATCATCCCGCTCGGTCTGTTCGTACTCAACGAAGCCTGCCGGCAGGCCAAGGAATGGCAGGCCATGGGCCTGCCGCCGCTTACGATCGCCGTCAATGTTTCGGCAAGGCAATTCAGTGATCCGGCGCTTGCCGCGCACGTCACCGAAGCTCTGGAGGCGAGCGGTCTCGACCCGCAATGGCTGGAGCTTGAGTTGACGGAGAGCACGCTGATGCATGATGTGCCGCGCGCTCTGCATGTGATGCAGGCGCTGAAGGCGCTTGGCGTGCGCCTGTCGATCGACGATTTCGGCACCGGCTATTCCAGCCTGGCGGCGTTGAAGACCTTTCCCTTCGACCGTCTCAAAATGGACCGTTCCTTCGTCGAGGCCTTGCCGCGCGACGAGACGACCGTCGCTATCGCCTCCGCCGTCATCTCGCTCGCGCGCCGGCTGCGCCTGGCTGTCGTCGCCGAAGGCGTGGAGACGGACGAGCAGCTCGAATTCCTGCGTCAGGCTCAGTGCCATGACGCCCAGGGCTTCTATTTCTCGCGACCGGTCGGGGCAGCGGAAATCTCGAGGATTCTGACAGACGCTCGCGATCGCCTCGCTTGAACCTATCCCTGTCCGCTGTAATTCTGCCTCCATACGCAGGTCCTTAAATTGATTCTGTCTGGGGCATTGCGCGAAGAGGGGAAGTCGATTTATGGGCAAGGGGCGTATCGAAGCCTTTTCCGATGGCGTGATCGCCATCATCATCACCATCATGGTGCTGGAATTGAAAGCGCCGCATGGCGAGGGGCTGCAGGCGCTGATCCCGCTGATTCCGACACTGCTTTCCTATGTCCTAAGCTTCGTCTACGTCGGCATTTACTGGAACAATCACCATCATATGTTCCAGGCGGTGAAGCATGTCAGGGGCGGCGTGCTTTGGGCCAATCTGCATCTGCTGTTCTGGCTGTCACTGATGCCCTTCGCCACCGGCTGGATGGATGATAACGACTTCGCCATGACCCCGGTGATGGTGTATGGCTTCATCTTGATGATGTGCGGTCTCGCCTATTACATCCTTGGCCGGATGCTGATCCAGGTGCACGGCGCGGAATCCGATTTTGCTCACACGCTCGGCTCGGATCGTAAGGCCTGGCTTTCCGTATGCCTCTATCTTCTCGCGATCATACTTGCCGCCATCAATCCATTCATCTCCCTCGGCATCTATTTCGTCGTCGCCTGCATATGGCTGGTCCCGGACCGGCGGTTCGAACGGATGCTGAAATAGTGGAAGGCGAATTCGATCAAAAAGGGGCAATGATCGCTACATAATTGCATAAATCACGCTATCCTTTCCCTTATGAAACCGGAACAATTGCTGTATCCCGCCCCTGAGGGGCTGTTCTGCCCGATCGGCGGCTTCCATGTCGATCCGGTACGGCCGGTCGAGTGGGCGTTGATAACGCATGGACATTCCGATCATGCCCGCGCCGGCCATGGCCGGGTGCTCGCCACCCGCCAGACACTGGACATCATGCGGATACGCTATGGCGATGATTTTGCCGGATCGGAGCAGGCGGTCGGTTTCGGCGAGGAGCTGACCATCAACGGCGTTCGGGTGCGGTTTCATCCCGCAGGCCACGTGCTTGGTTCTGCGCAGATCGCGGTTGAAAGGGATGGGCTGCGCATCGTCGTATCCGGCGATTACAAGCGGCGGCCGGACCCGACCTGTGCCGCCTATGTGCCCGTAGGCTGCGACATCTTCATCACCGAGGCGACATTCGGATTGCCGGTGTTCCACCATCCCGATCCGATGGACGAGACGGGGAAACTGTTGGCGTCGCTTCGGCAATTTCCCGAGCGCACCCATCTGATCGGCGCCTATGCGCTCGGCAAGGCACAGCGCGTCATCCGGCTGCTGCGCGATGCCGGTTACGACAGGCCTATCTATATTCACGGTGCGCTGGAGACATTGTGCGACTATTATGCCGGGCAGGGCATTGCGCTTGGCGAGCTGTTGCCAGCAACAACGGAAAGCCGGGATCAATCGATCTTCAAGGGTGCAGTCGTCGTCGGACCGCCATCGGCTTTTGCCGATCGCTGGGCACGGCGGTTCCACGAGCCTCTTCCCGCCTTTGCGTCGGGCTGGATGATGGTGCGCCAGCGCGCCAAACAGCTCGGCGTCGAGCTGCCGCTGGTTATTTCGGATCATTGTGATTGGCCGGAGCTGACCGAAACCATCTCGGACCTGAAGCCGGGCGAAGTCTGGGTTACCCATGGACGCGAAGAGGCCCTGGTGCGCTGGTGCGAATTGCAGGGTATCCCGGCCAAGCCGCTGCATCTGATCGGCTATGAGGATGAGGGTGACTGATGAAAGCCTTCGCAGACCTCCTCGATCGCCTGGTGCTGACGCCGAGCCGCAATGGAAAGCTGAAGCTGCTCACCGACTATTTCCGCGACACGCCCGACCCGGATCGGGGCTACGGTCTCGCGGCGATCGCCGGCACGCTGGAGGTGCGGAACGTCAAGCCGGCCATGTTGCGCGAACTCGTGCTGGAACGCATGGACGAGGTGCTCTTTCGCTATTCCTACGATTATGTTGGTGATCTCGCCGAGACCATCTCGCTGGTCTGGGACAAGGAAAGCGATATCGTCCGCCCGGCGGCCGAGCAGCCGAAGCTTGGCGAGGTGGTGCGCCGGATGAATGCGCTGGGGCGTACCGAGGTGCGCAGCTTCGTTCGCGATCTGCTCGACAGGCTGGATACGTCAGGCCGCTTTGCCTTCCTGAAGCTCGCCACCGGTGCGCTGCGCATCGGCGTTTCGGCGCGGCTTGCCAAGCAAGCTTTGGCCGAGCTGAGCGGCAAGGACGTGACCGAGATCGAAACCCTGTGGCATGGGTTGCAGCCGCCCTATGAAAGCCTGTTCCAATGGCTGGAGGGCAAAGGCGACAAGCCGGTGCTGGCGACGCCGGCGATCTTCCATTCCGTCATGCTCGCCAATCCTGTCGAGCCCGGCGATCTCACTGGACTCGACCCCCTGGACTATGCCGCCGAGTGGAAATGGGACGGCATCCGCGTCCAGCTTTCGCGCGCGGGTATGACGAGCAAGCTTTATTCCCGCTCCGGCGATGATATCTCCGGCGCCTTTCCGGACATCGTCGACGCCATCAGCTTTGAGGGTGTCGTCGACGGTGAATTGCTGATCGGCGGCACCGCGCGCTCCAACAGCCCGACGCGCACCTTCTCCGATCTGCAGCAGCGGCTGAACCGCAAGACGGTGACGGCGAAGATGCTGGAGGAATATCCCGCTTTCATCCGCGCCTATGACCTGCTGTTCGACGGTGAAGAGGATGTGCGTGCCCGCGGCTTTCTCGATCGGCGCGAGCGGCTGACTGAAATTATCGAGGCCGCGCCCCACGATCGCTTCGACCTCTCGCCGCTGGTCGATTTTACCTCCTGGGAGGAATTGGACCAATTGCGTTCCGCGCCGCCCGATCCGGTTATCGAAGGCGTCATGATCAAGCGCCGCGACAGCGCCTATCTCGCCGGCCGTGCCAAGGGGCCGTGGTTCAAATGGAAGCGCAACCCGTACAATGTCGATGCCGTGCTGATGTATGCCCAGCGCGGCCATGGCAAACGTTCCAGCTATTATTCCGATTTCACCTTCGGCGTCTGGTCGATGACGCCGGAGGGCGAGCAACTGGTGCCGGTCGGCAAGGCTTATTTCGGCTTCACGGATGCTGAGCTGGAGGTGCTCGATAAGTTCGTGCGGAACAATACGATCGATCGTTTCGGCCCGGTAAGGGCGGTCAGAGCCGATCGCGATTTCGGCTTCGTTCTAGAAGTCGCCTTCGAAGGGATAAACCGTTCGACGCGGCACAAATCCGGTGTCGCCATGCGTTTTCCGCGAATTGCCCGCCTCAGGCCCGACAAGCCGCCCTATGAGGCGGATCGGCTTGAAAATTTGGTGGCGCTGATTGACGCCAAGGCTCCCGCTGTTGATGAATAGGGCAGGTTGATTCCTCACTACAATGTGAGTTGGCCTCGTCTTTCAACCCGTGCAGATTTCGATCTGCCGGGCATATTTGGACAGATCATATGACAACGTCTGAAGACAACGCATTTCGCCCCAATCGCCGCACCGTTCTCGCCGGTCTCGCTGTAACACTTTTTGCTCCCAACATCGCGAAGGCTGCCGAAACCAAGACTGTCGAGAGAAAGATGGTCGAGGCCAATCCCGCTCTAACCGCTAAAATTGAAGACGCGCTGGCCGGTCCGCCGCTTCTGGCAGGCGATTATGCCAAAGAGCGGCACAAGTTTCGCACCGATCTTCTGAACAAGGGTCCGGCGCCTGACAAATATGAACCGTTGGTCGCACCATCAGACGCCGATCAGATTTTTTATCGCAGCGGTCTCGGCGGCGAGCTGGAACTTGTTGCCTGGGTGTCGCGCTACGAGCGTACGCCGAAGCCGAAGCCCGCCGTGCTTTTCCTCCATGGCGGTAATGCCATCGGTCAGGGCCATTGGCTGCTGGTGAAGCCATACGTCGAAGCCGGCTATGTGGTCATGATCCCGTCCATGCGCGGCGAAAACGGCCAAAAGGGGAATTTCTCGGGTTTCTACGACGAAGTTTCCGACGTTCTCGCTGCGTCCGATCGTCTGCGCCACCTGCCGGGCGTCGATCCGCATCGCCTCTTCCTCGCGGGTCACAGCATCGGCGGTACGCTGGCGATGTTGGCGGCAATGTCGGCCAAACGCTTCCGCGCCGCCGCTCCCATGTCAGGCAATCCGGATGCCTTCGCCTTCTTCCACCGTTATCCGGAGGATGTCCGCTTCAACACGAAGAATCCCCGCGAATTCCAGATGCGCTCGCCGATCTGCTATGCCCACAGTTTCAAATGTCCCTTGAAGGTCATGCACGCCAGCGAAGAGGTAACTTTGCAGGCCCGGGCGGCGCTGCTTTCCAAGCGTGCTCTTGCTGGCGGCGTCAAAATGGAATTGGCGACGGTTCAGGGCAATCACAACTCGGCGCTGCCGGGGGAGATCGAACAGAGCATCCAGTTTTTCAGGAGTGTGGCGGCTTAGTCCGATATCACAGTATCGCCAAACCCTTTAATTTTGCGTGTAGCGGCGTTATCCTAAGGCCATGGCCCAAGACAAGAGCGCCATGATTGTCCCTGCAGATTTTCCCGAGCTGAAAATGCTCGTCTGGAATCGCGATCCTCTGCGCCCAATCCCGTGTGAGGAGGCTTTCGCCCTTTACGAGCGCAACTGGCGTTTTGTCGAAACGGAAAAGTTGACCGACCGTGAGGCCCGGCTCATTCGCGAACTGACGGATGCGTTCGGGAATGGGATTCTGCTTGTTTCCTGATTTGACGTTTCTTCATCCTCGCTGCGTAAGTTTGAAAAGCAAATCGGGCACAGAATCATGACAACATTTGCGCGGCAAGAACACACGACGATCGCCGAGGCACTCGGATTGATGAACAGCGATTTTTTGCTGGTAAGCAAATGCTGGTTCGCCGGCGGCACGGCGATCGTCATGCAGCTTGATGAATACCGGTTATCTCTGGATGTTGATTTTCTTTGTGCCCATGCCGAAGGCTATCGGGCGTTGCGAAATGCCGCCGTTGAACGCGGTATAGCCGCTTTTTTCGCGCCGCCGGTCGAGGTCTTGAGAGAGCTCAGGATCGATCAATATGGTCTCCGCACTGTGGTTAGTCTGCGGGGGCAACCAATTCGCTTTGAGATCGTGCGCGAAGCGCGCATCGCGTTGAATGGGCAAGTCGATGATCGGTTAGGTGTTCCGATATTGGCTGTCACTGATATGTTTGCAGAGAAGCTGCTGGCGAATGCTGACCGCTGTCAAGATCGCGCGGTCGCTTATCGCGATGCGATCGACTTGGGCATGTTGATCGATCGTTACGGGCATATTCCTGATGATGCCGTCGATAAGTCCGTCGCCGCTTATGGCCTGGATATCCAAAGAAAGGTCGCTTGGGTGCTGACAAAACTCTGCGACGACGCGGAATTGCGACGCGCGGCGGACATATTGCAGATGGATGCAGATCTGGCTTTTGCAGCGATAGCAAAACTTGGAAAAGAAGCCGCCCGACTCTGGCCCGATATCGTCGTTAGTCCTTCTTAACCCAATAACCGATCTACTAGATCCGCCGCTGCCTCCGCAATGACCGTTCCAGGCGGGAAAATCGCGTCTGCGCCGGCAGCTTCCAATGCAGCGAAATCCTGAGGCGGGATCACGCCGCCGACGGCGATGAGGATGCGGCCGGCGTGGCGGCGGGTCAGCGCTTCCTTGAGTTCCGGCACCAGCGTCAGATGGCCGGCGGCTAGCGATGATGCGCCGATAATGTCGGCGCCCTCGCGAACCGCGAGATCGGCCACTTCCTCCGGCGTCTGGAACATCGCGCCGACGACGACATCGAAGCCGAGATCGGCGAAGGCTGTGGCAATGACCTTCTGTCCGCGGTCATGTCCGTCCTGCCCCATCTTGGCGACGAGGATGCGGGGCTTCTCGCCCTTTGCCTTGCGGAAAGCTTCCACCTTGGCAACCGCCTTGTTGAACAGAGGATCGGCCGTGCCGACTTCCTTGCGGTAGACGCCGGATATGGTTCTGATCTCCGCGACATGTCGGCCGTAGGCCTTTTCCAGCGCCAGTGAGATTTCGCCGACCGTTGCTCGTGCCCGCGCCGCCTTGACGGCGAAATCCAAGAGATTGCCGGTGCCGTTGCGCGCAGCATCCGTCAGTGCGTCCAAGGCGCTCTCCACGGCCTCCGTCTCACGCGTGCCCTTCAATTGCTGCAGTTTCGAGAGCTGGCGGGCGCGGACTTCGGAATTGTCCACCTTCAGCACGTCGACTTCGATATCCTGTTCCGGTCGCGAGAAGTTGACGCCGACGACGGTCTGGTGGCCGCTGTCGATGCGTGCCTGAGTGCGGGCGGCGGCCTCTTCGATCCGAAGCTTCGGAATGCCCTTTTCGATTGCCTTTGCCATGCCGCCGAGCGCTTCGACTTCTTCGATATGGGTAAGCGCGCGGGCCGCCAGATCATGCGTCAGCCGCTCGACATAGGCCGAGCCGCCCCAGGGATCGATGATACCGGTCGTGCCGGATTCCTTCTGCAGCAATATCTGAGTATTGCGGGCGATGCGGGCCGAATGATCCGTCGGCAGAGCGAGCGCTTCGTCGAAGGAGTTGGTGTGGAGAGATTGCGTATGGCCCTGCGTCGCCGCCATGGCTTCGACCATGGTGCGAATGATGTTGTTCATCGGATCCTGCGCCGTCAGCGACCAGCCGGATGTCTGGCTGTGGGTGCGAAGCGCCAACGACTTTTCGTCCTTCGGCGCAAAGTTCTTCTGCATCAACGCAGCCCAGATCAGCCGCGCCGCCCGCATCTTGGCGACTTCCATGAAGAAATTCATGCCGACCGCCCAGAAGAAGGAGAGGCGCGGCGCGAATGTGTCGATATCGAGCCCGGCCGCTACCCCGGCGCGGGCATATTCGATGCCGTCGGCGATCGTATAGGCGAGCTCCAGATCCGCCGTCGCACCGGCCTCCTGCATATGGTAGCCCGAAATCGAGATCGAATTGAATTTCGGCATGCGCTGGCTGGTAAAGCTGAAAATGTCCGAGACGATCCGCATCGAGGGCTGCGGCGGATAGATATAGGTGTTGCGGACCATGAACTCCTTGAGGATGTCGTTCTGGATCGTGCCGGAGAGCTTGTCTTCGGAAACACCCTGCTCTTCGGCGGCGACGATATAAAGCGCCATCACCGGCAGCACCGCGCCGTTCATGGTCATAGATACGCTCATCTCACCAAGCGGGATGCCGTCGAAAAGCTGGCGCATGTCGAGAATGGAATCGATCGCCACACCCGCCATGCCGACATCGCCGGCAACACGCGGATGGTCGCTGTCGTAGCCGCGATGAGTGGCAAGATCGAAGGCGACTGACAGGCCCTTTTGGCCGGCCGCGAGATTGCGGCGGTAGAAGGCGTTCGATTCCTCTGCGGTGGAGAAACCCGCATATTGGCGGATGGTCCAGGGCTGCTGGACATACATGGTCGGATAGGGGCCGCGGACGAAGGGAGCAGCACCAGGATAGGTGTCGAGGAAGTTCAGACCGGCAAGGTCGGCCGCATCATAAATGCGCTTGACAGCGATGTCTTCCGGGGTCTGCCATGCCGGTGCGCCGGTTTTCGGCCTCGCGGCTTGGGGTTTTGCCCAAGAGATAGTCGTGAAATCGGGGATGGGGGTCATAGGGCCGATACCTCCGCATATGCCGCATCTGCGTCACCCCCCTCTGTCATTTCATGACATCTCCCCCCTTGTGAGGGAGATATCGCGAAAGTGACAGAAGGGGGTATTGCACTCTCCACGAACGCTGCAGCCACTTTCATGCCCCCACCTCATCCAGTCGCACCGGTGTCAACCCCATACATTCCGCCACAGTCCTCAGCTCCCCCAGAACGGCAACCGGCCGCTCCATCTTCGCAGCAAACAATGTCGTCCCCACAATGGGTTTCGCCGCACGGTTCGCTCTCGCCTCTGCCACCATCGCCGCCAATCGGCCGCTGGCGATAATCTCTGCAAGTCCGCCATCCCGCTCGATTCCCACGAAAATCTCCCAGGCCCTTTCCGCCAAAGCCTCGGTCAGCGCCTCGATCCCGCCGGCCCCCGCGGCTGGGTCGACGACGTGGTCTAGATGGCTTTCGGCAATCAGGACGATCTGCGTATTACGCGCCAGGCGCCGCGCCAGCGGATCGGGAATGCCATGGGTCAGGCTGTGCGGCAGCACGGAAATCTCGTCGGCGCCCCCGATGCCGGCGGAGAAGACGGCTATCGTGTTGCGGAGGATGTTGGTTTCCGGGTCGAGCCGGGTGAGCATGCGGTAGCTCGTTTCCATATAGAGATGAGCCGCCGGCGGATCGGAAATGCCGCAGGCTTCCGCGATCCGGGCAAAGATCAAGCGTGCGGCGCGAGCCTTAGCCATGGTGATGTATTGGTTCTGATCGGCAGATAGGCAGAGACTTGCGGCGTTCAGGATCGCCTCCGGCGCAAAGCCCGCCTTGTCCAATAGTTTCAGATGGCCGACGAGAGCCGCCGCCACGACGGCCAGTTCCTGCGCCTCCGTTCCACCGGCATTGTGCACGGCACGGCCGTCGGCATTGATGAGGGTTCCGGCAAATCCGGCATCACGCAGGCGCCGGAAACTCCCCGTCGTCTCCTGCGTCGCACTGCCGGGAGCGAAAACGTCGAGACCGAAATGTACGGTCGGCAGATGTTGGCTTTTTCCGAGTGCTGATGCTAATCCCGCTGCAAAGGCCGGAGAGAGGCCGTCCAAACGTAGCGAGACGGAATTGCCCGAAGCCGCTGCCGCCAATCGTGCCGCAATCGCCTCGGTGGTCGCGTCGATGCCGACACCAAAAGCCGAAGGGCTGTTTTTCGAGATTAAGCTGACACCGCTGGCGCCGTTGGTAAGATCGTCGGCGAGCTGGGTAAAAGCCCGCTCGATATCCGGATCATCCATACGCTGGCTGACGATCCAAGGCCGGTCGATGTTGCGGCGGGCCAATGGCGTGGCATCGGGGCGGCGGGCATAGAGCGGCTCGATCGCGATACCGTCATCCGTATGCGATACCAGCGCCTCTTGGAAATCCGCGCCTTTCAGCGCCCGGTCCACAAGCTTGAGCCATGCCTCGCGACTTACCGGAGCAAAAACGTTTGGGTCGAGACTGTCGATATTCATGCCATCCTCCGTGCCCCAATGGTCTAACTCAAGCCAGGGCAAGGTAAAACAGAAGTTTGGCCAGATAGCGCAATATCTTCGCATTCGACGCCAGCCTCGCGCCAGCCGCGCCAGTCATCATGCGGTCGACCGATCCGTATTCAACTGGTTTCCGATGATGGCCGATCTCCTGCTCGCTTCCCGTCGCCTGCTTGTCGTTGCTGCTTTTGCTGCGCTGTCCGGCTGCAGCATCATTCCCGATACGGGGGCGACCGATCCCGATCGGTTTGCGCAGGAAACTGCACCTATCTTCTATCAACCTGAAGGCATCGATCCGCAGAAGGTGGGACGCCTGCCAGTGCAGCCGGTGCCGCAGGCGCGCGATCTCTTCCGCTCGCAGTTCAATCAGACCTATGGCCTGCCGACGTTCAATCCCGTGCATCAGGCCATGTATGCACAGACGAGTGAAGATGATTTCACCCTGCCGGCAATCCCCTATAAGCGGATAGACCCCCGTTTTCTGCGTCAGGAAGTGGATTACCGGACCAATGAAAGACCCGGCACGATCGTCGTCGATACAAGAGGCCACTATCTTTATTTCATCGAGCCGGGCGGCCGGGCGATGCGTTATGGCGTCGGTCTTGGCGCGGCCGGCTATGCCTGGCATGGCAGAGGCGTCATCCAGTGGAAGCAGAAATGGCCACGCTGGACGCCGCCAAGCGAAATGGTGGCGCGCGAACCGGAGATCAGGCCGGTTTCGGCGCAACGCGGCGGCATGAATCCGGGGCCGACCAATCCGCTTGGCGCCCGCGCTCTCTATATCTTCCAGAATGGTAAGGACACGCTCTATCGCATTCATGGTACGCCGGATTGGCAGTCGATCGGCAAGGCAGCGTCGTCCGGCTGCGTACGCATGCTGAACCAGGACGTGATCGATCTTTTCAATCGCGTGTCGGTAAAGACGGAGGTCGTGGTTCTGTAACGACAGATTGCAACAAATTTTCGTGATGTTGCATAAGTGCGATAGCCGGGGCCCACTGCGCTCTTTAGTTTTATTCCTGTCTCTGCGAATCTTGCCGGGAACCGAATCGGATTGTTTCGAGTTCCCGCTTCCCTTCCAACAGGAATGATGCTGTCGACATGAGCCTGCCTTCTTCTCTTTCCCGACGAAATTTCCTCGCCCTCGCGGGTATTGGCGCCGTTTCGACGCTTGCCGGCTGCGCTTCCACGGTCGAAAGCAACCCGATCGTCAGCCCGGTGCAGTATAGCGGTTCCACCTACCGCCCATTCGGCAGTTGGCTTTCCAGCTATAATGGCGAGCAGCCGGACCCGGCTGTGATCTATGCGGCTATGGATGACGGCGGCTTTCATCTTCCGGCGATACCCTACCAGGAAATCGATCCGAAATATTATCGCCAGCGTGTCGTCGATCCGACGGGGGAGCCGCCGGGCACCGTCGTCGTCAATACGCGCGAACGCTTCCTGTATGTTACCGAGCCGGGCGGCACGGCTATGCGCTATGGTATCGGCGTCGGCCGCGAAGGCTTTGCCTGGCAGGGCCGCGGTGTCATCCAATGGCGCAAGAAGTGGCCGCGCTGGAACCCGCCGGACGAAATGGTCGCCCGCCAGCCGGAGCTCGTCAAATATTCCATCGCCAACGGCGGCATGGAGCCTGGCCTGAAAAATCCGCTCGGCGCGCGCGCGCTTTATATTTTCGAGGATAAGCAGGACTCGCTCTACCGTCTGCACGGCAATCCCGACTGGCGCTCCATCGGCAAGGCCGTGTCCTCGGGCTGTGTGCGTCTGCTCAATCAGGACGTGATCGATCTCTACGACCGCGTGCCGGAACGTGCGCCTATCCTGGTCACGCAGGCGTAAGTTTCGGAGACATTTTTGACGGGTTGGAATTTAACGGCTCTCTTTCGGCCGTTAAATTCGCTCTCAGCCGCTGCAGTCGCTCGCGCAGGCTGGCCATTTCATCCATATCGCAGCCGATGGCTTCACCGATGGCGGCCATGATCGTATTGACCTGGCATTTCATGCCGGCGCCCTTTTCCGTCAATGAAACGATAACTTGGCGTTCGTCCTTCGGGTCGCGCATGCGGCCGATCAGGCCAGCTTGCTCGAGGCGTTTTAGCAGCGGTGACAGCGTGCCGGAATCGAGGTCGAGCTGCTCGCCGATGGTCTTGACCGGCAAACGGCCCTTTTCCCACAGAACCAGCATCACCAGGTATTGCGGATAGGTCAGGCCGACACGATCGAGGATCGGCTTGTAGGCGCGGTTGAAGGCATGCGCAGTTGCGTAGACGGCGAAACAGAGCTGCCGTTCCAGCCGCTTCTCCTCATCCGGGATTGCCCGCTCCTGCACCCTATCCGTCATCGCCGCTCCGCCAGTTTCTTGTTGATCTCATTGTCACAGGTTCATTTTTCAAAATCAAATTACAAAAATATATTGCGCACGATTAAATCGCATTATATATAGTTTTCATCCAATCGCAAAGGAGATCTGACATGCCTATCCTCTACACCACCAAGGCATCTGCCACCGGCGGCCGTGCGGGCCACGCCGCTTCCGAAAACGGCGTTCTTGACGTCACCCTGACCGTGCCGAAGGAACTCGGCGGTGACGGCGCTACCGGCACCAATCCCGAACAGCTCTTCGCCGCAGGCTATTCTGCCTGCTTCCTCGGCGCCCTGAAATTTGTTGCGGGCCAGCAGAAGGTTAAAATTCCGGAGGACGCCAAGGTGACGGCAACGGTCGGTATCGGGCCGCGCGAGGATGGTACCGGCTTTGGCATCGAAGTCTCTTTGTCGGTGCACATTCCCGGCATGGATAAAGCCGAAGCTGAGAAGCTTGCTGCCGCCGCTCACATCGTCTGCCCCTATAGCCATGCCATGCGCACCTCGACGGAAGTGCCGGTCACTGTCGCCTGAGAATAGGCTTTTCCTTCCGAACTGACGGAATGGATGCATAAATGGAGCGATATGCATTTCAGTGCATGTCGCTCCTTTTCTTTTGCAAGAAAATTGCTATATGTTTTCTTAGGAAAGGATATAGCCATGACACATGCTCAAGCGATCGGTCATGCAAATCCGAACGAGGCGCTGGTCATCACCAAGGCGGTCGTCAATGCAGCGGAGCGGCTGGGATTGAACGCGCGCATGCTCGCTGCCGTTATCGGCGTCTCGGAAGCGACGGTGTCGCGCATGAAGCGGCAGGATCATCTTCTGGAGCGGCACAGCAAGCCATTTGAACTCGCCGTTCTTTTCGTGCGTCTGTTCCGCTCCCTCGATGCCATCGTCGGCGGCGATGAGGCCGTGGCGCGGCAATGGCTGCGCAATGTCAATCTCACCTTTGGCGCGACGCCGCTTGAAAAGATTACCTCCATTTCCGGATTGACCGATGTCCTTGCCTATCTGGACGCCCGCCGCGCTCTCGTCTGAGGCTCGGCCGATTTCCGGCCGCTATTGGCGGCTGGTGGAGGCACAGCATCAGGTCTCGACGTTGAAACTGGTCGATACGCTGGAAGAGCAGGCGCTTCTCGAACATCTGCTGGAAGAGAGCAAGCCGGCGCTGCCGCCCGAATGCATCGGCCTGGATTATCTGTTGGCCACCCCCTTCCGCTATGGAGCGATCTACCCTCACGGCTCTCGCTTCAGACGGGCGGGACGTACATTGGGCGTCTTTTATGCCTCCGAGCAGGTCGAAACGGCGCTGGCCGAAATGAGCTTTTACAGGCTGCTTTTCTTTGCCGATTCTCCGGAAACGCCGTTGCCCGCCAACGCCGCGGAATACACCGCCTTCACTGCAGCGATCGCCACCGAAGAGGCGATCGATCTTACCCATCCACCGTTGGACCGGGATCGCGAGGCTTGGACTGATCCTGTCAGCTACGAAGCTTGCCAGTCGCTCGCTGACGCGGCGCGGGCAGGGGGCATTCAGGCAATCCTCTACCGGTCCGTCAGGGATCCCCGAGGCGGGAAGAATCTAGCGCTTCTGACGGCTCATGCCTTCGCCGCGCGCGAACCCGTCGAACGCCAGACCTGGCGCATCCGGCTGTCGCCGGCCGGCGTGCAGGCACTCTGCGATTTTCCGAAAAGCCGCATCGGTTTTGCGCGCAGCGATTTTGGCGCCGATCCCCGCCTGCGAAATAGGGCTTAAGACAGCGCCAGCAGGTCTCGCCGCAGCCGGTCCGCATTGCCGCCGGGCAATCGCGCCTCCACCTCGGCATGCGTCACCTTCCAGATCGGCACGGCCGCCGCAAGCACCGCTTTGCCTGAGGGCGTCAGGCTGAGCAGCCGAGCACGGCGATCCCTGGGATTGGGCAGAATGGTCACCCAGCCCCGCCGCGTCAGCGGTTTCAAGGCCGCCGTCAGCGTCGTCTGATCTATTGCGAGAAGGGTTGCGACCGGCCCCATCGCCGCGGGCTCCGGCCTGTTCAGCGACATCATCAGGGAAAACTGGCCGTTGGTGAGCCCGAGCGGCCTCAGTGCTTCGTCGAAACGGCGCGCCAGAGCCCGGGCGGCGCGCTGCACATGCAGGCAAAGGCAGGCATCGCGTACAAGCAACGTCGTTTCGAAAGGAATATCAATCACGTTTGACATGATTTACTAATATTGATATCAATCTATTTGTCAAGTTTGGTAACATGCAGACGCCGGAGGAGGGCGCGGACAATGAACCAAATCGTTTCACGCGAGGCGTGGCTGGAAGCCCGCCGCGAGCTGCTCGCCAAGGAAAAGGAAGCGACGCATTTGCGTGACCGTGTCAACGCCGAACGCCTGGCGTTGCCTTGGGTCAAGGTCGACAAGGATTATGTTTTCGACACGCCTGCGGGCAAGAAATCGCTTGCCGATCTCTTCGATGGCCGCAGTCAGCTCATCGTCTATCACTTCATGCTCGGTCCGAAGTGGGAAGCCGGATGTCCCGGTTGTTCGTTCCTCGCCGATCATTTCGATGGCACCTTGCCGCATCTCAATCACCACGATGTCACTCTTGTCGCTGTGTCCCGCGCACCGATCGAGAAGGTGGAAGCCTATAAGAAACGCATGGGCTGGAAGTTCCCTTGGGTCTCCTCGTTTTCCAACGACTTCAATTTCGACTACCACGTCTCTTTTTCCGAAGATCAACTCTCCGGCGAGACGGTGTTTTATAATTTCACCGCCATGGATTCGTCCGAGGGCCATGACGAGCTGCCAGGCCTCAGCGCCTTCTACAAAGATGAGGTGGGCAATGTCTTCCACACCTATTCCAGTTATGCCCGCGGCCCGGAGGAGCTGATCGGGACATTGATGATCCTCGACCGCGCGCCCAAGGGCCGCAACGAAGGCCGCACCATGGATTTCGTGCGCCGCCACGATGAATATGAGGAAGCCCCGAAGGCGCAATCCTCCTGTCACTGAGCATGAAAGCCGAAGCTGCGCGACTTTTCCTGGAAGGTTGTGTGGGAACAAGATCCGACGTGCCGTGTTTAGAGCACTGGGGCGTATCAGGCTCGGCCAATCGCCAAGGAGGGACGGGAACGGCCGGAAGAGCACATATGCTTGCAGGAACTCCTCGGTGCATGGGGAGGTCCTTGCCGCCAGCTATCGTGAAGCCATCACAATCATCAACGACAATGCGTCCGCCGGCCGGGCGGGAGCTGGAATGAATTCATGATCGCCAATTATCGCCGCTAGCAATAGGGAGATCTACAATGGCTGCGAAGGGATATTTTGTCTGGTACGAACTGATGACCACCGACATGGCCGCGGGAGAGGCCTTCTACCGCAAGGTTGTCGGCTGGGACGCCAAGGATGCCGGCATGCCGGACATCGAAATGGCCTATACCCTGTTCAGCGCCGGCGCCGGCCCGATCGCCGGTATGATGGTCCTGCCGGAAGAGGCCAAGGCCATGGGCACGCCGCCCTGCTGGACCGGCTATATCAGCGTGCCCAATGTCGATGAGGCGGCCAAGACGATCGCCGCCAAGGGCGGTAAGGTCTATCGCGAGCCGGGGGACATTCCGGGCGTCGGCCGCTTCGCCGTCGTCTCCGATCCCTACGGCGCCGCCTTCTGCATCTTCACGCCGCTGCCTGGCCAGGACTGGCAGCCTTCGGAGCCCAATGCTCCCGGCTATGTCGGCTGGCACGAGCTCTATGCCGGCGACGGTCCGAAGGCCTTTGATTTCTACTGTGACATGTTCGGCTGGGAATCGAGCTCCGATTTCGACATGGGGCCGATGGGCACTTACAAGATCTTCAAGATCGGCGATCGCGACTTCGGCGGCATCATGACCAAGCCGGCGGAAATGCCGATGGCGGCCTGGAACTTCTATTTCAATGTCGCGGCAATCGATGCTGCCATCGGCCGCGTCAACGAAGCCGGCGGCAAGGTCGTCAACGGCCCGATGGAAGTCCCCGGCGGTAGCTGGATCGTCCAGTGCACCGACCCGCAAGGCGCGTTCTTCTCGCTCGTTGCCCCGGCACGGTGATTTCTACCTTCTCCCCTCGGGGAGAAGGTCGCGCGGCCCCTTCGACAGGCTCAGGACGCAGGTTGAGGGGGCGTTGCACCATAACCGCCCTTTTAGCGTGCTTGAGGTGCTCGTTGCTTCAAGCGCCCTCATTCGCCCCTGAGTTTATCGATGGGCGGGCACCTTCTCCCCAAGGGGAGAAGGGGTTTTCTTATCGCTTCAAGCTACCCAAAATCCCCCGAACCAGTGCACGGCCAACCTGCGTCGCGACCGTGCGCGCGACGCTCTTCATCGCCGCTTCCATGATGGTCTCGCGCTGATAGCCGGAACGGCCGCGGCTTGCCGGCTTATTATCGTCGCCACCGAAGCCGGGGAGCGTCCAGCGGCCGCCGGCGCTTCCGCTGTCCTGTTTGGTGGCATCCTGCTCGGCGGCCTTGCGGGCGCGGGCGGCGAGGATTTCGAAGGCGGATTCGCGATCGACCGTCTCGTCATAGAGGCCGGCGACC
Source organism: Rhizobium sp. CB3090 (assembly GCF_029714285.1). Classification (NCBI taxonomy): domain Bacteria; kingdom Pseudomonadati; phylum Pseudomonadota; class Alphaproteobacteria; order Hyphomicrobiales; family Rhizobiaceae; genus Rhizobium; species Rhizobium sp. CB3090. Next base: position 603,468 of record NZ_CP121662.1, read on the forward strand.
GGGCTGGCGTTGACGATGGCCCGCCGCTCGGTGTCGGTTACCGGGCCGATGCGGCCCGACGGCGGGCGGATCAAGGTGCGTTCGACAACCGAGGGCGCTCCCTTGCCTTCGAGCATGGAGACCAGCGCTTCGCCGGTGCCGAGCGTGGTGATGACTTCGGCGCAATTGAAGGCCGGGTTTGGCCGGAAGGTTTCGGCGGCCGTCTGAACGGCCTTCTGTTCGCGCGGTGAATAGGCGCGCAGCGCGTGCTGCACACGGTTGCCAAGCTGGGCGAGCACGGTTTCCGGCACGTCGAGCGGATTCTGCGTGACGAAATAAACGCCGACGCCCTTGGAGCGGATCAGGCGCACGACCTGTTCGACGCGCTCGATCAGCACCTTTGGCGCATCGTTGAAGAGCAGGTGAGCCTCGTCGAAGAAGAATACCAGCCTCGGCTTTTCGGGATCGCCGACCTCCGGCAGTTCCTCGAAGAGTTCCGAGAGCAGCCACAGCAGGAAGGTGGCGTAGAGGCGCGGGTTCGTCATCAGCTTGTCGGCGGCAAGCACCGAAACCTGTCCGTAACCGTCATTGCTGACGCGCATGATGTCGGAAATCTTCAGCGCCGGCTCGCCGAAGAAATTTTCCGCTCCTTGCTGCTCCAGAACCAACAAGGCCCGCTGGATCGAGCCGACGGAAGACTTCGAGATAAGGCCGAACTGGCTGGAGAGCTCGCTGGCATGGTCGCCCATATAGTTGAGCAAAGCCTGCAAATCCTTGAGGTCGAGCAGCGCCAGACCATTGTCATCGGCAATCTTGAAGGCGATGTTGAGCACGCCTTCCTGCGCCTCCGACGCATCCATCAGCCGTGCCAGCAGCAGCGGTCCCATCTCGGCGATGGTGGTGCGAACGCGATGGCCCTTTTCGCCGTAGAGATCCCAGAAGATCACCGGAAACTGATCGAATTCATAGGGCTTCAGGCCGATTTCCTCGGCGCGCTTCAAAAGGAAATCCTTCGGCTCGCCCTTGGCGGCGATGCCGGAGAGATCGCCCTTGATGTCGGCGCAGAACACCGGCACGCCAGCCTTGGAAAAACCCTCCGCCAGCACCTGCAGGGTCACCGTCTTGCCGGTGCCGGTTGCGCCGGTGACGAGACCATGGCGATTGCCGAATTTCAGCGTCAGATATTCGTCCTTGTTGACGCTGTCGTCCGGATTTCGGCTGGCGCCGACAAAAATCTGTCCATCCTGTTGCAGCATCAGGCGTCGTCTCCCTTGGGCGGCACGGCAACCCTTAAGAGGTGCCAAGGCCATTCACTGATTTGTCCTGAGGCTGTTATAAGAAGAGACTTGAATGGGGACAACCGTTCGCTTCATGGTGATGCTTCCGGTACAGTCGTGCACAACCCGGCCCGACTTGAGTCGGTCGGCACATTCAATTACGTTGACGTTCACGTCATAAGTAACAGGCAGGAGGCCAGAATGAACGAGATTATTGATCAGATCGCAACGAGAGCCGGCATTTCCCCCGATATCGCAGAGAAGGCCGTTGGCATGATGCTCGGTTTCCTGCAGCGCGAAGCCCCGGATGGCCCGGTCACCAAGATGATCGAATCCATCCCCGGCGCTTCCGATCTGGTGGCGCAATACAATGGTGAAGAAACCTCCGGCGGCGGTCTGCTCGGCGGCCTCCTCAACGCCGTCGGCGCCGGTGGCGGCCTCATGGCGCTCGGCCAGTCCCTGATGAGCAGCGGTCTCGGTATGGGGGAAATTTCTTCGCTCGCCAAGGAAACCATTGCGACCGCCCGCGAACATGCCGGCGATGAAGTGGTCGATGAGGTCGTCAACTCCGTGCCGGGATTGAGTCAGTTCCTATAATTCGCGACGAGAAGCCCCGCGGTTTAATCGCGGGGCTTTGTTGATTGACCATGTAGCAGGTTGCAAACTGTCCCATGTCCGCAAACTCCATTCCGTCCCTTTGTCCGAACGGGCCTGGTCACCAGTTCGCGCTCTATGGCGATTCCTGTTCCGGCATTCCTGGCGTGCTGCACGAGGGGACCTTTGCTGCCGTCAATGCCGTTTTGCGCCGGCTTGATCCGCCGCCGGAATTCATCCTGTTTCCGGGCGACGAAATCATTGGCCTGACCGCCGATCCAGAGGCTTTGAGGGCGCAATGGCGGCATTGGTTCGAGCATGAGATGGGCTGGCTCGATCGTCAAAAGACGCCGCTTTGGCACACGACCGGCAATCACACCACCTATGACGAGATGAGTGAGCAGGTCTTTCGCGAGGTCCTACAGCTTCCGGAAAACGGACCATCGGGCCAGGAAGGCCTGTCTTACTGGGTGCGCCACGATGATCTCCTTCTGGTCTTCGTCCATACGCTGTGGACCGGCCTCGGCGGTGAGGGTCATGTCGAGACGGAGTGGCTGGAGGCGACGCTAAAAAAGCATGGCGATGCCCGTTACAAGATCGTCCTCGGTCATCACCCCGTTTTCCCTGTCAACGGATATTCCGGGTCGTATCAGCGCGAGATCGGCCCGGATTACGCCAAGCGATTTTGGAATATTCTGGTCGAAGCGGATGTTCTCGCCTATGTCTGCAGCCATATCCTTGCCTTCGACGTTCAGGTTCACCGCGGCGTTCTGCAGCTTTGCACCGCTGGCGCCGGCACCGCGCATAGAATGCCGGAGGGTGTGGAATATCTTCATTGCATCCAGGCGGCACTCGATGCGGATAGCTTTCGCTATCAAGTACTGGATGCCGACGGCGTCGTTCGTGAGCGATTGCGATGGCCTTTCAAACCGGCCGATCCCGAGAGCTGGCAAAACCTTTCGCCCGGAACCCATCTTGCCGGCATTACCGGTCCGATGAGCAATGATCGCACTATCGAATTGCGGATAAAGGGCCTTATGCCGGAGGCGGCGCATGCGCCGGCCCAGACACTCTTTTCAGCCTTCGATACTGGCGATATGGCACCGCTCTGGCTCGGTTTGCGCGGTCCGCGGCAAACCCTGACCCTTATCCTTGGCCGCGATCCGGGTCGTAGCCCGCATTATTGGTTCGGGCTTGATTTCGTTGCGGGAGAGGCTTTCGACATTGAAATCGCTCTGCATGCCGGTATGGGCCCTGGCGGCGTGCTCTACCGCCTGCATGGGGATGACGGATGGACGTCTTTCGACGGAGCCTCCGCGACGGGTCTCGAACGTTTGATCTGGCCGGCGCGATGGAGCGTCGGCCATGGTCAGCGCGGCATTGAAGATCGAGCCTTCATGGGCGAGGGGTTGGAGGTAGCGTTTGCCGCAGGATAGGCGCCGCGCCTTCTTCCCTATGTCTCAATCGTCTCCAATCTTATGCCAGACGCGGCCGTCGCGCCCGATGAGCTCGTCCGCACAGGCCGGTCCCACGCTGCCCGGCACGTAAGGGTCGGGTTTGCCGCCGTCGGCCCAGAGATCGAGGAATGGCTGCACGGCTGCCCAGCCGGCTTCGATGCTGTCGGCGCGCTGGAATAGGGTCTGGTCGCCGACGAAAAGTTCGTAGAGCAGCGATTCATAGCCCGTCTGATGACCGATATCGAAATGGTCGGCATAGCGGAAGTCGAGCTCGATCGGCGAGGTCTTCAATGCCAACCCCGGCGATTTGATGGAGATTCCCATCTGCAGCCCTTCGTTCGGCTGCACCTGAATGATCAGCTTGTTTGGCGGCAGGTCCGGGCGGTTGGCTGCTCGGGGAAATTGCGCGAATGGCACCTGCCGGAAGGTGATGACGACTTCGGTGTCACGTGCCTTCAAGGCCTTGCCCGTGCGCAGATAGAAGGGCACGCCTGCCCAGCGCCAGGTGTCGACGAAAAGTTTGAGCGCCACGTAGGTTTCGGTATTGCTGTCTGGCGCAACATCCTGTGTCTCTGTGTAGGCCGGCAGATCTTTGCCGTCGATCGGCCCGGCGGTGTAGGCACCGCGCACGGCGTTTTTCTCCGCCTCATCTCGCGAATAGTGGCGTAGCGCCTTCAGCACCTTACCCTTTTCGTTACGGACGGATTCGGCGTCGAAGCTGTTCGGCGGCTCCATGGCGACCATCGCAAGAAGCTGGAACAGATGGTTCGGCACCATATCGCGCAAAGCGCCCGTCGCGTCGTAGAACTTGCCGCGCGTACCAACGTCCACCAATTCCGCCGCAGTGATCTGCACATGGTCGACGTAGTTATTGTTCCACAGGGCTTCGATCATCATGTTGGCAAAACGCGTCGTCATGATGTTCTGTACCGTTTCCTTGCCGAGGAAATGGTCGATGCGATAGACTTGGCTCTCCTGCGCGTTGCGCAGAAGCGTTGCGTTCAACATCTGCGCGGAAGCGAGGTCATGACCGAACGGCTTCTCGATGGCGATGCGCCGGAAGACGCCGGCGGTTTCGTCAAGAAGCCCATGCTCGGCGAGGCGGCTGGTGATATCACCGAAAAAGCGCGGCTGTACGGCAAAGTAGAAAGCGGCATTGGCGCTCGACGCATCCCGCAGCCGCGTGGTGATTTCCTCATAGATTGCGCCCTGCGTGAAGTCTCCGGAAACATAGGAGATGCGCGTCTTCAACCTTTGCCAGGCGTCGCTCTGCTGCGCTTGCTCCATTCCGTTCGCGGCGAGGAAGGTGTCAAGGCGCTCGACCAGGAACTCGTCGCCGCCGGGCTCGATGCTGACGCCGAGCACATGCAGATCGTCGCCCAACATGCCGGCCTTCGTCATGTTGATCAGCGTCGGCATCAGCAGCCGACGCGTCAGGTCGCCGGTTGCACCGAAGATGACGAGCGTCAGCGGCGGAGCGGGGGGAACGGTGAAGCCGGTCATGAATGCACCTCCGTCTGGAATAGGGAGATCAGGTTTCTGGACGACATGCATCTTCTCCTTCAGCCGGTTGCGTTCATGCTTGGGCGAGGATGTTCTAACCCAAGATCGAGAAAACCGGAATCGCCTTTCGAAAGGGGTTGCGCTCCGAGGCACGGCCCATCGGCGGGGCGTCACCACGGCATAAATGCTATATGGGGTCTTACTTCTTCACGGCGATCATGAACAGCCGCGGAAACCGCAGCAGGACCTTGCCGTCCACCAAGGGCGGATAGGCCTTTTCGATGCGCGCGAGATAATCCGCCGCAAAAGCATCGCGATGTTCGGCGCCGGCATGATCGAGATAGGGTCGCAAGCCTGTACCCTTGACCCATTCGACGATGGCGGCGGCATTTTCCAATGGGTGATTGTAGTTGGTGTGCCAGAGGTCGACGCGTGCGGACTTGCCGATCAGCCGGTTATAATAGACCGAGGGCGAGGGGAGGGGGCTACGGCGCACGCTCTTCTTCGCAAAAGCATCGCTCCATGGCCCGTTTTTCGCGGTCTCCTCCATCATCATGTGGCTGAGTTCGGTCAGATTGTCCGGCATCTGGATGGCGAGCACGCCGCCCGGCTTAAGCGCATCCATCAGCCGCTCGAAAATATCGAGATGATCAGGCAGCCATTGGAAGACGGCGTTGGCAAAGAGCAGATCGAGAGGTTCCTCCGGCTGCCAAACGGCAAGATCGGCCTTGAGAAACTCCGTGCCGGGCATGCGCTTGTGGGCCGCCTCCAGCATGTTCGCGTCGCTATCGAGGCCGGAGACGCCGGCGGCACCGTAGCGCTCGACAATGAGCTCCGTCGAATTGCCAGGCCCGCAGCCAAGATCGATAGCGCGATCTATGTGCTCCAACGGCACCTGCGCCAGCAGGTCGCGCGCCGGGCGCGTGCGCTCATCCTCGAACTTCACATATTGGCCGGCAGACCACGCCATGATCCTATCCTCTTCATCAGATTGCATCTTGTAGACTTTGCGCCGTCAAGTTTGAGCACTTCGAAGGCGAGATCGCCAGAGGCGAAATTCTCGCCCTCGTGCGGCAAATGGCCCGGCTCAGGCTGTCGTTGAAATTAGGCCAAATCCGTTTGAGAGAAATCCGATTCCTTGTATAGCAAGGGCACGCCCTGAGCCTTGGCACAGGCATAGGATAGGCAATCTGCAAGGTTGAGCTGTGCGGGATGACCTCTGCCTTTGCCGTAGTCGGACACTGCATCAAAATCGTGTAATTACGCTGATCCCCGTGCCTTCCGCTTTGTCCAGCGCCATTAGTGCCGGCACGGCCTCTTCCAGGCTGATTTTGCGGCCGATCAGTTTTTGCGGGGCGATTTTGCCGGCGGCAAGCATGTCTAGCATGGCGTCGTAACGCCAGGCCTGCATGCCGTGGCTGCCGTAGATTTCCAGTTCATGGCCGATCACCTGCGCCATCGGAATCTGCGGTGCGGCATGCTCGCCGAGCATCAGGCCGACCTGCACATGCCGGCCGCGCCGTCGCAGATTCTTGATGGAGTTGAAGCAGGTGACGGGATGGCCGAGCGCATCGATCGACACATGCGCGCCGCCCTTGGTGAGCTCGCGCACGGCTTCGGTGACATCGGCAACGCCAGCCGCATTGATCGCCGCCACCGCGCCGCATTCCCGCGCGAAGGCCAGCTTCTCGTCGGAAATATCGATGGCGATGGCATTCGCGCCGAGCGCGCTCGCGATCATGATAGCAGAGAGGCCGACGCCGCCGCAGCCGTGCACCGCGATCCATTCGCCCGGACGGGTCCTGGCCTGGTCGGCAACGGCGCGAAAGGACGTGGCGAAACGGCAGCCGAGGCTCGCCGCCGTCGCGTCGTCGATCGTTTCCGGCAAGTGCACCAGATTGGTGTCGGCATAATCGATCGCCACATATTCGGCGAAGGACCCCCAATGGGTGAAGCCGGGCTGGAATTGGTTCGGGCAGACCTGCTGGTTGCCGGAGTGGCATTCGGCGCAATGGCCGCAGCCCGAAACGAAGGGCACGGTGACGCGATCGCCAATCTTGAAGCGGACGACGCCCTGGCCAGCTGCCACCACCTTGCCGGCCAGTTCATGGCCGGGCACATGCGGCAGGCTGATGTCGGGGTCATGACCCATCCAGCCGTGCCAATCGCTGCGGCAAAGCCCGCTCGCACCGACGGCGATGACGACGCCGTCCTCGCTGGGAGTGGGGTCGGGAAGAGTACGAATCTCGGGCACGGCCTCGAAGGCCTCGTAATACATAGCTTTCATCGGAAACTCACCCATCCTGCCGCATTTGGTATGGCCCATCATTTTTCCTGATTCATCCATTCGTCAAGCTGTTGTTTCGGCGCATGAAAATTGCGCGGGGAATGCAGCTTCCGGCGCTTTGTTGCGAATGGATTTCGGGCCGCAATTTCTCCTTGACCCTCAGGTTGTGCGGGGATTTGCTTCTTGCCGCTTTCAGGAGGAAATGATCATGGCTGTCGATACATCCCCCCGCACCACAACTTGGACCCATGTCGATGGAGAATGGCTCACCGGCAATCCGCCGCTGATCGGCCCGACCTCGCATGCCATGTGGCTTGGCTCGACCGTCTTCGACGGCGCGCGCTGGTTCGGCGGTATCGCGCCTGATCTCGACCTTCATTGCCAACGCATCAACCGTTCCGCGCTCGCCATGGGGCTGAAGCCGCTCAAGACGGCGGAGGAAATCGAAGCGCTTGCCTGGGAGGGCGTGAAGAAATTCGATGGCAAGACGCCGATTTATATCAAGCCAATGTATTGGGGCGAACACGGCTCGGCGGGCAGCATCGTCGCCGTCGATGCGGAATCGACCCGTTTTGCACTCTGCCTGTTCGAAGCGCCGTTGGGTGGCCATGGCGGCGTGACGTTGACCGTCTCGCCCTTCCGCCGCCCCTCGCCGGAAACCGCAATGACCGACGCCAAAGCCGGCTCGCTTTATCCGAACAGCGGCCGCATGATCGTGGAAGCGAAGAAGCGCGGTTTCGACAATGCGCTGGTGCGGGATATGAACGGCAATGTCGCCGAGACTGCCTCCTCCAACGTTTTCATGGTGAAGGACGGCATTGTCTACACGCCGGTTGCCAACCGTACCTTTCTCGCCGGCATCACCCGCGCCCGCGTCATGGGTCTGTTGCGCCAGGAAGGATTCGACGTGCGCGAGGAGACGCTGTCGGTCGAGCAATTCATGGCCGCCGACGAGATCTTCACAACCGGCAACTACTCCAAGGTCGTTTCGGTCAACCGCCTCGATGACCGCGAATTCCAGCAAGGTCCGGTCGCCCGCAAGGCGTTGGAACTTTATATGGACTGGGCCTATGGGCGTAGCGCCAGCGAAGAGTGAAAGCGGCGGAAATAGTTAAATTAGACGATGCGAAGATAGATTTATGATAAAATAAGGTCGGCCGGCGAAAGCTATTGAGGAGGCCGCCATGAAAATATCTCTTCCGCCTTCTGTCTATCTCTTCGACTATTACAGGCTGTTTTTGCAGCTCTGTGTTATCGCGGCGACGGGGTTCGTCATCTATTCGATGTTATTCGGGTTTACGTGGTGATGTCGGACTGAGTTGAAGTTGCGGCCCCTATCAGGCCGCTTCTCCCTTCGGGCTGACCACCAGCAATAGATCGCGCCGATCGCCAGCAGTACGCAGGTTCCGAGGAATACGGCCCGCATGCCGATATGGCCGCCGACGAAGCCGCCCATGACGGGGCCGGCCACCTGACCGACATATTGGGAGGAAATCGAAAGACCGAGGATTCCTCCAGCCGCCGCGTCCGGTACGTTGAGACGGATGACGGCGGTGATGCAGGGCAGGAGCCCGCCAAGCGCGATGCCCATCAGGAAGCGCAGCACAACGAGTTGCCAGGCCGAGGTCACGAAAGCCTGCGGAATCAGCAGCAGCGCAGCGGCCGCGAGCGCCGCCGTAATCACCGTCCAATGGCCAATGCGATCGGCAAGCTTGCCGAGCCATGAGGCCGAGAGGATGCTGCCAAGGGCCGCAGCGGCCATGACCACGCCCGAAATCATCGTGACATGCGCGCCGGCGACGAACTGGGCGACATAGACGGTAATGATCGGCTCAATCGACATATTGGCGAGCATCAGCAGCAGGCCGATCGTCAACATGGCGATGGCAGGCCGTTTGTCTGATATGGAAGCCCAACTGCCACGCGCTTTCGCAGCTTTCTTTCGCGCCGGCGATTTCTCTTCCTTGATCAGGAAGGTGGTCGCCAAGAAGGTGAAGAAGATCACGCCGCCGGCGAGCAGGAAGGTGCCGCGAATGCCGATGACGGGCGGCAGTGCGCCGCCGATCAGCGGTCCGACCAGATTGCCGGCCATGATCCCCGAAGACAAGACGCCAAGCGCCCAGGCCGAACGATGTTTCGGCGTCTGGGTCGCCACCAGCACCATCGAGCCCGACGCATAACCCCCGGCAAGCCCGGTGAACAGGCGCAGCGCCACCAATTGCCAGACGCTGCCCGCCATTCCCATCAACGAAATCGCCACCGTCATGCCGAGGCTCGCGCGCACCAGCATCAGCTTGCGGCCATAGATATCGCCGAGCCGGCCCCAGAGCGGCGCGACGAAGGCGGCGGCAAAGAAGGTGGCACCATAGGCGATGCCGGACCATTGTACGATTGCCGCCTTGTCGGTGACGCCAAGCTCCTCGACGTAGAGCGGCAGGAAGGGAAGCAACAGCGTCATCGCTACAATGGTGGTGAAGGAGCCGATGAGGCAGATGATCAGATTCCGCATCCAATAGGCGGTTTCCGGTTCGGCCGGCGCGGCGGCATCCCATCTTGTCTCAACAGTCATTTCTTGGCCTTTGCATTCAACGTATAAAATAATTCCTGGCTGCCTGACGCGAGGATATGCCCCTTTGCTGCAGCCAGTAGGTCGGCGCGGGTGAAGAGATCGGGAAGATTGAGCCGGTCGACATCCAGAGCGTAGACGGTGAGGTGATAGCTATGGACCCGTTCGTCGTTCCAGGGCGGGCACGCGCCCATATAGCCCCCATGTGGGCCATTCTTCAGGGAGCCGCCGCCTGCGCCATTCTGTCCTCGCCGGCCGTGGGCGGTGCGCTCGAGCGGCAATCCGGCCTCCGGAGAACCATCGCCATCGGCGCCTTCGGGAAGTTTGGTCAGCGAAACCGGGATATCGGCGAGCACCCAATGGACGAATTCGATCCGTTTGAAGCTCTTGGGGATGGTCTTGTCACCCCTGTTGAACAACGAGAAATCGGCCGGCACGTCGGGGTCGACCATGGTCAGCGCATAGGAACGTGTGCCTTTCGGGCCCTTTGACCACGACAGCGCCGGGCTCTTGTTCGGCCCGGGAGCGGACTTGCCGTCCGCCGTGGCGATACAGGAGGCGTTTTCGGGCAGCAACATACGGCCGTCGCTCTTTTCGAAGGTGACCTTGAGATCGGCGGCGACGGCAGGCGCGCCGGCTGTAAGTGCTGCGGCAACGGTGATCGCACCGAGGAAATGTGTCATATTTTGCATGGTCTTGCCCCTTCGCGTTTTAGCTCCTTCGAGCATTCATGGCTGGGTCTAACAGATCGTCTTGGTACTCCGGCGTACGTAAACGCTCAAACTTCGTCCGAAAACGCTCAACCGTTGCGCAGCCGTTCGGCAAAGCGCCGTGGAGAGCGATAGCCGGTGGCAAGGGCTGCCTCGCGCAGTGACAATCCATCTTCGGTCAGCAGCGTGGTCGCGAGCGCCAGACGTTCGCTTGCCATAACGTCACGCAGCGACGAGCCTTCCTGCGACAAACGGCGCCGTAATGTCGCGTTGCTGGTGCCGAGCTCGGCGGCGATGAGATCGGCGGTCCAGGCGCGGTCCGGCTGCCAGCGCACCAGCGCGCGCACGGCCTCGGCCGTTGTTTCGGGCGAAGCGGGCAGGGCGCCGCGCATGCCGAGCACCATCAGCACCTCCATTAGCCGATGCTCGATCAGGGGAGCCGGCAATTCACCGGAAGCGATGCCTTCGCCGGCATGGTGGATGGCCGCGGCAAGCACTGGATCGAGTGGCAGATAGATCTGCGACGCGCCGCGCTTAGGCGGAAAGCTCCTGACGGCGCGACGCACGAGCTCGTCCGGAAAACTGATGAAGATGGCACGATAGACGCCGCTCTGCGGATCGGGATCGTTGACGACATCGCCGCGCCAGCCGGCCGGCAATACCAGCACCGTACCGGCCGGAAAGCGCAGATGCCGCCCCATGCTCAGCACATCCTTGCAGCCTTCGACGAGAACGACGATCGATAGCTGGGAAAAGGTCGACCCGGCAATGCGCTCGCGCTGCCGGGTTACGAAGGTGAAGAGTGTGGAATAGTTCTTTTCGTCGGCCGGCATTGCGGCCGGACGATTGTCTTTTCCCGCCAGACGGCGCAACTTTTCTAGTATCTGATGAGCCTCCGGCATGGCGATGGCTTCCTGCTGATGTCGAGTATGACAATCTGGACCACGTCACCGGCGATGCCAAGTCTGCAAAGCGCCTTGTCGGTTCTGTCGCATCATGATATAAACTGATTGCATTTTGCAATCGGATTGCCGGCGGCGAAATCGATATCCTAAGCGGCCCCCGGATAAAGAGGAGATGCCATCATGAGCACTCTTGATACTGCCCGCTGCGACACCGTGCGTCGGCTATATGCCGCCTATGTCGCCCAACATCCCGATGTCGTGCGACCGATGTTGACCAGCGATTTTACCTTTTCCAGCCCGCGCGACGATCACATCGATCGCGACCGATATTTCAAGCATTGCTGGCCGAAGGAGAAGGTCTTCCGCGCCATTCATATCGAACATCTCGTGCCGGACCGCGATGAGGTGATCGTCGGTTATCGCGCCGAAAAGATGGACGGAGACAGCTTTCGCAATGTGGAGGTGATCCGCTTTACCGGTGACAGGATCGCCGAGGTGAACGTCTATTTCGGGCGCAATGTCTAGGAGATAGTGGGCCAGGCCGAAAAAGCCGGCCCTTTGTTTGGACTACGCTCTCGCCCGGGATAGCGCGCGACCGCGATGGATCGTCCAGGCTTGCAGGAGACTGCCGGAGGCGAAAAGAATCAGCCAGACGAGCAAGGCCACTTGTACCGGCGGCGAATCCGGACCATTGCCGATCGGATGAGACGGCGGCAGCCGCGAGAGCGTCTCGTTGATGCCGGGAACCCAGAGCAGGAAATAGGTCAAGGACAGGCCGAACGCCTTCAGATAGGCCCGCAGCCGACCGAGAAAGCTCAACCTCTCCGCCAAAATTGCGGCTGACGCCACCAGCAGAGCCATGATGCCGAGCGCATGTCCCGGATTGAACCCGCCTGTTGACGAAAGTCCGAAGGCGGTCACTACCGACAGCACCAAGCCACCAAGATAGATCTGTCCCGATCGTCTCTCGGGCTGGATGCCGCCATGCCTGGCAAAGCTGTAGAGCCCTGCAACGATCGGGACCAAGCTGATGGCAGTGTGGAGTTCGCCGAGCAAAGAAAGAGGGGCGGGCATAATAGTTCCTTTGTGTATCGACTAGCAGGTAGCTTTTGAGGGGCGAGCGATGGACGCTTCCTCGCTCTCATATGGCACGCTTAACCTACTAGTTGGTAGGCTGTCAATAGCTGAACACCTGCCTTCAATCTATCTTGAAGCTGCAAGTCGGGCAGTGTCTTGGTTCAGCTTGCGATCATTACTGTCATTGCCGCCTCCAATGCCGCGGTCGGACCGCTCATCGGCCGCGCATATTCGTCGCCCAACAATGCCGCCGCATCGGTCATCGATGCCTGTGCAAAGGCTACCGTCCTAGCCCCTTCGCGATAGGCTATCTCCGATGCTTCGGCGATCCTTGCCAAATAAGCTTTCTGTTCTCCGGCCCGGAATAGCGCCCATGCCCCGTCAATCAGGCGGACATCAATTTTGGCGTCCGTGGTCCTGGCTGCTTCTTCGAACAGCCGAGTGGTGGGAGCGATGGTCGTCTCGGTGGTGCAGAGCACGGTAACTTTGCCGCCGGCTTTCACGGCATTTTCCGCGAGCACGCCGTCGGCCCTGATAACCGGGACTTCGGAGGCGTCTACTGCCAGCGAGGCCGCAGGGCCAAGGGTCGAGCAATTGAGCACGACCACATCTGAATTCTTTGCAAGCTGTTGCAGGACGGCGGCTGTTTCCGCCTCGATCTCCGGCGTCAGTGCGCCTGCCCGTTCGGCGGCAAAGAGGAGATCGGCACGGACATGGTGATGAAGAGCTCCAGACGGAAGACCGAGCTTCCTCGCGGCGTCTTCATAGATGGCGATATTACTTTCGGCGGTGTGCAGGCAGGCTATTTTCACGGAGGCGATCTCGCTGAAGCCGCCCAAGGGCGACGATACGCTGAACTTAGCCTCTGACGATCCGATTGTCGACGCGTGTCGCACCGCAGATCGCGGTCGCTGATCCCATACGTTAGAAGGCGCAAAAATTCCCGCGAAGGATGCAGGCGATATATGTTGAAATAGCGGGTAAATTTTCCTTTAGTCCGCTATTTTTTGGCATGCCGCCGGTTGCCCTTCACACCGTCCCCTCCTATGTTCCCGATCACCTGCCGACGCAATTTTTTGCCAAGAGGAGATAAGACCATGGCTTTCGAATTGCCTGAACTTCCCTATGATTACGAAGCGCTTTCCCCCTTGATGTCGCGTGAAACCCTCGAGTTTCACCATGACAAGCACCACAAGGCCTATGTCGACAATGGCAACAAGCTGGCGGCCGAAGCGGGCCTTGCCGATCTCTCTCTCGAAGATGTCGTGAAGAAGTCCTTCGGCACCAATGCCGGTCTCTTCAACAATGCTGCCCAGCACTACAACCACATCCACTTCTGGAAGTGGATGAAGAAGGGCGGCGGCGGCAACAAGCTGCCGGGCAAGCTCGAAACAGCCTTCAATTCCGATCTCGGCGGCTATGACAAGTTCAAGGCCGATTTCGCCGCTGCCGGCGCCACCCAGTTCGGCTCCGGCTGGGCATGGGTTTCCGTCAAGAACGGCAAGCTCGAAATCTCCAAGACCCCGAACGGCGAAAACCCGCTCGTTCACGGCGCCACGCCGATCCTCGGGGTCGACGTATGGGAACACTCCTATTACATCGATTACCGCAATCTGCGTCCCAAATACCTCGAGGCCTTTATCGACAGCCTGATCAACTGGGACTACGTCCTGGAACGCTACGAAGCCGCCACGAAGTAAGTTTTCCAGTCTCGGCTTGCTTTCACACCCGGCGCTGCCATAGCGTCGGGTGTTTTCGTATCTAACAACGTCTTGTCGTCATCAGCCACTTTCTCAGCGAGGCCGCATGCCGTCTCAATCCGCTCCGCTCTTTCGTTTCGGCGTTATCGCCGATCCGCAATATGCCGCCCTGGAGCCCAACCTTGCGCTTGATCGCTACCCCGCCAATAGCCTTGCCAAGCTGAGAGAGGCCATTGCGGAATTCAATCGGCACGACCTCGCCTTCGTCGTCACGCTTGGCGATATCATCGATGGCGGCTGGGAGAGTTTCGATGCGATATTGCCGGTCTACGAGACCTTGCGGCACGCGCGGCATTTTCTGCTCGGCAATCACGATTTTGCTGTCGCGAGCCAGCATTTGACGGAAGTCGCAAGCCGCGTCGGCATGCCGTCGGCCTATTATGACTTTGTTCATGCCGGCTATCGTTTCATCGCACTTGACGGCAATGAGGTCAGCCTCTTCGCGCCGCCGGAGGGCGATCCGCGCCGGGCGGAGGCCAAGATGCTGATGAAGGCATTGTATCAGATTGGTGCGCTGAACTCGCACCGCTGGAATGCTGCCGTCAGCGATACGCAACATGCCTGGCTCGCCGCCAAACTAGGCGATGCGAAAGTCGCCGGCGAGAAGGTAGTCGTCATGAACCACTACCCGATCTTTCCGGAGAATTCGCATAACGCGTTCGACAGCGAAAGGATGCTGATGTTGCTCGCCGAACATGATCATGTCGTCGCCTATCTCTGCGGCCATAACCATGCCGGCAATTTCGGGGTAGCCGACGGCACCTATTTCATCAATTTTAAAGGCATGGTCGACACCGAAGACAGCAATTCCTATGCGATTGTCTCGATTTACGAGGATCGGTTGGAAATTGAAGGATTCGGACGTGAGGAGAGCAGGGTGCTGCCACTGCAGGGCGCTTGAGCAGCCCTATAGGGAACGATCCGCACCAATGAAAGTTTAGGAAGCGAGGCTGCTGTGAGGCGAGGCCGATGTTTCCGATATTGCAAATTCTGACGATCTTAGTCGTCGCAGTCGCCATGGCGCTGGCACTGGCGCATGTGCTGGAGCTGCCGGGCAAGATGCGACTGTCGAAAGAGGACTATCTGACGGTCCAGCGGATTTATTATCCTGGTTTTACGATCGGTGGCGTCACGGAGCCGATCGGCGCTCTCCTGCTTCTGCTTCTCCTGTTCCTGACTCCAGCCAATACGATCGCATTCTGGCTGTTTGCTGCCGCCTTTGCTGCGATGGTCGTCATGCACGCCGTCTTTTGGTTGGTGACGCAGCCGGTAAACAATTTCTGGCTCAAAGATATCGAGCTGAAAGGGTTGGGCGCGGGTTTCTTTTCTCATGATCCATTTGGCGGCCGCCATACGGAGGCCGCCGTCAAACCGGACTGGACCATGCTCCGAGACCGCTGGGAATGGTCGCATGCCGCACGCGCCGCTTTGGGATTGTTGGCATTCATTCTGTTGGTGACCGCGGTCGCCCTGCAGTGAAGTTCAAGCCCCGACACTGGCCAGGACGCTGTTCCGATTGCATGCTGGCCTAGCCCATTCCACCGCCATCCGCATCATCAGCGGGCGTTGGCCTGAGCGTTGACTTCCCACCCATTCACCCAAACCTGCCTCAGCCCATCGCCTTCGCCCTTGAACCATCGTCCCGTCGCCTCGCAGCCTTCAATCCGGTCGCTACGGAAATTGCGGATAGCCTGGCGCAACTCGCACCAGGCGACGATATTGGCGGTCTCGGAATAGTAGATGAGGGCGATGGGGCGGATGATCCGCTCGGTGGCGCGGCCGAGTTCGTCGCGGTAGGAGAGATCGAGTTTTTCCTCGTCGCGAATGGCACGGCGCACTAGAGCGAGATCGATGGCAGCGGCCGAGGGTGCTGCAAAGCCCCAAGCGTGCAGGGCATTGGCGTCGAGTGTCTGGCGAAGCGGCGGCGGCACCGCGCCTGCGATCTTGGAACTCACGCGCTTGGCTGCGAGCTTCAGCTCCCTGTCCCCCGTGCGCTCCAAGAGCGCCAGCGAGAGCACGATCGCCTCCATTTCCTCGATTGAAAACATCAGCGGCGGCAGGTCGAAGCCGGGGCGCAGGACATAGCCGATACCGCGCCCGCCTTCGATCGGCACGCGCATGGCTTGCAGCGCCACGATGTCGCGATAGACGGAGCGCACCGTCACCTCCAGCCGCTCGGCGATGACCGCCGCCGTCACCGGCTTTTTCGCCAGCCGCAGGATCTGGATGATCTCGAACAGGCGCGACGCCTTGCGCATTTCACCCTCGCGATTTGAAGGCTCCTGACAATACCCTGTCAGTTGGAATGATCTATAAAACTGCCTACCGAGTTGAAAATCAACAGATTCATCTGCGACGCTTTCGCAGGCAACGATAGGCAACTGACATGGAATACAGCGAAAACCTCTGGCTCTTCTTTCTCCTTCTCTTCGGCATCATCATCGTGCCGGGCATGGATATGCTCTTCGTGCTCGCCAATGCGCTCACCGGTGGCCGCAACAGGGGATTGGCCGCCACCGGCGGCATCATGCTCGGCGGCGCGGTGCATTCGCTGAACGGCGCGCTTGGCGTCGGTCTACTGATGCATTTCGTACCGATCCTCTTCAATCCGCTGCTCCTTGCCGGCGCCGCCTACATGGCCTTCATCGGCATTACACTGATGCGCAGCTCGATCACCGTCGGCCACGACGGACCGGCTGGCAGCCGTTCCGCCTGGCGGGCCTTCCGTCAGGGGGCGGTTACCTGCCTGATGAATCCCAAGGCCTACCTCTTCATGTTCGCTGTCTATCCGCAGTTTCTGAAGCCGGATTACGGCCCGATCTGGATACAGGCAACCATTATGGGCCTCATGACTATCGCGACGCAATTTGCCGTCTATGGCGGGCTTGCGGTCACCGCCGGCCGCAGTCGCGATCTGCTGGTCGCCAATCCCACGGCGACTGCTTTTGCCGGCCGGGTCGCCGGGTTGCTGCTGTTCGCGGTTTCGGTCTTTACCGTCTGGGAAGGATGGAAGGTGGCGTGATTCTCGGCGCAAAATCCGGTACATATCTCGAATATGACGCTGATTTTGCTCAGCTCTCACCATTTTGTGACTTCATTGCCGGCGTGGAAACCGGCAAACATGTGGGCCGTGACAACGCGCCGGCCGCATTTGCGGTCCTGATCACGTAGGAGAGAGATATATGAAATGGAAAGCGATTTTGGCTGCGACGGTTTTGGCCGGCGTCGCCTTTGGTTCCGTTATTGCCGCCGATGGCACACATGATTCCCGTATAGCCGTAATGAAGAAGGTCGGCGGTGCTGCGGGCGCTCTCGGCGCCATTGCCAAGGGCACCAAGCCCTATGACGCCGAGGTCGTCAAGGCAGCACTGCAGACGATCGCCGAGAACGCCAAGGCTTTCCCGGAGCATTTTGGTCCGAACAGCGACAAGACCGATGCCGAGGTCAATCCAAAGATCTGGGATAACTTCGATGACTTCAAGGCCAAGGCTGCTAAGCTTTCCGACAACGCCGAGGTCGCGCTTGCGCAGCTCCCGGCCGATCCGGCTGGCGTAGGCGCCACGTTGAAGACTTTGGGCAGCGATTGCGGCGCTTGTCATCAGGCCTACCGCGTCAAGAAGGACTAAGCGGTCGGCGGCATCGTCGGAAAATCGAATCAAGCATCCGCATCGGCCTTGCCGCCGGTGCGGATTTTAATGCATGTCGCGCAAAAGTGTGCGACGGTTTTGCGAAAACGACATGCAAAAACAAGGAGCTAAAGCATGGGAGCGAATCTGAAAGATCGCGACGAGCTTTAGTATTTCTCGATGCACGCTGAATACGGGAGTGCGAGGCATGGTTGCGCGATTTGTCCGGTGGCTTCTCTGTCTTATCGGTCTCGTCATCTTCGGCTTGGGCACCTTCTATGTCGTCACTGCGCCATCACCTTTGCCGGCCAGCCATTGGGCGAATTTGGGCGAGCCCGATATCAAGAACGGTGAACAGGTGTTCTGGGCCGGCGGCTGCACGAGCTGTCATGCCGCGCCGGGCGCCAAGGGAGACGCCAAGCTGGTCCTGTCAGGTGGCCTGGCGCTGAACAGTCCCTTTGGCACCTTCCATGTCCCCAATATCTCGCCGGATGAAAAGGCCGGCCTTGGCGGTTGGACGCTTGCGGAGTTCGGCAATGCGATGAAACGCGGCGTCGGCAAGGACGGCGAGCACCTCTATCCGGCGTTTCCCTACGGCTCCTATACACGCATGAGTGACAAGGACATCAACGACCTCTGGGGTTTCCTGAAGACTTTACCGAAGAGCAGCAACGTCGCACCACCGCATGAACTGCCGTTCCCCTTCGATATCAGACTGACAGTCGGCGGCTGGAAATTCCTCTATTTCAACGATCAGCCGCGCGTGGTCATCGCCAATGCCGACGACAAGATCAAGCGCGGCCAGTATCTGGTGGAAGGTCCCGGCCATTGCGGCGAGTGCCACACCCCGCGCGACGGGCTCGGCGGCTTCGTCAGGGACCAGTGGCTGGCCGGCGCTCCGAACCCGGAAGGCAAGGGCCGCATCCCCGACATCACCCCCGGCTCGAAGTCAATGGGTAGCTGGAGTGCTGGCGACATCGCCAACTACCTGGAGACCGGCTTCACCCCCGATTTCGATTCCGTCGGCGGCTCGATGACCGAAGTCCAGCAGAACATAGCGCGCCTGCCGGCCTCGGACTGTGATGCGATCGCGGCCTACCTGAAGGCGGTGCCGGCGCGGTGAGAAGCGGGCGGCTGGCTACTTCTCTCGCCGCCGCTTTGCCATGTAGAGGTGAGTTTCATAGCGAAGCTCGAACTCTCCGCCATGCATGACGATAACCTCCGCAATCGCAGCAAGCAGAGTTTCCCTTTGTTCGTCCGCTAGAAGCCGATGGCTTGATAGCGTGCGCAGCAGGTCGGTGTAGCTGTCAGCACTATGCATCTGGCTCCAGGGATAGCATCGGTGCGTTGCTGGTTCGAAATATTCGGACTCGCCGAGCAGTTCCGCGAAGGCCCCGTCCGGCAGGTACCATGCTTCCACCGGCGGACTGGAGAGCGATGGCGCATATTGTGAATAGAGACGGGCGAATTCCGCGGCGAGCGGGGATGACGGCGGCATGGGTACATTTCCAAAGACGGCGAGCGTGCCACCCGGCGCGAGCTGTTCGGCAGTCTTGGCAAACCGGACGTCCGGTGCAACCCAGTGAAAGGATTGGGCCGCCATTACAAGCTTGAACGTTTCAGGCTTGCCTGGCCACGCCTCAAAGGTGGTTTCCGCGAAACGTATATTGGGGAATTCAGAGAGATTTTTTCGCGCGATGCCGATCAGTTCCTTGCCGGGTTCAAGCGCAAGGACGGAAAAACCGCGAAGTGCAAAGCCCTGTGTTGCTTGTCCCGTACCGCAGCCGATCTCAAGGATCGTATCTCTCCCGCCCAAACCGGCAAACGCGGCGATGTTATCAAAGATCAGCTCGGGATAGGTCGGGCGAGCTTCGCCATAGAGGGCCGCCACTCCATCAAAAGTGAATCGCTGTTCCAAGGTCAATCCCGCCTGTGGTCCAGTATGAGAGGCCATATTTCTAGCGCATTCCGATTGAACTTTACAGCGCAACCAATTTCGGTTGCAGGGACGGGGAGTGGGCGATCATGGACGGAATGGCAGAGCGCGGGATTCCTTATTTCAGCCAGTGGGAGACGCCCGATATGACGCTGGCCGTGCTGGCGGAAGGGGCGCAGAAAGCGTTGCTGAAAGACCCGCTTTGGGCAGGCTCGGGAGCGGGGGATGTCGAGGACTATGCCCGTTGGGCCGGCAATCTCTGCGGTATGGCCTGCCTGAAAATGGTTCTTGCCGCGCGTACGGGCAAAATCGTGCCGACCGTGGATCTCGCATTGGCATGCAAGGACTATGGCGGCTATGTCGAAGAGCCGGATGGCAAGATCAAGGGGCTGATCTATGCGCCCTTCGTTCCCTTCGTCAAAGACCGGTTCGGTCTGAACGCCAAGGTCGTCACCGGGATTTCGGTCGGAGATATCGGCGATATTCTCCAGCAATGCGAATTCTTCATCGCGTCCGTTCATCATTCGATCCGTTGGCCGGATACAGAGCCGCCGTCGAAGGGCGGACATCTTGTCCTGGTGACCGCGGCTAACTCAGACATGATCCGTTTCCACAATCCTTCCGGTCACGAGGCTGCGACGCGCGAAAACGTGGAAATGCCGCTGGCAACATTTGACCGGTTTTTCGCCGGTCGCGGGATCGCCATCGATCGCTGACGATAGGAAGGTCAACGGCGATCCCGGCGAGCCGTTCTCATGCAAGCGCCTGCAGATAGCGCATGCCGGTGACCGGGCGCGGCTTGAAATCCATTTGTTCGTAGAAGCGATGCGCCTGGACATTGCCAGTCGCGGCGCTGACGGAGAGATAGCCGCAGCCGGCCTTGCGGGCGATGTCGCGAGCGCGGTCGACAAGATGCTGGCCGATGCCATGGCCGCGATGGCCGTCGCGCACGAAGAGATGATGCAGGTCCATGCCGCGTTGACCTTCCTGTGCCCGGTAGAGCGGTACGAGGATGGCGTAGCCGATCAGCCCGCTCTCACCTTCCGCCACCAGCGCCGTGATCCACGGTACCGGGCCGAAGAGATCGCGTTCAAGCTGTTCCGGGGTCGCGGCCGAGGGATCGCCATGATGAGCGGCGAGCAGCCGGATCATATCGTTCAACTCCGGCAAATCGCGCGGATGCGCATTGCGGATGGTGATGACAGGCGGGCGGAGAAGTGAGATTTCGCTATCGTCCAGCATGAGGTTCTGCGTCCTTTTTCGAATATGCCGTCAGGACGCTGCCGATACAACAAAGCCGCCTGACGGCGGCTTGTTGACAATATGATCTGTCCCGGCCGCCCCTTACAGGTACAGCCAAAAATACGAGCGATTATGGAGCGCGTGCGTGATCATGGGCGCATAGATGGTCTGGAATGGCGGATTTGTCAATGGGGAGAGTCGATGCTTACCTCCCACGGGCCAGATCCGACAGGGTCACCATGGGCACGCGTCAGTCTATCGCACCCGTTCATCGCTGAGGGCGGGTTTTCTTTTAGCGGAAATAATACTATACCCCCCTATATTATAAAATGAGGCCGACATGTCCCATACCGTCCGAGAGCAAGCCAAGCTTCTTTCCCGCATCCGTCGCCTCAAGGGGCAGATGGAGGCGGTGGAGAGGGCGTTGGAAGCTGAGCGGCCCTGTGGGGAAATCTTGCAGCTTCTCGCTTCCATCCGCGGCGCCCTGACCGGGCTGACCGGCGAGATACTGGAAGATCACCTGCAGGAGCATGTGCTCCAAGCCGAAAGCGAGCAGGCTCGCCGCCAGGCGGTCGATGAAATATCCGATGTGCTGAAGACCTATCTGCGCTGATCAGAGGCTTTGGGAAATCCAACGGGAGACTGATGTCATGAGTACTTCTTCGGATGCGTTGACGCACAGCCACGTATTCCTGGGCTCCGATCATCGCCGCAACGAACGTCGCGTCTGGCTGGTCATCGCGCTGACGACGGTGATGATGGTGATCGAAATCGGCGCCGGTACGCTGTACGGCTCGATGGCGCTGGTTGCCGATGGCTGGCACATGTCGACGCATGCCAGCGCTTTGCTGATTTCTGCGTTGGCCTATCTTTATGCCCGTCGCCATGCTCACAACGCGCGCTTCACCTTCGGCACCGGTAAGCTCGGCGATCTCGCCGGCTTCGCCAGTGCTATCATCCTCGCTATGATCGCATTGTTGATGGCCTGGGAAAGCTTGCTGCGATTGCAGAATCCGGTGGCGATCAATTTTCACGAAGCGATCGCCATCGCCGTGGTCGGCCTTCTCGTCAATCTCGTCAGCGCCTGGCTGCTGCGCGACGATCACGATCACCACCATCATGGGCATTCCCACGTGCACGGACATGATCATCATCATCACCATGCGCACGACCATCATCATGACCATGATCATGGCGGCAAGGACAACAATCTGCGCTCAGCCTACCTGCACGTCATCGCCGATGCCATGACCTCGGTTCTGGCAATCGTCGCGCTTCTGCTCGGCAGCCGCTTCGGCTGGACTTTTCTCGATCCGCTGATGGGCATTGTCGGCGGCCTGGTGATCCTGCAATGGTCTTTGAGCCTTCTGCGTGCCTCGGGAGCAACCCTGCTCGATTTCATCCCGCCGGGTGAAGACTTGCCGAACGAAATCCGAGAGGTCATCGAAACGGACGCCGACCGCATCACCGATCTGCATGTCTGGCAGGTCGGCCCCGGCCATCATGCGGCAATCGTCGCAGTGGTAACGCCAGAGTCGCGCGATCCTGCCTTCTACAAGGCGCGGCTGGCCGATATTCACGAACTGTCGCACGTCACCGTTGAAGTCACGATCAAAAAAGCAGCGTAACATCTGATGGAAACCGGGTGCGTCAGAGGCTTGCCATATTCCTCGCTTAGCTCAGAATCCGGCTGATTCCGCTGGAGGCTTTCATATGCCCACACCGCTTACCCGCCGCCGCCTCTTGGCAGGCTCGGCGCTGCTTTTCCCCGCCCTGACATTTGGCCCCGAAACCCTCTTTGCGCAGAATGCCAGCGCCAACAAGAGCCCGGACGCAACAGCTCCTGCGCCCGACACGTCCGATACCCAGAATAATTCCGCGGCACCTGACGACAGTCAGGACATGGAAGACGAGCAGGGTCCCGACAATTCTCAGCTCACGGATGATGCTGACAAGCAATTGGCGGATCTGGAAAAGAAGACGGGCGGTCGCCTCGGTGTTTCGGTGCTGGATACCGAGACCAATATTTCGCTTGGGTACCGCGAAGCGGAGCGGTTTGCCTTGTGCAGCACCTATAAGGCGCTTGCGGTCGGTTTCGTTCTCGCCCGCGTCGATCAGGGGGTCGAAAAGCTCGACCGCCGCGTCACCTATGGCAAGGATGTTGTCGTCACCTATTCGCCGGAGACCGAAAAGCATGCCGGCACCGACGGCATGACGATTGCCCAACTCTGCGGTGCGGCAATCACGTTGAGCGACAACACTGCCGGCAATCTGCTGCTTGACAGCTTCGGCGGTCCGGCGGCGCTGACCGCATGGCTGCGTACGACCGGCGACACCGAAACCCGGCTTGATCGCAAGGAGCCCGACGTCAATCAGGCAATCAAGGACGACCCTCGCGACACCACGACGCCGGATTCCATGCTGGATACGATCGGTCTTCTGACGCTCGGCAACACGCTCTCCGAAACCTCGCGCGATCAATTGACGAACTGGCTGGCCAACAACACCACTGGCAATGCCCGCCTGCGCGCCGGCTTGCCGAACGAATGGAAGGTTGGCGACAAGACCGGTACCGGTCAGAACGGCTCTTATGCGGACGTCGCTGTCATCTGGCCTCCCGACCGCGGCCCGATCCTCGTCACTGCCTTTGTCGGTGAAGCAACCGCATCTGCAAAGGATATCGAAGCCGTCTTCGCCGAAGTCGGAAAGATCATTGCGGGCATGGTGGGGATAAAATAACAGCGTCTTGGAATGTGACTCATAAAATCAAGGCGATAGGATTTCGACGTGAATCGGGATCGTATCGCCTTCATGTCATTTCGAGGACGCTCAAGCGATGGTTAAGGCAGCGGCGGCACTATCCGTTTCATCACTGTCGCCGGCTTGACTGTCGATGCCGAGCTGCTGCTTCACTAGTTTGGCGATCTCATCGTTAATCGCCTTCTGCTGGTCGACAGGCAACTTGCGGAAGGACTCCTCCGTCAAGTTGTGCTGCTCCAGGTATTGAGCGCGGATCTTTTCCGCTGGCGTCATGTGGGCCAGCTTGGTGAACTCGTCCACGATATCCTGACTGGACGAATCGCTCGACGAATCCGAACCGTTGATGCTGGGAGCCGTGCCGTAGCTCTGATCGGCGTCGACATCCGATGTCGACGGCGCCGTCTCGCCGGTCTGGTTGAGCCAGAAGCCGGAGGATAAGGAGGAGGGGAGGCCGCTGAATGTGACCGAAGGCGCCCGTGTCTGCTGCTGATCGCTGTCGTCGGGCAGCATGAACGGGGTGCTGTCGTCAGAATCCGTATTCTGTTGGCTCTTTGTCGGGCTGCTGAAAAGGCTCTGGGTGCTATGATGAACTTTCATCGTCATGTCTCCCTATGGGTTGGCGCGACGATGACTCGGTAAACATGTCCAGGGCTTGTGTAGTAAGGCTCTCTTACGTTCCGCAGAATGTTTGCAGCACTCGTTCCGCCGGCTGCGGCGGTTCGGCATAGGGCGCGAAGGCGGGTTGGTCCTCATAGGGCTTTGCGAGCACCGTCAGTAGCGCCTCGAACAGTGAAAAATCCCCATCCTCGATCGCAGCTTCGATCGCCTGTTCGATTCGGTGGTTGCGTGGGATGAATGCCGGGTTCACGCTTCGCATCGCCTGCGCTCGTTCGGCCGGTGCTTGCGGATCGCGGCTCAGCCGCTCGCGCCAGCGTGCGAGCCACGGCTTGGTCGATTCCGGATCCTTGAAGGAAGCTGCAAAAGCCGTTTCATTGGCTTCGCTCTCGGCAAGCGCTGCAAGCCGCCGGAACGCCAAGGTGAAATCCGCCTCCTGCTGCTGCATCAGCGCCAGCAGCGCCTGGATCAGATCGAGATCGCCGTCTTCCTCGGCTACAAGGCCGATCTTGGCGCGCATGCCGGCAAGCCAAGGCGTTTGGAAACGCTCGCCATAGGCCTTGAGCACCGCATTTGCCAGGTCGACGGCCACGTCCTCCGACGGATCGATCAACGGCAGCAGCGTTTCACCGAGCCGGGCGATATTCCATTGGCCGATGCCGGGCTGGTTGGCATAGGCGTAACGGCCCTGCTGATCGATCGAAGAAAAGACGGTTGCCGCATTATAGTGGTCCATGAAGGCGCAGGGACCGTAGTCGATCGTCTCGCCGGAAATGGTCATATTGTCGGTATTCATCACGCCATGGATGAAGCCGACATGCAGCCAGCGGGCGATCAAGGCGGCCTGTCGATCGGATACGGCCTCCAACAGGGTAAGATAGCGGTTTTGTCGGTCCTTGATTTCAGGATAATGCCGGTCGATGACATAGTCGGCGAGGATGCGCACACTGTCTGTATCGCCGCGGGCCGCGAAGAACTGGAATGTGCCGACACGGATATGGCTTGCTGCGACGCGGGTGAAGACCGCGCCAGGCAGCACTCTCTCACGATAAACGGGTTCGCCGGTACTAACCGCCGCCAGTGCCCGCGTTGTCGGAATGCCGAGGGCGTGCATGGCTTCACTGACGATGTATTCGCGCAGGACCGGCCCGAGAGCCGCCCGGCCATCGCCGCGCCGTGAAAACCGTGTTTGTCCGGCGCCCTTGAGCTGAATATCGCGACGCTTGCCGCTGCGGTCGATGATTTCGCCGAGCAGGATCGCCCGTCCATCCCCGAGCTGCGGCACGAAGCCGCCGAACTGGTGACCGGCATAGGCCATCGCGATGGGCTCGGAACCCGGCAGCAGCTTATTGCCCGAGAAGATCGCCGCTCCATCCCGTTCCAGCGCCTCCGCATCGAGCCCGAGTTCACGGGCCAGTGCTGCGTTGAACTTGATCAACTGTGGCGCCGCGACCGGCGTCGGCGCCTGCTCCGCGAAAAATTGCGGCGGCAGGCGTGCATAACTGTTGTCGAACAGGGCCGGCGGTGCCTGAAGCACCGAATTGTCATGCGGAGAAGAGCTCATGCACCTAAGGTAGGGCTGGTGAGGACGCGGTGCAAGACGCTTGCCTGAAGTAGGAAATGATCCTACTTTATCCCACCTTTATATCTTGCACGAGGAGTTCGCCATGAACGAGAAACTGAGCATCTCGCTTCCTAGTGAAATGGTCGCGGCCATCAAGAGCCGCGTCGACGCCGGAGCTTACGCTTCCACGAGTGAGGTTCTACGTGCTGCTGTCCGCGTATGGCTGCGGGAGGAAGAGGAATACCAGGAACGGATCGCGGCAATCCGGCAGAAGGTCAAGGCATCTTTGGATGATCCGAGGCCGAATTTAAGCGGACACGAAGTCAAGCAGCGTCTCGATGCGTTTTTTGACAAGCGTCGCTAAGCCATGGAGCGATTTGCGGTCGAATACCGTCCAGAAGCCGTTGAAAACCTCCTCGACATCGCCGCTTATGTGTTCGAGCGAAGCCAAAATATCAAGACGAGTGAAGGATATCTCGATCGCATCTACAGGCGCTGCGAGAAAATCGGCGATGCTCCGTTTGGTGGGGTTGCTCGAGATGACTTGGGGCTTGGTATTCGCTTAGCCGTCTTCGAGAGGAGCATCGTTATTCTCTACATGGTCGAAGGCAGCACGGTCTGGATCACCAATATCTTTTCCGGCAGCCGAGACTATGAAACGCTTTTATCGGATCGTTAATCCGCCTCCATCTCCCGCGCCATCTCCGCCAACTTCCTCACCGTATTGAGATTCCGCGATGTCCCCGCCTTCAGCGCCGGCAGCTTCAGTTTCGAGCGTCCGGAGCCATCGGGGTAGTGGACGTAGATTTCTTTGTTCGCGACATGCACTTCTTCGCCGCCAGGTGCCAGCAGCTTTTCCAGAACATCGGCAGGTGCGGGTTCTGGAAGGAAGTTGACGAGCAGATAGTTCGGTTTGGCGTGCGGGAAGGGCGAACTGTCCGCGATGGCCTGCAGCTCCCGGCGGCTGCGCAGGAGCACGCCCGGCGATTTGCCCATTTTATGCGCTAGCGCCCCTTCCAGGTCCTTCTGCACGGTCGCCTCGTCCCTGTCCGAACGGAAGAGTACGTTGCCGCTTTGGATATAGGTCTTCACGTCGGTAAAGCCGATCTCCTCGCAAAGCGCTTTCAGCTCCGCCATCGGCAACGCGCCGGTGCCGCCGACATTGACGGCACGCAGCAAAGCGACATAGACCGACATCAGCTCCTCCTCCCGCGGTTTTGCTAGATCTTCCCAGCGACCTTGATGGCGAAGCCATATTCGAAGGCGATTTCTTCCAGGCGCTGGAAGCGACCCGATGCGCCGCCATGGCCGGCATCCATGTTGGTTTTCAGAAGGATCGGCGCATCGCCCGTGGTTTTGTCACGCAGCTTGGCAACCCACTTCGCCGGTTCCCAATAGGTGACGCGCGGATCGGTAAGGCCGCCGAGCGCCAGAATTGGCGGGTAAGGCTTCTCGCCGACGTTGTCATAAGGGCTGTAGGCGGCGATCTGCTCGTACTCTTCCTTGCTGTCGATCGGATTGCCCCATTCCGGCCATTCCGGCGGCGTCAGCGGCAGCGTGTCGTCGAGCATGGTGTTGAGCACATCGACGAAGGGTACGGCGGCGATGATGCCGGCGAATTTCTCCGGCGCCATGTTGGCGACGGCACCCATCAGCATGCCGCCAGCCGAGCCGCCCTCGGCGATGATCTTCGCGTAGGAGGTGAACTTCTCCTGATTCAGATAATCGGCTGCGGCGATGAAGTCCTTGAAGGTATTGGTCTTCTTGTCCATCTTGCCGTCTTCATACCAGGCAAAGCCCTTATCCTTGCCGCCGCGGATATGAGCAATGGCATAGATGAAGCCACGGTCGGCGAGCGACAGGCAATTGGTGTTGAAGCCGGCGGGAATGGTGATGCCGTAGGCGCCATAGCCGTAGAGCAGGCAAGGCGCGGAACCGTCGAGCGGCGTATCCTTGCGATAGAGCAGGGTCACCGGCACCTGTTCGCCGTCCCAGGCGGGAGCGAAGACGCGGCGGGTGACATAGTCGTCCGGATTGTGGCCTGACGGAACCTCCTGCGTCTTCAGCAAGGTGCGCTCGCGCGTCACCATGTTGTAATCATAGAGCTGGCTCGGCGTCGTCATGGAGGAATAGGAGAAGCGAATGACGTCGGTGTCGTATTCGGCCGCGCCTTGCAAACCAAGTGAATAGGCTTCCTCATCGAAGGCGATGGCATGTTCTTCGCCGCTGCGGCGATCGCGGACGATGATCCGCGGCAGGCCGTCCTTGCGTTCCAGCCAGATGAGATGACGGGCATAGGCCATGTGATTGAGGATCAAGGTACCGGGCTTGTGGGCCACGACATCGCGCCAGTTTTCTTTGGCCGGTTTGTCGACCGGCGTTTCCATGATCTTGAAATCCTTGGCATCGCCATCATTGGTGAGGATGTAGAAGACATCGCCGCCTTCCGCCATTTCATACTCGATGCCGGTGTCGCGCGCGGCCACCAGCTTCGGCTCGGCCAAGAGATCCGAGGTCGGAATGATGCGATACTCGCTGGTCTCGTGATCATGGATGTCGATGAAAATGTAGTCGTCGAGCAATGAGCCGCCGACACCCATGAAGAAACCGGAATCCTCCTCTTCATAGACCAGTCGGTCTTCCGATTGCGGTGTGCCGACGATGTGATGGAAGATTTTCGAAGGACGATGGTTCTCGTCCTGCAGCGTATAGAAGAAACTCTTGCCGTCAGGTGCCCAGACGCCGCCGCCGCCGGTATTCTCGATCACGTCGGCGAGGTCTTCGCCGGTTTCCAGATTGCGGACCTTCAGCGTGAAATATTCCGAGCCCTTGTCATCATAGCCCCAGATGCCATGGCTATGATCCGTGGAATGATCGATGCCGGAGAGGCGGAAATAGGATTTTCCCTCGTTTTCCTTGTCGCCATTGAGAAGGAGCTTGCGCTCGCCGCCATTGCGCGCCTCGCGGAAGTAGTGCGGCTGCTCGCCGCCGGTGACATAGAGCGTGCCGTAGGCATAGGGCCCGTCCTTGACCGGTACGGAGCTGTCGTCTTCCTTGATGCGGCCTTTCATTTCGGCAAAGAGCGCTTTCTGCAGCTCTTTCGTATCCGCCATGGCCGCGTTCATATAGGTGTTCTCAGCCTCTAGATGCGCGCGGATTTCGGGATCGAGGATCGATGTGTCCTTGAACATCGCCTGCCAATTGTCGGCGCGCAGCCAAGCGTAATCGTCGCTGCGGCTGATGCCGTGGCGCGTATCCGTGACTGATTTTTTTGCAGCGGCGGGCGGGGTGGGAAGGTTCTTGAATGCAGACACGAGCAGGCTTTCTCCGGGATCAAAGTCGGATACGAGGTGAAGAAGAGATAGAGGGCGCTTGCGCGCTGTTCAAGCAGCAATTACCCGCTCAAGCCTCGAGCAAGCGAATGACAATAAGCTGGGATCCAGTTGATGGAGTCAGAAGCGCTCGCCCACGCTGACTTGCCTTGATGTGACCACATTCTTTAACGAAGTCCGCGTATGTTGCGTCGATAATAATAAGGCGGCCTTACCGCTTTTCTGGTCGAACGGACGCTTCCCAGCCCGCAGTCAAGCAAGGGATCGGTCTTCATGCTGAAATTCTTCGCCATTCTCATCCCGTTGACAGCCATCGCGACATCCGCTTTTGCCGTGGATGCGACCATGAAGAAGGAATTGGAAAAGCTCGATCCCTCCGAGCGGATGGAACAGACCTGCGATGCCGAGGCAATGAAACGGATTCGCACCGAGAATACCGGGTTCAATCCCGATAAGGTTATCGCCTATACGTTCAGCGACCCTGATATGTCCCCGGATTCGATGAATGCTCCCGGCGCGGTCTTTCGCAGCAAGGGAGACTGGTATCATCTCTCCTATAAGTGCACGACAGGCCCGCAGCATATTGACGTGCGCGATCTGAGCTACGAAATCGGCGAGAAGGTGCCGCGCGATAGCTGGCCGAAATACTATCTCTACGATTGATGCCTTCAGCGCCGTCTTTGCCGTTCCAGCCGGTAGAGCTCGGAGAGAACATGCTCTTGCACATCGAGACTTTGGTGACAGACGGCGTCCGTCAGGTCGCGCAGCGTCCCTCTCAGCCCATGAAGCTGATCCACCAGATCCATGACCAGATCGACGCCGGGCTCGTTGACGCCCATCGCGTTGATCAGGTCCAGGATCAGCTGCCCGCGCGCCAAATCGGCTTCGCGGAAACTCCGGCCTTCACCGGTTGTTTCGGGAGCGAGCCAGCCCTGTTCAATCCAGACCTCCAGCACCGCGTTGTCGATCTCGAGGCGCAAACGAAATTCGCTCTCGTTCATGGCTCAGCCTCCCATGGTCTTTCTGGGATCATACGTCTTGCCGGCCTGCCATTCGGAAACGAAGGCCGTAAGCTCTGCGTCCGGCGCATCCGGCAAGACGATCTTCAACGAGACATAGGCATCGCCGCTGTCCTTGCCATGCACCGGCACACCTTTGCCCTTCAGCCGCAAAACCTTGCCGGTGTTGGAGTTCGGTTGAAGGGTAACCGTGACCGGACCGGAAGGTGTGGGCACGCGGATTTTGCCGCCGAGCACCGCCTCCGCAAGCGAAATCGGCACTTCAAGTCGGATATCGTTGCCATCGCGAACGAAGAAGCGGTGCGGGCGCACATGCACCTCGATCAGCGCATCCCCGGATGCGCCGCCACCAAACCCCGGATCGCCCTTGCCACGCAGGCGCAGCGTCTGCCCGTCGCGGGTGCCCGGCGGTATCTGCACGTCGAGCGCCGGTCCGTGCGGTAGGCTGATCTGCTTTTTCGCGCCGTTGATGGCGTCGAGAAAGTCGACCTCCATGGAATAGTGGCGATCCTGACCCTGCATTCCGGATTGGCCTCGGCTGCGACGTGAAAAGAAGCTGGAAAGTATATCGTCGGCATCGCCGAAATCAGCGAAACCGCCCGTGTTGCGGTAAGGGCCGCGCTGGCCCTCGCTCGTCGCGTAGTCGCGATAATAGCTGCGTGGCGGTTGCTCTGCACCGGTGTTGTCGATCTCGCCGCGGTCGAAGCGTGCGCGCTTTTCCTCGTCGCCCAGGATACCGTAGGCCGCGGAAATTTCCTTGAATTTATCCTCGGCTTGTTTGTCGCCGGGGTTCAGATCGGGATGCAGCTTTTTCGCAAGCTTGCGATAGGCGCTCTGAATGTCTTTTTGGGGGGCGTCCCGCTTTACGCCCAGAATATCGTAGGGATCACGGCTCATGGATGTTTCCCTTTGGGAGCACAGGAAAATACGCAGATAGTGATAGGCAGGTATCGGATCAATCGTATCATAAACGATAGTGCATCGTAGCGGCGACCGCGACGGAACGACCACTGGCGCATTTGTGATAAGCTCAGGCGATGTTATAGGCAGGCCGCCATATTTCCGTCGCCTTGCCGGACGATGGCGGGCGCAGTGGCAAGGAGCCTGTGGCAATCATGGACCTTTTCCGACAGACTTCATTTCATCCGATCCGACCGGTGGCTGCCTGATGAACCGTTTTTTGCTGACGTCCGCATTCCTGCTCGCCGCCGTTCCAGCCGCTTTTGCCGCCGAGCCGGCGGTGAAGCCGGTCGTCTGGCCGCAGCTTCCGCCAAAGGCAACGGCTTCGAACGTAAAGCTGGTCGAACCGCATCTGCACGTCAATCGCGCGGGAAAAGGTGCGCCGCGCATCGCTTTGACCTTCGATGCCTGCATGGGCAAGACCGATCCGCGCATTCTCAGCACATTGGTCGATCATCGTATCCCGGCGACGATCTTCGTTACTGCCCGCTGGCTGCGCAGCAACCCCGAAACGCTTGCCGTCTTCCTCGCTCATCCCGACATTTTCGAACTTGAGGATCACGGTCAGAACCACATCCCGGCGGTCGACATTCCAACTATGGTCTATGGCATTCCGGCCGCCGGCTCGCCGCAGGCGGTCGCGCAGGAGGTCAAAGGCGGCGCCGATGCCATGATTGCCGCCGGCATTCCTCAGCCGCATTGGTTCCGGGGCGCGACAGCAAAATATAGCCTTTCGGCCATCGCTCAGATTCGTGGCATGGGCTATCGCATCGCCGGCTATTCCGTCAACGGCGACAGCGGCTCGCTGCTGCCGGCCAAGATGGTGGAAAAACAATACGCCTCCGCTAGGGATGGCGACGTCATCATCTCGCACATCAACCAGCCGACCCATGCCGCAGGCGAGGGTGTCGCCGCGAGTATCCTGGCGCTGAAGGCCAAGGGCGTGCAGTTCGTTCGCCTGCAGGATATCCCCGAGCAGGGGGACGACGACACGACCAACTGAGGCGGTTGGCCGCGGATCGCTGACGCCTCACTCCGGCAGTTGCGGCTGCACCTTTTCGTCCAGGAACAACTCGTTGACCACGGTCATGACGATCAGCGACAGCGGCAGGGCAAGCATCGCGCCGACCGCGCCCCACATCCAGGTCCAGAAAATGATGGCAAGGAAGACGATGAAGGGATTGAGTTCCCATTGCCGGCCCATAACCGATGGAAAAACCAGATTTTCCACGGTGAGATGAACGGAGAAGAAGGCGACAGCGGGGGCAAGACCGAAGATGATATCGTCATGGGTAATGATGCCGGCGATCGCCAGCGCGGTCGTTATCGTCGTAATGCCGACGAACGGAACGAAGCTGGAGAGGAAAGCAAAGATGCCCCAGAGAATCGGCGCGCTCATGCCGCCGACATAGGCGATAACCGTCATGATGACGCCGAGGCCTGCATAAATCAGCGCGGCCGTCGCAAAGTAGAACCCGAGCACCTGCTCCACCCCATTGATGATGCGGATCGCCGTCAGCCGTGATGTCCTGGTGGTGAAGGTCATGATGATCGTCTTGCGCAGGCTGATGCGGCCTGCGAGGAACAGCAGCAGCGCCGCAAAAAAGAGCAGGCCCTGGACGATGGCAGGCGTGAGGCTGTTGGCGAGGATATGCAGGACGTTGGCGCTGTTTTCGAGCAGCACATTCATCGATATTGGCCCGCTTTCGAAGGTTTGAGGCGTAATGTGCAACCATTTGATCCGTTCGAGATAAGGCATCAGCCGATCTACTGTGCGTTGGAAAACGTCAGGCCCCTCCTGGGCGAGCGTCGCCAACGGGCCTGCGAGTGAGTTGATAATCAGGAAGATGACCAGCGCTACCGCCGACGACAACAGAACGGCGTTGAGGATGCGCGGCACGCCGAGCTTGCTCAGTCTTTCTGCAGCCAGCCCCAGGATCATGCCGACGACGACGGCCAGCGTCACGGGAATGAGGATGATCGACATCATGTAGACGCCGGCGAGCGCCAATACCAGAAAGATGCCGATGATCGCCCAGCCCGAGGCGATATCGAGCCCGTCCTTCTCGACGCGTTTTGCGGATGAGCCATTGTCCAACCGCTCGGTGTCTGCCCTTAATGCATCCACCCAGGCGCTGGAACGGCTTTCGCTCGCCGCCGCCAGTCTGCGCGCCTGTTTGCGTATGCCGTTGGCGATATCCATCCCCGATTCCGTGGCCCGAACCCATTGCCTCGATATGCAAACGCGAAAGGCCCGTCCTGGTTCCGGAACGGGCCTTTCAGCGGGCCTATGGATGGGCGCTCAGGCGATCAAATTCAGCCCGATGCCCCAGGGGTCACGCAGCGAAATGCCGCCGTCGCGCTTTTCCGTCTTGATCTGATGGACATCGAGCGCGGCGACTGCCTTGTCGAGCGCGTCCTTGTCGTTAAAACGCAAAGTGTAGTCGGAAAGGCCGGTCATATCTTCGGACCGGACGCCGGCGCCGCGGCTGTTCCAGGTATTGGCCCCGAGATGATGGTGATAGCCGCCAGTTGCGAGGAAGGTCGCACCGGGATAGCGCGCCGCCATCACCTGCATTCCCAGCACGTCGCGATAGAAGGCATTCGCCTCCGCGACGTCGCCGACCTGCAAATGGATATGACCGATCGCCGTACCCTCGGCCATGCCGTCCCAACGATCCTGCGGCGCGCTTTCGTAAAGCTTCTGCAAATCGAGGCGCAGCGTCGCCATTTCGACGGTCCCGTCGCTGTGGAATTTCCATTGCTCGTGCGGCCGGTCTGCATAGATCTCGATGCCGTTTCCCTCGGGATCGGAAAGATAGATCGCCTCGCTGACGATATGGTCGGATGCGCCTTCGAGGGCGACGCCGTTATGTGCCGCGTGGCGCAGCCAACGAGCAAGCTCGATGCGATCGGGCAGCAGAAAGGCGGTATGGAACAGGCCAGCGGCCGTTTGCGGCGCTCGTTTGGCCGCGCGATCGGCCGTAAGAGTCAAAAGCGGCTGACCGGCAACGCCCAGCACCTCACCGTTGGCTGTCTTTTCAATGACCTTCAGGCCCAGCATGCCTTGATAGAAGCGTGACACCAGCGCAAGGTCGGTGACGACAAGGTGCGAATGGCCGACATAGGCGGGGCGGGTCAGTGCATAGGAGGGGGCGGTTTCGGTCATGCGAGTGTTCCAACCTCAATATTCTGTGAGAGGGCAGCGGCGCGGCGGCGAGAGCGCCGCCAATGGCAGGGCCTGAGAGCTTTCGTCGGTTGATGTGCCTCTTCAGGATTGTCTGGCCCGCCGTACTTGGCTTAGATATGGCAAATTCTGATTGTTCACAGAAGATCAGAAATTGCGGATTGAGCGTTCGCTGCTTGTTGACGGCTGCGTGATCGGCCATCTCGCCATTTACGAAGATTTACCTATATGCCCGTTCCACCCGGTTGTCTCCATCTCCCCGAGGTGCGACGATCAACGTGAGCGCGACCAATGGGAACACGCATGCATGCCCGAAGGGATCCGTTGGGCCTATGATCGATATGAAGTGATCGTTGACAGCATCGTCAACGGCATCGGCGTGGTCTTGGCTTTGATCGGCGCGACCGTGTTGATTTTCTATGCGACGGTATGGAGCTCCGATGGCGAGATTGCCGCAGCCTGGATCTATGGCGTCGGCCTTGTTCTGACGCTGGCGATGTCCTTCGCCTACAATGTATGGCCGGTGTCGCAGACGAAGTGGGTCCTGCGACGTTTCGATCACTCGGCCATTTTCGTTTTGATAGCCGCCACCTATACGCCGTTCCTGGAGCGCGGCGCCGAGGATCCGTTGCTGTTTGCGATGCTGATTGCCATCTGGGTTTTCGCCGGGTTCGGCATCGTGCTGAAATGCGTTTTCCCCGGGCGGTATGACCGGCTGGCTATCCTGCTTTATCTTGCCATGGGCTGGAGCGGCGTGGTGGTGGCGAGGCCCGTTTCTCTGCATATACCATTTGCGTCGATGCTGCTGATCGTGATCGGTGGCGTCATCTATTCGCTTGGCGTGATTTTCCACGTCTGGGAGAAGTTGCGTTTTCAGAACGCCATCTGGCACGGCTTCGTACTTGCCGCTGCCGCCGTGCATTATTCGGCGGTGCTGACCTGTTTCAGCCTGTCACCGGAAAACTTTTGACGATCTGGGTCGTCCTCGTACATTTCCTCGTCGGTTGCAGGCTGCGCACCAGACGCATAACGACGGCGTCAAAACGCTGCATGTCCGTCTTGGGATAGTCCATCTGGAAGAAGGCGGCGGCGCCATTGCAGAGGGCGACGCCGCGCACATAGACGATGCGGCCTTGCCTCGTGCCCGAGAAGCTGATGCCGCGCGAGGTGGATTTCGAATAGGAGATCTGCCAGCCCTCGTTCCTGGCGAGTGCGACGCGGGTATTCGCTTCCGTCGAGAAGTCGCCATCGAGGATATTGGTGCCGAAAACAAGCAGCCGCGCCGACTGATCGGTCGGCGTCAAGGTCAGTCCGTCGCCATTGTCCGAACGGGCCGAAAGACGGAATTCCGGCGGCAGTTCGATCGTATAGCCGAACCGCGCGTTGTCGTACGACCACCAGTCGGTGGCCAGCGCCGGCGCGGCGGAAAAGAGCAGGAGGGCGGTCAGGCGCGCGAGCATTGCGGTTTCCGGGAGGCGGGATCTGCAAACCAGCTATGAATAGCGCATTTTTCAGCAGAAATTCCATAGTGATTCTGAAAATGATTAGAAAATAACTTAGACTCGTTACGGTTTCATTGCGAGCCATGCAGGAATCGCAGATTTACTTCACTAGTATCGCGGAGTATGCCGCATCTGTACCTTAAAACAACTGGACAATGTGACTATGGATCAAGCCGTGCTGCTTCGCGATGCCACCGAGGCTGATCTGCCTGCGATTTGTGAGATCTACAATGACGCGGTCTTGCACACGACAGCGATCTGGAACGATACGCTGGTTGACGTCGACAACCGGACAGAATGGCTCAAAGCGCGCAAGGCGAAGGGCTTTCCGGTCGTTGTTGCGGAAAAGGATGGCAAGGTCGCCGGCTATGCCTCCTACGGCGATTGGCGCGCCTTCGACGGCTACCGCCATACGGTCGAAAACTCCGTCTATGTCGACAAGGATCACCGCGGCCTCGGCATCGGCGAAGGCTTGTTGCGCGAGCTCGTCGCCCGTGCCGCCAGCGGCAATGTCCACGTCATGATCGCTGCCATCGAGGCCGGCAACACCACCTCCATCCGCCTGCATGAAAAGCTCGGCTTCCGCATCGTCGGTCGGTTTTCGGAAGTCGGCACCAAATTCGGCCGCTGGCTGGATCTGACCTGCATGGAGCTGCGCATAGCGGCCTGAGCTGGTCTACCCGCCTATTCCCCTGCCTCGAACAGGAGAGATCATTGATGCGATAGCGCCGTCCGTTGGTGGCGGCCATCGGAGAGGTGGCCGAGATGGGCTTTGCAGGCGTTCAATTATCCGAGCGTGCTGCCGAACATGATTCCGGTGGTTTACCCCTCGGTTTTTCTCGCGCGGGGCTTGAGGCAATCCAGCCTTTAGCCTATCCCAATGAAGACTTTCGGCTTTGCCGGGTTCCGCAATTGTTCAGCAGGGAGAAGACATGGCCAGTGTCACCGGCCTGACATTCCTGGCTTTGTGTCTGCCCTTCCTCGGTGCGATCATCGCGCCCGCCGCCGTCCGCTATCTCGGCCACAATGCGGCCTGGCCGCTGGCGCTTTTCCCGGTACTCGCCTTTCTGCATTTTGCGGGTTTTCTTCCCGGCATTGTCGCCGGCCATAATGTCCAGGATGGCCTCGACTGGGTGCCAAGCCTCGGCTTGCGCTTCTCCTGGCTGATCGACGGCCTGTCGCTGACATTCGCACTGCTGATCACCGGCATCGGGGCGCTGATCGTGCTTTATGCCGGCGGCTATCTCAAGGGACATGTAGACCAAGGCAGATTCTTCTCCTTCATCTTCCTGTTCATGGGGTCGATGCTCGGGCTCGTCGTGTCGGACAGTTTTCTGACGCTGTTCGTGTTTTGGGAACTGACCTCCATCACTTCCTTCCTCCTGATTGGCTTCGATCATCAGCGTCAGGCCGCGCGGCGTGCTGCATTGCAGGCACTGGTCGTTACCGGCGGGGGAGGGCTTTTGCTGCTCGCGGGCCTGTTGTTGATCTGGCAGATCACCGGCGCCGCTGACATGTCCGGTCTGTTGCGGGCCGGCGGCGCACTGCGGGAAAGTCCGCTTTATTTTACCGCGCTGATCCTGGTGCTCGGGGGTGCCTTTACCAAGTCTGCACAGTTTCCCTTCCATTTCTGGCTGCCGAACGCCATGGAGGCGCCGACGCCCGTGTCGGCCTATCTGCATTCCGCAACCATGGTGAAGGCCGGCGTCTATCTCTTGATGAGGCTCAACCCGGCGATGGGCGGCACCGCGGCCTGGGAGACGATTCTGCCGGTCTTCGGTGGCATGACATTGATGGTCGGGACGCTGCTCGCCATCCGCCAGACCGATCTGAAGCTGAAGCTCGCCTATACGACTGTCTCCTCCCTCGGATTGCTGGTGTTGCTTATAGGCTTCGGCTCCGATCATGCGATCGAGGCGGCGGTGCTCTATCTGGTGGCGCATTCGCTGTTCAAAGGCGCGCTGTTCATGGTGGCCGGCATCGTCGATCATGAGACGGGCACGCGCGACATCACCCGTCTTGGCGGCCTGCGCGACGCCATGCCGTTGACCTTTGCCGCCGCTCTGGCGGCAGCAATTTCCATGGGCGGCTTGCCGCCCGCCGTCGGGTTCCTCGCGAAGGAGGAGATTTATGCTGCGCTAACCCAATCCTCTCCTTGGCCGCGCGTGCTGATGATCGTTGCGATTGCCGGCAATGCCCTGATGTTCGCCATCGCCTTCGCCGTGGCGCTCAAGCCTTTCATCGGCGCGCGCGTGGAGACGCCGAAACATCCGCATGAGGCGCCGCCGCTGCTCTGGCTCGGCCCCGTTCTGCTCGCCATTCTCGGTCTAGCCGCTGCCATGGTCTCGGGTTTTTGGCACACTTATGTATCCTCGCCGATGGCAAGTGCCGTCGGCGGCAAGGCGATGCAGATATCGATCTCGCTCGTTCCACATTTTGGTGTGCCTTTGGCGCTCTCCGCCTTGACCATACTGATCGGCACCTTCGTCTATTGGAAGTTCGGTCGCGCCCGCTTTTTCATGGCGGTGGTGTTGCGCAAACTCGGCCCGGGACCGGATCACGGCTTCGATGCTTTCATCTCGGGGTTGGTGCGTCTTTCACATACCGTATCCCGCTTTCTGCAGCCCGGCCGGTTGGAGATTTACGTCACAGTCACCTTCCTTTGCGTTGCCGCAATGCTGCTGACGCCGCCGGTGCTCTATGGCGAACTGCCCGCTATCCCATCATGGCCGGATATGCAGTGGCATGAAGCGGCGATTTTCCTCATCGCCGTCATCGGTCTTGCGGCCGTCATTGCTGCCCGTGATCGGCTGACGGCGATCGTTTCGCTCGGCATTCAAGGTTTTGCCGTCGCCGTCATCTTCCTGCTCTTCGGTGCGCCGGATCTGTCCTTCACGCAGTTCATGGTCGAGACCCTCTCCGTCGTCATCCTGGCGCTGGTGATGACGCGGCTGCGCCTGTCGGCCGCCGATCGCCGTTCGCCGTTGCAGATGCTGTTTCATGGAGCGCTTGCCATCGCCTGCGGCCTCGGTTTCGGATTGCTGCTCTTGAAGGTCACGCAAGCACCCTTCGACGCGGCGTTGACGGTGTTCTTCAACCACTATTCCAAGCTGATCGCCCATGGCGCCAACGTCGTCAACGTGATCATCGTCGACTTCCGCGGCACGGACACGCTCGGCGAGATCGCCGTCGTTACCATTACCGGCCTTGCCATTCTGGCGCTGATCCGCATCCGCGCCGGCGGTGAGCGCAAGCTTGCCGCCAACGACCCCGACGTGAAAGAGACGATGGAGACCGATCGTCCATGAACACCGTCATTTTCCGGACTGCTGCGCCATTTTTGACCGCCTTGATGCTGCTCTTCTCCGTCTTCGTGCTGCTGCGTGGTCATAATGAACCTGGCGGTGGCTTCATCGGTGGGTTGATCGCGGCGTCCGCACTGGCGATCTATGGCATTGCTTGCGGCGTAACGGCGGTGCGCCGGGCCATCATCTTTCATCCGCTGACGATTGCCGGTTTCGGTCTGCTGGCATCGACGGCTGCCGGCTTGCTGTCGATCTTCTCGGGCGTGCCCTTTATGACCGGGCTATGGATCTATCCGCATCTCTTCGGCGTCGAGGTGCCGCTTTCGAGTGTCATGTTGTTCGATGCCGGGGTCTATCTGGTCGTTGTCGGCGCCATCACCTCGATCGCGCTGGCGCTCGAGGAGCGGGAGGTGGAATGATGGAGGTGGTCTTTGCGACGCTCGTCGGCCTGTTCTTCGCCGCCGCGATCTATCTGATGCTGTCGAAGTTTTCGATCCGCATCATGCTCGGCATCGCAATCCTCGGCAACGCCGTCAACCTGCTGCTGTTTACGGCCGGCCGAGTGACGCCCGAAGTGCCGCCGATCATTCCGGCCGGCGCCGATATGCTCGATGCGAACGCCGCCAATCCGCTGCCGCAGGCTCTCATCCTGACGGCAATCGTCATATCTTTTTCTTTCCTCGCCTTCCTGCTGGTGCTGACCTATCGGGCTTATCAAGACCTCAAGACCGACAATACCGGTGAAATGCGGCTGGCAGAACCGGAAGAGCGGCCGTTGCCGCCTTTGGGATATTGACCACATGGCAGCGCCGACCAACACCGCTCTCGATCTTTCCGCCGCCCTGGTGACAGCGCCGGTGCAAGCAAGTCACTGGCTGGTCATCCTGCCGGTGGCCCTGTGTAT
The DNA here is from genome assembly GCF_029714285.1 of Rhizobium sp. CB3090. Lineage (NCBI taxonomy): Bacteria > Pseudomonadati > Pseudomonadota > Alphaproteobacteria > Hyphomicrobiales > Rhizobiaceae > Rhizobium > Rhizobium sp. CB3090. The sequence continues at coordinate 643,535 of NZ_CP121662.1, forward strand.
CGGCCTCGGCGCAATTTTGATGATGTTGCGCGACCGGACCGCACTGCACGGCTGGATCGCCATTCCCGGCCTGGCCCTGCTGGTGCTGATCGATGCGGCTTTGCTTTATAAGGTAGCGGTGGACGGGCCGGTGACCATGGTCATGGGCCGCTGGCTGCCGCCTTTCGGCATTGCCTTCAGCGCCGACCTTCTCGGCGCAGTCATGGCGCTGGCGGCGGCAATCGTGGCTCTGGCAGCGAGCCTCTATGCACTTGGCGAGATTACGACCAGCGGTCGTCGCTACGGCTTCTTTCCATTTCTCATGCTCTTACTTGCCGGCGTCAGCGGCGCATTTCTGACCGGCGATATCTTCAATCTCTATGTCTGGTTCGAAGTCCTGTTGATTTCCTCGTTCGGCCTGCTGATCCTCGGCTCGGAGCGTGAGCAGATCGACGGCGCTTTGAAATATGCGGTGCTGAACCTCATTGCCACGACGCTGTTTCTCGTTTCTGTCGGCTGCCTCTATGCCGTCTTCGGCACGCTCAACATGGCCGATATCGCGATGAAGGCGAGGGTGCCCGGCAATCCGGCACCATTGATGACGCTTGCCGGCTTGTTCCTCCTCGCGTTCGGCATGAAGGCCGCGGCATTCCCGGTCAATTTCTGGCTGCCGGCGTCCTACCATACGCCGCGCATTACCGTTTCGGCGCTTTTTGCCGGCCTGCTGACCAAGGTTGGCATCTATGCCCTGATCAGGGTTTTGGTGATGCTGCTGCCTGTCGAGCACGCCGGGCTGGGCCCGATCACCGCGATCGTTGCCATTGCGACCATGCTGGCCGGCGTGCTCGGCGCGCTCGGCGAAAGCGATATCCGCCGCCTGTTCGGCTATGTCGTCATTTCCGGTATCGGCACCATGCTTGCCGGCGTCGCGCTTGGCAGTGCCGGCGGTCTCAGCGGCACGATCTTCTATGCGCTGCATTCCATGGTGCTGATGACAGCGCTTTATCTGCTGAGCGGCCAGGTGGCCAGGCTTGGTGGCGGCTTCTCGCTCGCCGCACTCGGCGGGCTTTACCGACAAAATAGCTGGTTCGCCGGTCTGTCGCTGGTGCTGTTTTTCGCCGCTTGCGGCCTGCCGCCATTTTCCGGCTTCTGGCCCAAGGTCATTCTGGTGAAGGCGGCGCTAGACGCGGGCGCCTGGTGGATTGCCGCTGCGATCCTGTTGACCGGCTTTCTCACCACCATAGTCTTTGGCCGCATCTTTCTGCTGGCCTATTGGCGCCCAGGATCGGCACAGGATATTGCCGTGCCGCAGCCGATCGCCTGGCACGCCGGCTTGCCGCTGGCCGCTCTTGCCGCCTTGATCATAGGATTTGGTCTGTTTCCCGAGCGTCTGTTGCACCTGACGCAGCTTGCTGCCGGTGGCCTCGAAGACCCCTCGGCCTACCTGCATTCCGTCTTTCCGGAAGGAGCGGCCCAATGATCATGTTCGTCTTCAACCTGCTGCTCGCCATCGTCTGGGTCGCCGTCACCGGCAGCGCCTCTTTTCTCAATCTCGTTTTTGGCTTCGCCCTCTCGGCGCTCGCCCTGGCAACCGTACGCGGGTCCTACGGCGCACTCTATCTCGGGCGTATCGGGCGGATTTTGATGCTGTTGCTGCTGTTCCTACGCGAACTCGCCAAATCGGCGTGGGCGGTTGCGGTAACCGTCATGAGCCCGAAAATGGATGTGAAACCCGGCATCTTCGCCTTTCCGCTGACCGTCGACCGCGATTTCGAGATCACTCTGCTTGCCAATCTCATCACCCTGACGCCCGGCACGCTTTCGGTCGACGTTTCCGACGACCGAAAGACGCTCTACGTGCATGCGCTCGACTGCTCCGATCCGGAGGCGGTGAAACGCAGCATAACCGAGGGTTTCGAGCGCCGAATCATGGAGGCTTTCCGATGATTGCCGCTTCCATCGTCTCCGCCGCTGCCATGGTGTCGCTCGCTATTCTCAGCTTGGCCTTCCTGCTCACCGTCTTTCGTGTGGTGATCGGTCCG